>CAZMRX010000103.1:0-14904 GCA_964568755.1 uncultured Acidobacteriota bacterium | reverse complement strand
GAGCCCACCGGCGACCTCGACAGGAAGAGCGCCGACGAGATCCTCGACCTGCTCTCGCTGCTCGTCTCGGAGCGCAGCAAGACGATCCTGATGGTGACGCACGACCCGCGCGCGGCCGATCGCGCGAGCGCGCTCCTGCACCTCGACAAGGGGGTGCTGGTCGAGGCGGGGCAGAAGCGCGAAGCCGGGCGGGCCGCGCTGGTGACGCCATGAGGTTCCTGCCGCTGCTCCTCGCCAACCTGAAGCGCAAGAAGATCCGCACCCTGCTCACGGTCGGGTCGTTCATGGTGGCGATGTTCCTGTTCGGGCTCCTGGCCGCGGTGCGCGCGGGCTTCCGCCAGGGAATCGAGGTTGCCGGCGCGGACCGCCTGGTGGTGATCGGCCGAACCGGCGTGATCCAGCCCCTGCCGCTTCCCTACATGGAGCGCATCCGCCGGCTTCCCGGGGTGAAGGACGTCGCGCACTCGACCTGGTTCGGCGGGGTCTACCAGGACCCGAAGAACTTCTTCGCGCAGTTCGTGATCGTGCCCGAGGACTGGCAGCGCCTGTACCCGGAGTTCAAGGTGCCGGAGGGCGAGTGGAACGACTTCCTCGCCGACCGCCAGGGCGTCGTGATCGGGCAGAAGCTCGCCCAGCGCTTCGGCTGGAAGATCGGCGACCACGTGCCGCTCAAGGCTCCGGGATACCTGGGCGGGACCAGCTGGGACTTCAACGTGCGGGCGATCTACCGCGGCACTCGGCCGGGAGACGACGAGGGCCAGCTCTGGCTGCAGCACAAGTACTTCTACGAGAAGGCGCCCCGCTACTGGCAGGGGATCGTGGGCTGGTACATCGTGCGCGTGAGCGACCCCGGCCAGGCGCTCGCTGTGACGAAGGCGATCGACGCGGAGTTCGCCAACTCCGCCTCGGAGACCCGCACCCAGACCGAGTCGGCCTTCGCGGCGTCGTTCATGAAGCAGATGGGCAACATCGAGTTCCTGATCCTGGCGATCGGCTCGATCGTGTTCTTCACGCTCCTGCTCGTGACCGGCAACACCATGGCGATCGCCGTGCGCGAGCGCACGGCCGAGCTGGCCGTGCTGAAGGCGATCGGCTACTCCGACCGCTTCGTGCTCGCCCTGGTGCTTGCGGAGTCGCTGCTGATCGCCGCGATCGGCGGCGCCATCGGGCTCTGGCTGGCGCGCGCCGTGGCGGCGCAGGACATCACCGGCGGAATCCTGCCGACCTACCTCTCGCCGGCTGCGATCGCCTCGGGCGCCGCGGTCGCGCTCGCCACCGGCCTGCTGGCGGGCCTGCTGCCCGGTCTCTCGGCGATGCGGCTGCAGGTCGCCTACGCGCTGCGGAGGGTATGAAGATGGCGATCCCCGTCGCCTACAACCTGCTGAGCGCCAGGGAGCGTTGGACCTCCTCGGTGGTGGCGGTGCTCGGGATCGCGGGCACCGTGGGCGTGTTCGTGGCCATGCTCGCGCTCGCGCGCGGCTTCCAGGCGACGCTCACCTCGTCGGGGCTGCCCGAGAACGCCATCGTGCAGCGCGCCGGGGCGGACAACGAGATGACGAGCGTGCTGAACGCGGACGACGTGCGGATCGTGGAGGACGCGCCGCAGGTGGCGCGCGACGCATCCGGCCCGCTCGTCAGCCCCGAGGTGGTCGTGATCGCGGCGATCGCCATGCGCCACAGCGACGGCGAGGCCAACGTGCAGATCCGCGGGGTCAAGCCGAAGGTGCTCGCCGTGCGCGACAACGTGAAGATCGTCGAAGGGCGCTTCCTCACCCCCGGCCTGGCAGAGGCGGTCGTCGGGAAGGGTGCCCGCGACGCCTACCAGGGGCTCGATCTCGGAGCCACGGTGCGGATCGGGGCCGGCACCTGGACGATCGTCGGGGTGTTCGACGGCAAGGGCACGGCCTTCGACTCCGAGGTGTGGGCCGACGCCGCGACCCTCAACGGCTTCTACCAGCGCCCGCCTTCAATTTTCCAGGCGGCGACGGTGAAGCTGCGCTCGGCCGACGACTTCCCCGCCTTCGAGGCGCTGCTGAAGGGCGACCCGCGCCTCAACCTCCAGACGCTGCGCGAGAAGGCGTACTACGCGAAGCAGTCGCAGGTGGTGACGACGCTGATCACCGTGCTCGGCAGCCTGGTGGCGGCGGTGATGGCGCTCGGCGCGGTGTTCGGAGCGCTCAACACCATGTACTCGGCCGTCTCCGAGCGCGCGCGCGAGATCGCAGTGCTGCGCGCCATCGGCTTCGGCGGCTTCGCGATCGTGCTGTCGTTCTTCGTGGAGTCGCTGATCATCGCCTTCGTGGGCGGCCTCGTCGGCTGCGTCGCGGTGCTGCCGGTGAACGGCCTGACGACCGGCACCATCAACTGGCAGACCTTCTCGCACCTGGCCTTCGCCTTCCGCATCACACCCGACCTGCTGCTGCTCGGCATGTTCTTCGCCCTGGTGATGGGCGCCCTCGGCGGCCTACCCCCGGCGATCCGCGCCGCCCGCGCCAACGTCGCCCACACGCTGCGCGCGCTCTAGGCGTCGGTCACTCGACGGGATAGAGGTGGCGGAGCAGGAAACGCCAGGCAGGCAGGACGAGGACGCGACCGTGATCGGTCTCGATCGACTCGGCCTCGTGGCGTGTGACGATGGTGCCTCGGGAGAGCTCGAGCTCCCCCATCGCTTCCGACAACGCCCCGAGCTCACGCGCGCGCGTCTCGTCATCGCGCAGGCTGACGCAGACCTGCACGAGGGATAGCGCTCCATCGGGCGCCGTTGCCGCGAAGTCGACCTCGCGGCCGCCGCCGGTCACGAGGTACTCGACCTCGTGGCGACGCCGCCGGAGGTCCAGGAACACGAGCGTCTCGAGCAGGCGGCTCTCGTCGCGACCATCGTCGCGGCTCAGCGCCCGTGCGAGTCCGGTGTCGATCGGGTAGACCTTTCGGGGGTTCACCATGCGGGCGCGCTCGGACCTCGTCCGGATCGGGACCGTGAAGAGGAGGAAAGCCTCGGCCAGGTGGTCGAGGGCGGCGTGGAGCGTGTCCTTGGCCACGGCGACCCCGCGCGAGCGAAGGTCGTTGTAGAACTTGTGCACGGAGAAAGCCGCCCCCGGGGCAGCGAGCAGGTGCCGCACGAGGTGTCGCAACGCCGTCGTGTTGGTGACCCGATGACGCTCGATCACGTCCCGGAGCAGGGCGACGTCCACGTACTCCTGGAGGACGCGACGCCGGAGGTCCGCCTCCATTCCCTGCACCTCCGGAAACCCGCCCTCGAACAGGTAGGCCTCCAGGCGGTTCTCCACGAGTGCTATGGTCTCGGAGCCCGGCAGCGGTCCCTTCTGCAGCTGCACGCCGACGTGGGCGAGCGCCTCCTCGAAATCGAAGGGGAAGATCTCGGTCTCGATCGCGCGGCCCCGGAGGCTCGTCGCGATCTCGCGACCGAGCAGCCGGGAGGAAGAGCCGGTCAAGCACAAGTGGACGCGCTCGCTGTCGATGAGCCTGCGCGAGAAGCGCTCCCATCCCTCGACGTTCTGGATCTCGTCGAAGAAGAAGGCGCACTCCCTCCGCTTCATCGCCGGGTAGCGTCGGTAGAACGTCTCGGGGACGAGATGCAGGTCTGCGGCTGTCATCGGTGACAGGCGCTCGTCCTCGAAGTTGAGATAGAGCAAGGACTCGCGAGGAGCCCCACCCTCCAGCAGTTCCGCGATTCGCTGGTAGAGGAAGTACGTCTTGCCCGACCGGCGCATGCCGGTCACGGTGTCGATCTTGCCGCGTATCCATGGCAAGCGCGCCCGGCGCGGCGTCATCCCGGGCAGGGGCCGCTCGACGAAGTCGGCCATCATCCGGTCCAGGAGGCCTATCAGCAGTGTCCTCTCCAGAAGGACATCTTACTAGTATCTTGTCCTTATTACAAGGACACTCTTACTCCCGCCGGAGCGCCTCGACGGGGTCGAGGCCGGCGGCGTGCCAGGCGGGGTAGAAGCCGAAGCCGATGCCGATGCCGAGCGCGACGACGAGGGCCACGAACAGCATCAGCGGGTGGACGGCCGTGGGCCAGCCGGCGAAGGCCTGGATCAGGACCGCACCCAGCAGGCCGAGCAGGCTCCCGAGCAGCCCGCCGGTCACCGTGAGCAGCGAGCTCTCGACCAGGAACTGCGCGGCCACGTCGCGGCGGCGGGCGCCGAGCGCGCGGCGCACGCCCACCTCGCGCGTGCGCTCGGCGACGCTCGCCAGCATGATGTTCATGATCCCGATCCCGCCCACCAGCAGGCTGATGGCGGCGACGGCCCCGGTGACGACGTTGAAGACGCGCTGGGTTCGCTCGCGCTGGCGCAGGATCTCGCGCGGGACCACGACCTCCGGCGCGGACCCGCCGGTGGTGCGCCGCACCAGCGCCTGCGCGACGCCCGCGGCGGGCACGACCGCCTCGGGTGTCGTGACGCGGAACACGATCTCGTCGACGCCGTCTCGCTGCCGGCTCTCGCCGAGATCCAGCGCGGGAAGCGGGACGATCAAGGCGCGGTTCAGGTCGCGGGCCCGGATCGCGGCTCCGCGCGCGCGCGGCGAGGCGCGCTCCTGCAGCACGCCGATCACCCGGTACCAGTCGCCGCCCAGCCGCACGCTCTCACCGAGCGGGCTCGCGAGCGGGAACAGCGCCCGCACCACCGCGGCCCCGAGCACCGCCACGCGCTTGCGGTCGGTGACGTCGAGATCGGCCAGGAAGCGGCCCGCGCCGAGCTCGAGGCGGGCGGCCTCGCCGTAGGCCGGGGTCGTGCCGAGAGCGATGACCGAGGTCGTGCGCCCGCCCGCGTCGGCCGCGAGCTCCGCCACCCGCAGCGGGGCCACGGCGCGCACGCCGGGCACCACGCGCCTTAGCGACTCGGCCGCGGCGAGCGGCAGCGTGGCGACCGGCTCGCCGGGCCCGGCCGGCTGCGGCTTGACCGTGACGGTGTCGATCCCGAGGGCTCCGATCTGAGCCAGCGTCTCGCGGCGCGCTCCCTCGCCCACCGAGGACATCGCGACGACCGCCGCCACGCCGAAGACGACGCCGAGGATCGAGAGGCTGGAACGCAGCTTGTGCAGCCGCAGGCTGCGCGCGCCGAGCCGGAGCAGGACGACGAGCGCCGGGCTCACCGCCGCTCCTCGGACTCGACGCGGCCGTCGCGCAGTCGCAGCACGCGGCGCGCGCGGCGGCCGAGCGTCTCGTTGTGGGTGACGAGCACTACGGTCGCGCCCTGGGCGTTCAGCTCGTCGAGCAGCGCCCAGATCTCCTCGCCCGTCGCGGTGTCGAGATTGCCGGTCGGCTCGTCGGCGAGCAGCAGGCGCGGCGCCGTCACCAGCGCGCGCGCGATCGCCGCCCGCTGCGCCTCGCCGCCCGAGAGCTCCGACGGCCGGTGCTCGGCGCGGTGCACCAGTCCCACGCGCTGGAGCGCCCGCAGCGCCCGCGGCCGCCACTGGTCGAGCGCCGCACCTTCGTAGAGCAGCGGAGTCTCGACGTTCTCGGCCACGGTGAGCTGCGGGATCAGGTGGAAGGCCTGGAACACGAAGCCGACCGAGCGGTTCCGCAGCCGCGACAGCTCGTCGTCGCCGAGCGCGAGCACGTCCTTCCCCTCGAAGAAGTGGCGGCCCGCGCTCGGGCGGTCGAGGCAGCCGAGGATCGAGAGCAGCGTCGTCTTGCCGGAGCCGCTCGGCCCCATGATCGCGAGCTTCTCGCCCGCGTGGATCTCGAGGCTCACTCCCGCGAGCGCCAGCACCCGCGAGACGCCGCGCGGGTACTCGCGCACCACGTCGACGAGCGCGACGAGCGGCGCCGCCGAATCAGGGGCCGGGGGCAACGCTCGTGTCCGCGGGGCCGGTCCCGGGGTCGTGCAGCAGCACGCGCTCGCCCCTCGCCAGGCCCTTCTCGATCACGACGAAGTCGGCGTTCGACGGGCCCAGCACCACCTCGCGCGGACGCGGGCCGCGTCCCGCGAGATAGACGACGCTGCGGCCGTCGCGCTCGAAGACAGCGTCGAGCGGCACGTAGAGCGCCCGCTGACGCTCCTCGACCTCGATCTCCACGCGCGCCGTCATGCCGGGCCGCAGCCGCGGCTCCTGCTCCTTGATCTGGACCGTGACCGAGAAGAACTTGGTGCCGCGGCGCTCCTTCTCCTCCTGGGCCAGCGTCCCCACCAGCGTGACGGCGCCGCTGAGCCGCAGGTCCGGGTAGGCCTCGACGCGCACCGCGACCTTCTGGTTGCGCTCGACCTTGTGCACGTCGGTCTCGCGCACGCGCGTCTCGACGACCATCTTCGAGATGTCGGGCAGGATGATCAGCGGCTGGTTGGCCCACACCTGGTCGCCCACCTGGGGCTTCCTCTGCTCGGAGCCGAAGAAGACGTCCTTGTAGACCACGATCCCGGGCACCTCGGCGCGCACCTCGCAGCGCGCGAGCTGCTGCTTCGCGAGCTCCAGCCGCGCGGCGGCCTCCTGGATCCGGCTCTGCGCCGACGCGATCGCGGCCTGCTTCTGGGCCACGCGGTAGGAGGAGGCGCTCTCGAGCTGCCGCAGCGTCTCGCGGCTCGACTGCGCGTCGGAGCGCGCCTGGCTGAGCTCGAGCGGCCGGCCGAAGCCGACGAGGGCGTCCCGACGGCGCCGAGCCAGCTCCAGGTCCTCGCGCGAGCGCGCCACCAGCTGCTCGGCGCGCTCGAGCTCGGTGCGCGTGATGAAGCCCTCCGCGAGCAGCGGACGCAGGTCGGCGAGCGCCGTCTCGGCCTTCTGCAGCTCGCGCTCGGCGTTCGTCACCGCCTGGGCCGCCTCCTCCTCCTTGACGAGGCCCTTGCCCTGCTGCACGTCCTTCAGCTCCAGCTCGCTCTTCTCGACCCGCAGCGCCGCCGCCATCAGCTCCTCGCGGTTCTGGATCCCCTGCAGCTTCAGGTCCTCGCGCGCCTTGGCGAGCTCGGCCTCGGCCTGGGCCAGGAGCGCCTGGTTGCGGCGGATCTCCTCCTCGAACGGGGCGGCGTCGAACAGCACCAGCAGGTCGCCCTTCTGCACCAGCTTGCCCTCGGGGGCGAGCGCCGTGATCTTGGCCTGGTTGCTCTGGATCGACGACGCATACGTCACCGAGCGCAGCGCCTGCAGCGTGCCGGCCTCGGTGATCGAGACCCGGAACGGGCCCTCGCGCACCTCGGCGCTCGCGAGGTCGGCGCGGCCGCCGCCGAGCGCCCGGCCCAGCACCAGCAGCAGCACCACCAGCCCGGCGGCAGCCGCGAGCGCCCGGCGCGGGTCGCGCCTCGCCCAGCCGGAGACGCGACTCGCGTGCGTCTCGAGCGCGGCGAGCGCGCGGCGGGCGGCGGGCTTCGAGGCGCCGTCCTCCGGCGCGGGGGCGAGGGTCTCGGTCACGGGGCGAACTCCGTCTCGACGTCGAGTGTACCGGTGGTTCGCTTCAGGTCGAGCCGCGCCACCGCGTAGCTCGCCAGCAGCTGCACCAGCGCGCTGCGCGCGGCGACCAGGCTGCTCTCCGCGTCGACCACGTCGAAGTTGCTGCCGAGGCCGCGCTCGTAGCGCAGCACCGCCAGCCGGCGCTGCTGCTCGGCCACGTCCACGGCCTGGCGCTGCAGCTCGACGCTCTGCCGGATCTGCTCGAGCTCGCGCAGCGCCTGGCGCACCTCCTGCTCGACCTCGAGCTCGCGCTGGTACACCGCCCGCTCGCGCGAGCCCACCTCGAGCACGGAGACGGCGCGCGTGGCCCTCTGGCTCGCCTGCTGCAGCGGGTAGGACGCGCTCAGGAAGACGTTGACCTGCGTGTCGCCCGCGGTCCAGGCGGTGCCGAAGGACGAGCCGAAGCCGAGCTGGGTCACGCCCACGTTCAGGTCGAGCTGAGGCAGCAGGTTCTGCTTCGCGAGCGAGGCGCTGCGCTTCGCGTCGCTCACCTGGTCGCGCGCCTCGGCGAGCTCGAGCCGTGTCTCGAGCGCGCGCTGCACCAGCACCTGGACCGGCTCGAACACGTCGTCGGTCGAGGGCAGCTCGGCCGCCTCGGGCTCGAGTGGGGCGCTGGCCGGGATCGCGAGCTGGGCGCGGAAGCGCTCGAGTGCCGTGGCGAGCGAGGACTGCGAGCGCAACATCGCGTCGCGCGCCTGCGCCGCCTGCAGCTCGGCGCGGAACACGTCGAGCTTGCTGGCGAGCCCCACCTCGAGCCGCGCCTTGGAGGACTTCAGCAGCGCCTCGGTGCGCTCGAGGCTCTGGCGCGCCACCTCGAGCAGCTGCCGCTGCGCGATCACGGAGTAGAAGGCCGCCGCCACCTCGACCGCCGTGCGCTGGCGCGACAGCGAGAGCGTGCGCTCCTGGCCCTGGACCGCGCGGCGGGCGTTCGTGAGCTCGAAGAAGGTGCTGTTCGGGCCCACCCCCCGCAGCAGCGGCTGCGTCAGCAGCAGGCGCAGGTCGGTGGTGCGGGGGAACGGCGCGTCGGCGGTGGGCTCGCTCAGGTAGCGGCCGGTGGCGGTCAGCGTGCCGCCCGTCCAGGGAAGCCGCTGCGAGAGGTCGAGGCCCCAGGCGGTGCGGCCCTCGCCACGCTGGTAGATCGGGGTCACGCTCGGGAAGAAGTCGGCCACGGCGGCCTTCTCGCGCCAGCGCGAGGCGGCGACCGCGTCCTGCGAGTCGAGCAGCGCGAAGCCCTGCGCGAGCGCCGTGCGCACCGCGGCGCCGAGGCCGATCGTCGGCGCCCCCGGCGTGGGCCCGACGATGCTCTCGGGCGTGGCCGGCTGCGCCCGCACGAGTGGGGCGCCCGCGGCTGTCACGACGACGAGCACGGCCAGGCGGGCGCTCTTCACGTCGAGAACGAGGTTAGCTCATTTCGACTTCTGGAAGGCCGCGACGAAGTCCTTCAGCAACAGGGGGTTGTTGCTCTTGACCCGGCCCGTCAGGAAGTCGGCGGGGCCGAGCTTGTGCGTGCCGTTCCAGACGTCGAGGAAGAGCTCAGCCGGCCCCTTGAAGAAGCAGTCGGCGTCCTCGCTGTTGCCCTTCTTCACCGTGCACTTGTCCTTCAGCACGTGCACGGTCCACTTCTCGTCGTCGCCCAGCGAGAAGTAGTAGGTGCGCTCGGCCTTCACGTTGGCCTTGTTGAAGCGCTTCGGCAGGCCCTTGAAGATCTTGGCGATCTCGCTCACGCCCGGCCCTCACGCGTGGCCCGGGGCAGCTCCTTGATGTAGTCGTCCACCAGCTTGCGCTGCGCCTCCGCGCTGAGCGACGACTTCACGATGCGCGAGGCGGCCTCGACGGCGATGTCGGCCACCTGCGCGCGCAGCTCGGCGATCGCGACGTCCTTCTCGCGCTGCATCTGCTCGCGCGCCCGCGCCACCACCTGGTCGGCGTCGGCGCGGGCCTTCGTCTGCAGCTCGGCGCGCAGCGCCTCCGAGTCCCGGGTCGCGCGCGCCAGGATCTCGTCGCGCTCGCGCCCGGCGCCCTTGAGCAGCTCCTGGTGCTGCGCCAGCATGCTCTTGGCGTCGGCCGCCGCCTTCTCGGCCGACTCGACCTGGTCGCGGATCGTCTTCTCGCGCTCGTCGACGATCTTGAGCAGCGGACCCCACGCGAACTTCGCGAGGATCCAGGCGAAGACCCCGAAGGCGACGAGGGTGGCCCAGAACAGCGTCGTGTCGACGCTCGTGATGCTCCCCCCGCCGGCCTCCGCCGCGGCCAAAAGCAGCTGGAGCGCGACCTGGCTCGTCATGGCTCGCCTACTTGATCGCGAGCAGGATCGTGACGATGAGCGCGAAGAATGTTGCGCCCTCGATCAGGCCCGCCGCCACGATCATGGCGCCGCGGATGTCGGCGACAGCGTTCGGCTGGCGCGCGATGCCCTCGAGCGCCGCGGCCGCCAGGCGGCCGATTCCTGCGGCGCCGCCGATGATCGCGAGACCGGCCCCGATTCCCGCGGCGAGATACGCCAGACCCTTGGGATCCATTCTGGTTCTCCTCCTAGACGTGTGAAGTCATGAACGAAGCATCAGTGCGCGGGATGCGCGTACATCCCGATGAAGATGGCGGTGAGCAGCGTGAAGATATAGGCCTGGATGAAGGCGACGAGCACCTCGAGCAGCATGATGAACACGGCCAGCACGAGCGAGATCGGCGCCATCGCCGCCCCTGCGAACCAGCTCAGCTCGCCCATCAGCGGGATCAGCAGCAGCAGCGTCGTGATCACCATGTGTCCGGCGAGCATGTTCGCGAACAGCCGCACCGTCAGCGCGAACGGCTTGGTGAACATGCCCAGGATCTCGACCGGGATCATGATCGGCAGCAGCAGCAGCGGCATTCCCGGCGGGATCAGGTTCTTGAAGTGGCCGACGATCCCGTACTTCGAGATCCCCGCCCACTGCTGCGCGATGAAGGAGACGGTGGCGAGCGCGAGCGTCACCGCGATGTTGCCGGTAGAGGTGGCGGAGAAGGGCAGCAGGCCCACGAGCGCCGCCAGCAGGATGAAGAAGAAGAAGCTGGCCAGCAGCGGCGTGAACCTGCGCCCGTCGCCGTGGCCGATGTTGGGCTCGGCCACCTCGTCGCGGATGAAGACCACCAGGCTCTCGACCGCGGCGCCGATCCCGCGCGGGATGCTCCCGCCACGGTAGCTGCGCACCGCGAGCTGTGCCACCACGATCACCAGGATCGCCACCAGGAACAGGAACACCGTGTGCTTCGAGGCGAAGACGCCCAGGAACGGCTGGTCCGTCACGTGGTGCATGATCACTTCGGCGGGACCACCGCCCTCGTGGCCGGCCTCGCCGGCCGCCGGGGCCGCATGACCCTCGGTGGCGGGCTCGTGGGTCACGGCAGCGGGCGCCTCGGCCGGCTGCGCGTGGGACGGGACGGCGGTCGGAGACGGCGCCGGGTGCGACGGCGCCGCCTGCAGCAGCAGGGCGAGCAGCAGCGCGCTCATCGGGTCTCCACGGGCCGCCCTGCGCCTCGGTGCTGGAGCGTCAGCTCGAGCCCCAGGAAGAGCAGGAAGTAGCCGAGCAACGAGAAGACGAGCGGCAGCTCCGGCAGCCCGAGGCCGACGACGCCCACCAGGACCGCGGCGAGCATCAGCGCCATCCGGCCGACCATTCCGCCGAGCACCACCCCGAGGAACAGCTTGGTGGACCGGCGCTCGGTCCAGGTGACGAGCGCATGCGCCGCCAGCGTGTTGTGGGTGGCGAGCGCTGCGCCGAAGGCGACCGCGGTGAGCACGGGCGTGCCCGCGGGCACGACGAGCGCCGCGACCGGAAGCGTCGCGCCGGCCACCGCGAGGACGAGGATCGAGTATCGGAGGAGGCTCACTGGATCTTCAGCCCGCTTATCGCTTCTGTAGTCCCGCTATGGTCTTGAAGAAGTGGTAGAGCCCCGCCGCCAGCGCGAGCGTGCCTCCCAGGAGCAGGAACACCGGGCGGGTGTCGAGCCGGCCGTCCAGCCAGTATCCCCCGCCCAACCCCGCGAGCACGGTCACCGCCAGGGTGGTCCCGAGCCCGAGGAGCGGCCCCGCTTCGCGCAGGCCGGTTGTCCAACCCCGAGCGCTCCCGCGCGAGCCTTCGGGCCTCTCGGACGGGGTCGATCGCGACGGCAACGGCTAGACGGTATCACGAGCGCCCGCACCCGGCAAGAACGGCTAAGCCGCTGACTCTGCTGCGGATCGGTCCTCGGAGTCCGGGGCGGAAGGGTTCGTCGACACGCTCGTCACGCGCAGCACGTCGAGCCTGTAGATCCGGATCGCGGACAGCACGAGCGAGAGCACCACGGGACCGATCAGGAAGCCGAAGACCCCGAACGCCAGCACGCCGCCGATGATCGACAGGAAGCCCATCAAGGGATGGATCCGCGCGGAGCCGCGCAGCAGCAGCGGCTTGATCACGTTGTCGCTGCCGCTCACCACCACCGTGCAGTAGACGAGCAGGCCGAGCGCGGGGCCGGTCGCGCCCTGGAGCGCCACGTAGACGACCGCAGGGATCCAGGCGAGCGGGGACCCCACGAGGGGCACGGTGGCGGCCATGATCACGGCCGTGCCCCACACGAAGGGCGAGGGCACGCCGAACATCAGGAAGCCGATGCCCGCGAGGATTCCCTGCACCACCGGCACCACCACCACCGCCTGCAGCGCGCCCTTGATGGTCCGGTCGAGGTGGTCGAAGATCTGCCGCTCCTGCTCCTCCGAGAAGGGCGACACGGGCCGCAGCTCGGCCTTCAGCCGCCCGCCGTCGCGCAGCAGGAAGAACAGCATCAGCAGGAACAGCCCCAGGTCGATCGCGGCGTGGGTGACGCGGCCGAGCACGTTCTGCAGCAGGCCGTTCGCCCCGCCGGCGAGCTGCGAGATGCCCCCCGCGAGCACGGGCGCGATCTGCGCTTGCAGGAACGCGATCCAGGTCTTGAGTCCCGGGTAGCGGCGGGGCAGCTCCTCCCAGAAGCGTTGCATCTCCTCCGGCCCGAGCAGCGGCTGCAGCCTCACCCAGTCGAGGAACAGCGCCGCCTGCCGCGCGAGCAGGAACAGCGACGTCAGCACCGGCACCAGGATCACGACCGTGGTGAGCAGCACCAGGATCGCGGAGGCGAGCGTGCGCCTTCCCCCGAGCGCCGCGGCCAGGCGCTTCTGGGCCGGCCCGAGCAGCAGCGCGACGCAGGCCGCCACCGAGAACACCAGGATGAAGGGCTTGAAGACCCAGAACGCCAGCAGCAGGATGACGGCGAGCGCCAGCAGCAGCGGGGTCAGCAGGTCGCGGCGCCTGCGCTCAGGCATCTTGGTCGAGGATCTTACCGCGGAGTGCTCCCGTGCCGCGGCTCACGCCGTCCGGCAGCTCGTTCCGGTCCTGCTGTCCGGGCAGCCTCGGGAAGTGCTGGGCGAGCGCGTCGCCGATGCGCGTGACGGCGCCCACGATTCCCTCTGTGAAACGGGACTCGCGAAAGGCGGCGGCGACGCCGCCCGCCACCTCGTCCCAGAATCCCGGCGGGCACCTCTCGTCGATCCCGCGGTCGCCGATGACGGCGAAGGTCTGGCTCTCCGGCGCCACCAGGATCAGGACGCCGTTGCGCTCGGCGGTCGCGGTCATGCCCAGCCGCGCGAAGTCCGCCTCCGCGGCGCGGCGCGCGTCCGGGACGGCCCCCTCGGCCACGTGGACGCGGATCTCGCCGCGCGAGCGGGACTCCGCCGCCTGGATCGCCGCCACGATGCGCGCGTCGTCGATCGCGCCCAGGAACGCCTCCTGCTTCACGCTCGCCTCCTCACCAGCTGCTCGAAGCCCCGCCGCCGCCGAACGAGCCGCCGCCGCCCAGGCGAGCACCCCCCCCCCAGGGGCCCCCCCCCCCCCCCCCCCCCCCCCCCCCCCCCCCCCCCGGGCCGCCCCCCCCCTAGCTGCTGTCGCGCCTGGTTCCCCTTCGGTCGTACGTGCGGCCGGCCGGCAGGTGTTGCGCGCCCTGGCTCGCGAGCCACAGCAGCAGCACCACGAAGAACAGGATGATCAGGATCGCGACGAGCGGCACGCCCTGGGCCTGCCGAGGCGGCGGCGACTTGTACTCCCCGCGAGTGGCCGCGAGGATGCCGTCGATGCCCGCCTCGAGGCCCCCCGCCCAATCCCCGGCGCGGAAGCGGGGCCGCACCTCGAGGTCGAGAATGCGGGCGGCCAGCTGGTCGGGCAGCGCGCCCTCGAGCCCGTAGCCGGTCTCGATCCGCATCTTGCGGTCGTCCACGAAGACGAACAGGACGGCGCCGTTGTCCCAGTCCTTGCGCCCCACGCGCCACGCCTCGGCGGCTTTCAGGGTGAAGTCCTCGAGCGATGGCGACGGCAGGCTCTTGTAGACCGCCACCACCACCTGGGTGGAGGTCTCCTCGGCGAAGCGGCGCAGCTTCGCGTCGAGCCGGCGCGCGTCGCTTTCGGCGACGAGGCCCGCGTAGTCGTTGAAGTACGCCGCGGGCGGGGGCGGCAGCGCCTCCGCCCCGAAGCCCGGGGCGCCTCCGACGAGGACGACCGAGACGACGAGCGCGCTCAGCAAGGCGCGCATTCCGGCCTCCTGCGCCTAGCGCTGCTCGGCCGGCGCAGGCGAGGGCGACGCGCCGAAGTTGAACTTCACGGACGGGGCCTGCTCGCTGCCCGCCGCGGCCTTGAAGTAGGCCTTCTCGCGCATGCCCAGCAGGTTCGCGAACAGCACGGTCGGGAAGCGCAGCCGCGCCGTGTTGTAGGCCAGCGCGGCCTCGTTGTAGCGGTTGCGCTCGACCGCGACGCGGTTCTCGGTGCCCTCGAGGGCCACCTGGAGGTCGCGGAAGTTCTGGTTGGCCTTGAGCTCGGGGTAGCGCTCGACCACCACCATCAGCCGCGACAGCGCGCTCGACAGCCCGTCCTGCGCCGCCTGGAAGCGGGCGAAGGCGGCGGGGTCGTTCGGCAGGTTGCCGACGTTGACCTGCCCGACGCTCGCGCGGGCCTGCACCACGGCTTCGAGCGTCGACTTCTCGAAGTCGGCGGCGCCCTTGACCGTCTCCACAAGGTTCGGGATCAGGTCGGCGCGCCGCTGGTACTGGTTCTCGACCTGCGCCCACTGCGCGTCGACGCCCTGCCCCAGGCCGACGAGGCTGTTGTAGCTGCCGACCACGACGCCGCCCACGACCAGCGCGACGACCACCAGCACACCGAGGCATCCGAGCCACTTCATGAGGGTCCTCCTGCGGAGTGGGTAGGCTAACCCACCCCGCAGAGCGGGCGATACCGTAAGAAATGACAGGTGGGCGAGGGCACTACAGAAGGACGGGGCTAGGGTTTGGCTGGGCCCGCCGAAACGGAACGAATAGGGGAGTCGACGGCAGGACGGACGAGTGCTGGATCGCTCTTCGGGGGGCTGAGCGCCCCCCGGGCCCCCGCTAGCGTGAACTTGGCCGGCTGGACGATCGCGGCGATGCGCGCCGCGGGCTGGTGCAGGAACTCCAGGAACGGCTTC
>CAZMRX010000102.1:5946-14926 GCA_964568755.1 uncultured Acidobacteriota bacterium | reverse complement strand
CCTGGGCCGACGGGCGCTCCGCCGCCGTCGCGGCCCCGGGCACGGCGGGACCCGGGCCGCCGGGCCGAACGCCGGGCCGCTCGTAGCCCTCGGGCCGGAAGCGCAGCGCCGCGGCCGGGAGGCGCAGAGCGTTCTCGGCCTTGCGCACGATCACCGAGACGGTCGCGGTCATGCCGGGCCGCAGCAGCAGGTCCTTGTTGTCCACCGCCACGATCGTGTTGTAGGTGACGACGTTTGCGGTGGTGGTCGGGTTGAGCCGCACCTGCTCCACGGTCCCGACGAACTCGCGCTCGGGAAAGGCGTCGACGTGGAAGGTCACCTGCTGGCCCTCGCGCACCCGGCCGACGTCCGCCTCGTCGATCGAGGCGTTGACGCGCATGCGGGTCAGGTCGTTCGCGATCAGGAACAGCACGGGCGCCTGGAACGAGGCGGCCACCGTCTGACCCACGTCCACGTTGCGGGAGATCACGACGCCGTCGATCGGGGTCGCGATGATGGTGTGGCTCAGGTCCACCTGCGCCTGGTTCAGGTTCGCCTGTGCCTGGCTCTCGGCGGCCTCGTTGGCCTTCTGCTGCGCGATGGCGCCGTCGTAGTTGGCTTTCGCCGTCTCGAGCTCGGTCACGGGCAGCAGCTTCTGGGCCGCGAGCTCCTTCGCCCGCTCGTACTTCTGCCGCATGTCCTCGACCGAGGAGCGGGCGCGGTCCACGTTGGCACGCGCCGCGAGCAGGTTGGCGCGCGCCTGGCCGAGCCGGGCCTCGAAGATCGATGGGTCGAGCCGCGCCACGACCTGGCCCTTCTTCACCGTGGAGTTGAAGTCGGCGTGCAGGCTGTCGATCGTACCCGAGACCTGCGACCCGAGCTGCACGGTGACGACCGCCTCGAGCGTCCCGGTGGCGCCCACCACCTCCACGACGTCGCCCCGGTCGACGGCGCCGGTGGTGAAGCGGGCGGGCTCGGACCGCCCGCGCACCAGGAAGATGTACCCCGCGGCGAGCGCGAGCGCGCCGAGCAGGACCCACGCGAGACGGCTCCCTCGAGAAAGCATGTTCGACCAGTTTAGACCGGCTTGCGCTGGGGGGGTTTAGCCCGCGAGATCAGCAGGCGCCGGCAGGTTGTCAAAGTACGAAAAAGGGGGGCCAAGGCCCCCCCTCGTGGACATGACGTGCTCGGGAGGACCGATTAGTTCGTCCCCGAGGCCGCCGCGCCCGAAAGCAGCGCCTGGCCGGCTTGCGCCGACCCCGCCGAGCTGCCGCTCAGCACCACCGCCGCGCCGGACCCGCTCACGCCCGCTTCCTGAACGCGCTGGTAGTTGATGACGCTCTTGCGGTAGTCCGCGATGGCGCGGAGCTCGTTCACCTCGGCCTCCGCCAGGTCGCGCTGGGCCTGGGTCACGAAGAAGTTGGTCGACATGCCGGCCGCGAACTTCTTCTCCTCGGCGTCGAGCCGCTCGGTCGCGAGGCGCCGGGCCGCCTGGCTCGAGGCCACGCGCTTGAAGCCCGACTCGACCCCGCGCGCAGCCGTCCGCACCTCGGCCGCCACCTGCAGCTCCAGCCTGCGGTAGGCCGCCTGCGCCTGCTCCAGGTTGAGCTGGGCGGCGGCCGCGTTCGCCTTGGCGCTGCGGTTGGGGATCGCGTAGGAGACGTTGAAGCCCAGGGTCCAGGTGGGGAAGTCGAAGCCGAACACCTCGGAGACCGCGTCGCCGTAGCCGCCCGGGATCGGCGCGGGCAGCGGGTTGCCCTCCGCGTCGCGCACCTGGGTGCCGTCGGCGCCGGAGCCGCCGTAGTTGGCGATCAGGTCGAGCTGGGGCCGCAGCTGGTTGCGCCGGTAGTCGAGGCTGTACTGCGAGCGCTCGAGCCCCTTGCGAGCCGCGACCATGTCGGTGCGGTTCTCGATCGCGTTGCGGACCGCCGCGTTGATGTCGACCGGCATCGGCTCCGCGCTGGGCCGGTCGGTGGGCGTCAGGCGCGTGCTCCACATCATCGGGTCGTTCTGCGGGAAGATCACGCGCTTCAGGTTGTCGTCGGCCTCGGCGAGCGCGTTCTCGGCCACGATCACGCCTTCCTCGCGGCTCGCCACCTCCGACTGCGCGGTCACGACGTCGAGCGGGGCCATGGTGCCGACCTTGACGCGGATCTCGTTCTCCTCGAGCAGCTTCTTGGCCAGGTCGAGGTTCTTCTGCGCGGCCGCCAGGTTGTCGATCGCGTAGAGCAGCTCGTAGTAGTAGCCCTTCACGACCGCGACCGTGTTGATCACCGTCTGCCGGAACTGGACGTCGGTGATCTCGCGGTTCTTCTTGGCGACCTTGAGGTTCAGGCGCGGGGCGTCGATCCCGAAGTTCTTCAGCAGCGGCTGGGTCAGGTTGAACGACAGGCTCGAGTTGTAGACGGGGTTGAAGGTGGAGAAGACGTTGTTGGTGTCGCGCTTGTTGTTGTTGAAGCCGACGCTGAGCCTGGCGCCGGTCTGGATCTCCTGCTGCACCCCGAAGTTCCACAGGTCGGTCTTGGTGTTGACGGTCGCGCCGCCGGAGAACAGGTTGGTGCCCTTGGTGTCGGTCGAGCTCTTGCTGAGCGTGCCGAACAGGAACGGGTCGTAGTAGCCCTCCGCGCCGCGGACGTCCTGGATGCTCAGCTCGGGGTTGTAGCGCTCGACCGCGATGTCCGCGTTGTTCTCGAGCGCGCGGGCGACGGCCTCGTCGAGGGACACCGGGAGGGTGCCGCCCTGCGGCGTCGCGAATTGCCGCGCGGATGCTGTGACGCTCGTCCCCGGCGGGGCCTGGGCGGCGGACGCTGCCGGCGTCACCAGGCCCAGCACGGCCCACGTCGCAATAAGCGCCCGAATCCTGGCTCTCATGTGCTTCTAGTCCTCCACGGGTTGATGTCGGCGGGGGTGCGACGAGCGCCGAACCGCGATTCTACCCCACCCCTCTCGGCCGGTGGACCTCCGGTCCGAGCCCGAGAGGCGCGGGCATCATTTCTCTTAACGAGCCCGGCCGTG
Organism: uncultured Acidobacteriota bacterium; assembly: GCA_964568755.1. Classification (GTDB taxonomy): domain Bacteria; phylum Acidobacteriota; class Vicinamibacteria; order Fen-336; family Fen-336; genus DATBSL01. Next base: position 11,932 of record CAZMRX010000102.1, on the reverse strand, counting down.
CAAAAGATCCGACATTTTGCATTCCGAACACCCGCCAAGTGACACGCAGCAAAGCGGGAAGCTGGGGCCGACCCCGGGCCCGGCGTTCAAAAAAACGAAGGGCCGAGCGCTCGCGCGCCCGGCCCCTCGCCCAGGCTGACGGAGGTCAGCCCTCTAGTTGAACGAGTACTTGATGCTGAACTGAAGCTGGTAGACGTCCCTTGGGAAGAGCGTCGTCGTCTCGAGCGACTTGTTCATCAGCTCGTTGTTCACAACGCGCAGCCGGTACGTGGCCCGGCCCTGCGCGTCCACGCCGGGATTGGTCAGCACCTGGTTGTTCACGAGCCGCTGGCCGACACCCCAGTCGCTGTTCAGCAGGTTGGTGAAGTTCAGGAAGTCGGCGCGCAGCGTGAGCGAGTGGCGCTTTCCGCCCAGGTTGGTGAACAGGTCCTGCGAGATGTTGAAGTCCAGGCGCCAGACCATTGGCAGCAGGACGCCGTTGCGCTCGGCGTACTGACCCCGGCGCGTGCTGAGGTAGCTGTCCTGGTTGATGTAGGCGTCCCACGCGGCGGCCTGCTCCGCGGCAGTGAAGGTGCGGCCGCCGGCCGTGAAGGCCTGGAAGTTCATCTCGCTCTGGTCGCGCGGGACGTAGACCAGGTCGTTGACGGTGCTTCCGTCCCCGTTGAGATCGCCCGCGTGAACGTAGCTCGCCGTGCCCTGGTTGGTGCCCTCGAAGAAGAAGCCGAACGTGGTGGCGCCGAAGTTCAGCCAATCGAAGCGGTGCGAGCCCGCGATGAACGCGCGGTGCCCCTGCGCCGAGTAGGTGACGTCCGGGTTGTTCGGGTCGCCGGCGATCTGGTTGCCGGTCCAGGAGCCCGCGGCGATCGAGCCCGGATCGACCGTGTTGCGCGCCTGGCTGTAGGAGTACGCCGCCTGGACGAAGCCCGCCCGGTAGCTCTTCTTGAGCGACGCGGCGACGTTGTACGAGTAACCCTCGTTCTGGTTCTTGAGCACGACGGCGGTTGAGATGTTCGAGTGGATGCGGTTGGCGGTCCAGCGCGGGCGGTTGTCCGCCCCGACGAAGCTGGTCTGAGCCGCGGGCAGGTTGGCGTTGATGTAGTAGATCCCGTTCACGTCGCGCGTGTAGAGGCCCTCGACCGTCGCGATCATGCCCCAGGGCAGCTTGCGGTCCACCGCGAGGTTGCTGCGCCACACCTGTGGGAACTTGAAGTCGGGGTTCGTCACCGCGAGCGCGTAGCTCGCCGCCGGGGCGCCGGTCACGTTCGTCGGCTTGTAGGCGCTCGTGTTGGGGTTCCAGGGCCGCAGCCGCGTGTTGTCGAGCTGCTCGAAGCCGGTGAGCACGCCGGTATTGCCGACCTGGTTCGAGATCCAGACGTATGCCGGCCGTCCGGTGAACACCCCGGTGCCGCCGCGGACCTGGGTGTTGCGCGCGCCGTCGACGTCCCAGTTGAAGCCGATCCGCGGCGACCACAGGATGTTGGAGTCGGGCAGCTCGCCCGTCTGGTACTGCACCGGGTTGCCGTCCTCGTCGCGGAACGTGAGCGCGTCGGCCAGCTCGTTCGGGAAGCCGGTGTCGCCGAAGACCGGGACGTCGAGGCGCAGGCCGTAGGTCAGCTTCAACCTCGGGTTCACCTGCCACTCGTCCTGTGCGTAGAGCCCGGTGTACCAGACCTCGAGCGGCTGGATCGGCTTTTCCATGCCCGGGATGTTGATCCAGGCCACCTGGAACCGGCGCAGGGTGATCGGCGACGTGGTGCGGTTGGGGTTGGCCAGGTAGTCGTTCGCGTCGGTGTAGAAGTCCGCGAGCGAGTTGTAGGTGTAGACGCTCTGGGCGCCCTGGAAGAAGACGTTCTCCGACTCGTAGCGCTCGACGCTCGCGCCGAACGTGAAGGCGTGGCTGCCGCGGTTCCAGGTGAAGTTGTCCTGGACCTGGAACGTCTTGTAGCGCAGCTCGTTGTTCGGCGTGAACGGCTCGAAGCCGAAAGTGGTGTACACGGTTCCCTGCTCGAGTATGTCCGCCATCGGGAAGAACTCGCCGCGCGAGGCACGGCTCTCGTCCTGGTAGGTGTAGCCGGCGATCAGGGTGTTGGCCTTGTTGGGGCCGATGACCGAGTTCCACTCGCCGATCACGGAGCGGATGTTCTCCAGGATCTGGTAGTTCGAGTTCTGGAAGTTGAGGCCGGTCGAGTTCGAGCGGCGCGTGCCGAAGCCGAGCGACGAGGAGTTCGAGAGCAGCACGTCGGTGATCGAGTCGAGCTGGTTGTAGCGCACGCTGATCTTGTTGCGGTCGTTCAGGTTGTAGTTGAGCTTGGCCAGGAAGCGCGTGGCCGGCGTCTCGAAGCTGTAGTCCTGGTAGGGCCCGGTGTCGTACCCGAAGTTCTGGTCGAGGTAGCTGCTGAGCGAGTTCAGGTCCGACGCGAGCACGCGCGTGACGCTGCCGGCGACGGCCTCCCCGCCGCTGTTGGCGCGAAAAGTGGTGCCGGGCTGCGTGAGGGCCTCGTCCTCGAAGCTCATGAAGTAGGAGAGCTTGTCGTTGATCACGGGGCCGGAGACCCAGCCGCCCCACTTGTCGAAGTTGTAGGTGCCCGGGTTCACGGGGAGGCCCTTGGCCTCGGTGCCGGCCAGGCCGTCGTCGCGGAACCAGTAATAGGCGGAGCCGCGGAACTGGTTGCCGCCGCTGCGGGTGACGGAGTTGACCCCGGCGCCCACGAAGTTGCCCTGCCGGACGTCGTACGGCGCGACGTTGACCTGGAGCTCCTCGAGCGCCTCCATGGTGATCGGCGCGACCCCGGTGCGGTCGCCGGGCTGGCCGGCGAGGCCGAACGAGTTGTTGAAGTAGGAGCCGTCGACCGTGATGTTGTTCATCCGGTTGTCCATCCCGGCGAAGGATCCGGAGAAGCCGCCGGGGCCGTTGTTCATGAACTGCGGGGTCAGGCGGGCGAAGTCGTTGATGCGGTCGCCGATCGTGGGCAGCGTCGCGAGCGCCTCACGCGCCACCGTGGTGGCCGCGCCCGTGCGCGCCGAGCTGAACACGTCCGAGGACTGGGCCGTCACCGTCACCTCTTCGCTCACCGCCACGTTGCTCAGCACGAGCACGAGGTCCGTCGCCGTGCCGAGGTTGACGATCACCTCACGCTGGGGCTTGGGCTGGAAGCCGCTGAGCGAAGCCGTCACCGTGTAGGGCCCGCCGACCCGCAGGCCGAACAGCGAGAAGCGACCGTCGCCACGCGAGGTGCCCTCGTAGCGGCTTCCCGAGGGCTCGTGGACGGCCACCACGGTGGCGCCCGGCACGGGCTGGTTCTGGGGGTCGTTCACGGTGCCCGTGATCGAGCCGCTGGTGACGCCCTGTGCGTTCACGCTCGCGACCGCGAGGAGCGCGAGGAGGGCGACGAGGGCGAATCGCCTGAGACACGTGGGATTCATTCGGTTTCTCCTGGGACAGTTCTTGGGGCTCGCGACGTGGAGGCGCAAAACGCCCCGATCGTCGACGGGCACGTAGGCACGGGTGGCGCCGTCTGGCATCGGCTGGGCATCATCGAATCGAAGAGGTTGTAGGGCGGTGCGGCTGTCTGGCTACTGGTGGGGGATCCTATGTCTTGCTCGTCCGCTCCGTCAACGGGCGTTTTGCGCCCGGCCGGGACGAGCTATGATCGCCGTCCCGCGAGGAGGCGGCGTGATGAAGGTGTTACTTTCGTCTGACCAGATCCAGGCCCGGATCCTGGAGATGGGGAAGCAGATCGCCGCGGACTACTCCGGGGGAGAGCCGCACCTCGTCGGAGTCCTGAAGGGAGCTTGCCCCTTCATGACCGACCTCGCGCAGGCGATCGACCTGCCTCTAACTCTCGACTACATAGCGGTTTCGTCCTATGGCAAAGCCACGAAGTCCTCGGGCGAGGTGAAGCTGGTGAAGGACCTCGACCAGGGCCTCGAAGGGCGCGACCTCCTGGTCGTGGAAGACATCGTCGACACGGGCCTCACGCTCAACTACCTGGTCAACCTGCTGAAGGCGCGCGGCCCGCGTTCGCTCAAGGTCGTGGCCCTGCTGTCGAAGCCGGCGCGGCGCCTGGTGAGCGTCCACGTCGACTACGTCGGCTTCACGATCGAGGACGAGTTCGTCGTCGGCTACGGGCTCGACTACAACGAACGCTACCGGAACCTCCGCGACATCGTCGTCTACGGTGGCTAGGCGACTAGCGACCCGGTCGCCCCTTCTCGAGCGCCTGTCTGACATGCCCCTTGCCGCGGGCCAGTCGCGCGCGCGCTTCGTCCGCGGACACCCCCAGCCGGCCCATGACGATCGCGGTCTTGACCTCGCCGCCGGACGCCTCGAGAAGCCCCTCCACCTCGGCGTCGCTGCGGCCGGTGGCCGCGGCGACGATGCGGCGGGTGCGGTCGACCAGCTTGGCCGAGGTGGGCTTCAGGTCCACCATCAGGTTCTCGTAGGCCTTCCCGAGCCGCACCATCGCGGCCGTGGTGATGGCGTTCAGCACGGCCTTGGTGGCGGATCCGGCCTTGAGCCGCGTGGATCCCGTGAGCACCTCGGGCCCGCTGCGGACGGCGATCACGACGTCGGCGAGCCGCGACAGGCCGCGTCCGGGAGCGCAGGTCACGAGCGCCGTGCGTGCGCCGCGAGCGCGGGCGGCCGCCAGGGCGCCGCGCACGAAGGGCGTCACGGAGCTGGCCGAGATGCCCACCAGCAGGTCCTTCGGGCCGATTCGCGCGCCCTCGTCACGCCCCAGGTCCTCGCGGTCCTCGGCGCCCTCGCGCGCCAGGAACACCGACTCGTTGCCGCCGGCCATCACCGCGCGGATCCTTTGCGGGTCCGAGCCGAAGGTCGGGGGGCACTCGGCCGCCTCCAGCACCGCCAGCCGGCCGCTCGTGCCCGCGCCGAGGAACACGACGTCGCCCTGGCTCGCGAGCGTGTCCGCGGCCAGGCGGGCGGCGCGGGCGATCGCCCGCCGCTCGCGCGCCGCGGCGACGAGCGCGCGGCGGTCCTCGTCGAGCAGCAGCGCGACGACGCGCTCGGTCGAGAGCGTGTCGAGCCTTCGGCTCCTGGGATTCCGGCTCTCGGTCAAAAGCCGCGCCCAGCGGCTGCCCGCCGGGGCCGGGCTCACAGGCTGCGCCCGTCGAAGGGCAGCGGCAGCAGGTCGCGCAGCCGCATCACCCGCTTGCGTCCCTTGGTGTTCGACATGTGCACCACGATGTCGCCGCAGAATTCCCACAGGATCTGGCGGCACGGCCCGCACGGCGCCGTCAGGCGCTTCGAGTCGGCCACGACGGCGATGGCGTCGAAGCCCGAGAGCCCCTCGGAGACGGCCTTGAACACCGCGACGCGCTCGGCGCACAGGGTGAGGCCGAAGGAGGCGTTCTCGATGTTGCAGCCGGTCACGATCTCGCCCGCGCGGGTCTTGAGGGCGGCGCCCACCTTGAAGCCCGAGTAGGGCGCGTGGGCCCGCGCGCGGGCGTCGCGCGCGAGGGCGAGCATGGAGGCGAGCGTCGCTCGCGTGAGCCTGGGGATCATGGCCGGGCCGCGCCTCCCTCGACGATGCGGGCGAGCACCTCGAGCAGCTGGTGCTTGACGCGCTCGCCGGTCTCGAGCACCTCGCGGTGGTCGAGCTGTTGGTCCAGCACCCCCGCCGCCATGTTGGTCAGGCAGGAGAGACCCACGACGCGGACGCCCATGTGCCGGGCGGCGGTCACCTCGGGCACGGTCGACATGCCCACCGCGTCGGCGCCCAGCGTCCGGAAGGCGCGGATCTCGGCCGGCGTCTCGAAGGAGGGCCCGGTGAGCGCGAGGTAGACGCCACGGTGCGAGCGCACGCCCGCGGCCCGGCAGGCGGCTTCGGCGACGTCGCGCAGGCCCTTGTCGTAGGCCTCGCTCATGTCGAAGAAGCGCTCGCCCAGCGCCTCCTCGTTCGGGCCGACGAGCGGGTTGCCGATCAGGTTGATGTGGTCCTCGATCACCATCAGCTCGCCGGGGGCGTAG
>CAZMRX010000102.1:0-5846 GCA_964568755.1 uncultured Acidobacteriota bacterium | reverse complement strand
CGCCGAGCCCGGAGCCGAGGATCACGCCGACCTCGGGGCGCAGCGGCGAGCGGGCGTGGATCGCCGCCACCGCCTCGTCGAGCCTCTCGAGCAGCTTCGACGTCACATCATCATCCCGGCGAGCGTCGCCGAAAGGAACGCAGCCAGGTTGCCGGCGATCATCGCGCGCAGGCCGAGCCGGGCGATGTCGCTGCGACGGCCGGGCGCGAGGCCGCCGATGCCCCCGATCTGGATCCCGATGCTCGAGAAGTTGGCGAAGCCGAGCAGCGCGTAGCAGGCGATCACCGCGCTTCGCGGCGAGATCGCGACGCCGGCGTTCAAGTCGCGGCCCAGCTGGGCGTAGGCCACGAACTCGTTGAGCACCGTCTTCAGCCCCATCAGCCCGCCCACGTACTGCGTGTCGGCCCAAGGCACTCCCATCACCCAGGCGAGCGGGCGCAGCACCGTCCCGAAGATCGACTGCAGCGTGAGACCGTCGAGGCCGACCAGGCCTCCCAACCAGCCGACCCCGAAGTTGACCATGGCGATGAGCGCGATGAACGCCATCAGCATCGCGCCCACGTTGAGCGCGAGCTGAACGCCGATCGCGGCGCCGCTGGCGGCGGCCTCGACCACGTTGGCGTCCGTCTTCTCGACCGCGACGTGGAGCGAGTCGCGCGAGACGGGCACCTCCACCTCCGGCCGGATCATCTTCGACAGCAGCAGGCCGGCGGGCGCGTTCATCACGCTCGCCGCGAGCAGGTGGCCGGCGATGTTCGGGAACAGGTCCTGCAGCATCAGCACGTAGGCCGCCAGCACGCCGCCCGCCACCGTCGCGAAGCCCCCCACCATCACGGTGAAGAGCTCGGAGGACGTGAGCGTGGTGATGAAGGGCTTGATCAGCAGCGGGGCCTCGGTCTGGCCGAGGAAGATGTTGCCGCTCGCCGAGAGCGTCTCGGCTCCCGACGTGCGCAGCGTGCGCTGCATCACGAAGGCGAGTCCCTTCACCACCAGCTGCATGATCCCGAGGTGGTAGAGCACGGACATCAGCGACGAGAAGAAGATGATCGTGGGCAGCACCGCGAAGGCGAAGAGCGCCCCCGTGCTCGCCACGAAGCCGGCCGTGGCGTCGAGCCCGCCGCCGACCTGGGGCGTGCCGACCGGGACGTTGGGCTGGACCAGGTTGCCGAAGATGAAGCGCGCGCCCTCGAGCGTGAAGCCGAGCAGTCCGTTGACGACGCCGCCCACCGACTCGAAGAACCAGCGGCCCGGGGCGGTCTTGAGCACCAGCAGGCCGAAGGCGGTCTGGAGCCCGATCCCGGCGGCCACGAGGCGCCAGGGGATGCGGCGGCGATCGTAGCTCAGCAGCCACGCGATGCCGAGGATCACGGCTATGCCGACGAGCCCGACGGCGCGGTCGGCCAGGCTCGTCTCGAGTCCGCCCTGCCGCAGCGCTTCCAAGGGTGAGTGCATGTGTCCTCCTGTCGGCGCTCAGGCGAGCACGTCGAGAACCAGCGGTCCCCGTGCCGGGGCCTCGGAGGCGACCACGATCGCCTCCTGGAGCCGCGCGAGAGCCGCCTCGCGCCGCGACGAGCGGCCGAGGTGAACGGTGGCGACCGGCTCTCCGACCGCGACCGGGTCGCCGACCTTCTTGTGGAAGACGAAGCCGACCGCGGGGTCGATGCCGCTGTCGAGCGTCTCGCGCCCGCCGCCGAGCAGCATGATCGCGTGACCGATCGGGCGCGCGGCGAGCCGGGCCACGCGTCCGTCGCGCTCCGCGCGGACCACCAGGGTCTCCGCGGACTGGGGCAGCAGCGACAGGTCGTCGCAGACCCGCGGGTTGCCGCCCTGCAGCTCGATCACGCGGCGGAAGCGCTCGAGCCCGGCGCCCGAGGCGAGCGCCTCGCGCACCCGGGCGCGCGCGGCGTCGAGCGCGGGGGCGAGCCCGGCGAGCTTCACCATCCACGCCGCGAGCTCGATCGAGAGCGACTCGAGGTCCTTGGGGCCACGGCCCTTGAGCGTCTCGACGCACTCGGCCACCTCGAGCGCGTTGCCCGCGGCGCGCCCGAGCGGCTGCTCCATCTCGGTGATCAGCGCCGCGACCTTCTTGCCCATGCCGCGGCCGATCCCGAGCATCGTCTCGGCGAGGGCCTTCGCTTCCTCGCGCGAGCGCAGGAAGGCGCCGTCGCCGCACTTCACGTCGAGCACCAGCGCGTCGATGCCCTCCGCCATCTTCTTGCTCATGATCGAGGCGGAGATGAGCGGCAGGCTCTCGACCGTGGCGGTCACGTCGCGCAGCGCGTACAGCTTGCGGTCGGCGGGTGCGATCTCGGGCGTCTGCCCGATCAGCCCGAGGCCGCACTCGCGCAGCACGCTCCGGAAGCGCGCGAGGCTCAGCCGCACGTCGAAGCCGGGGATCGACTCGAGCTTGTCGAGCGTGCCGCCGGTATGGCCCAGGCCGCGGCCGGAGATCATCGGCACGTACACGCCGCAGGCGGCGGCGAGCGGCGCGAGCACCAGGCTGGTCTTGTCGCCGACGCCCCCCGTGGAGTGCTTGTCGACCTTGGGGCCCGGGAGATCGCCGAGGTCGAGCACCTCGCCCGTGTGCATCATCGACTCGGTGAGCGCCACCGTCTCGGCCGGCGTCATGCCCTTGAAGAAGACCGCCATCGTTAAGGCCGCGGCCTGGTAGTCGGGCACGTCGCCCCTGGCGTAGCCGCCGATGAAGAACTCGAGCTCGTCCTTCGAGAGCTCGGCGCCGTCGCGCTTCCGCTGGATGACGTCGACGGCCCTCACGCCGGTCCCTTCCGCTGCCCCTTGATGCGCTCGACCTCGGCCCAGAGGTCGCGCTTCTGCGGCCGGTGGTCGGCCGGCGGCGGCTCGGGCGGCTTGGGCATCGAGGCGAGCACCTGGTCCATCAGCGACTTCTTGTCGGGCTGGCGCGAGGTCTTGCGCTTCGGCGGCACCTGCGCGTGGCGGTAGTCGTGCGCGTTGTGGCACGTGCGGCAGGTGACCTTGGCGACCGCTTCGCCGAACAGGCTGGTCACGTCGTGGTTCAGCAGCAGCCGGCAGCGCGGGCAGTAGTCGTCGATCACGTCGCCGAGTCTGGGAGCGCGGTCCGTCACACCTGATTTCCTCCGACTCCGGGGGCCGGCGCAGTATAGCCCAGCAAGTCCCGCTACAATCACTGATTGCGGGAGCGAAGCTCGATGCGCAACGCCGAAGTGATCCGGCAGTGGAAGATCCTGAAGACGATCGAGGCCGGCCGCTTCATCGGCACGGCGCAGCTCGCGGCCGAGCACGGCGTCACCGAGCGCACGATCCGCCGCGACGTCGAGGCGCTGCAGGAGGCGGGCTTTCCCCTCTACGACGACAAGGCCGACGGCCGCAAGGTGTGGCGCCTCGTCGAGGGCTACAGGCAGAAGCTGGCGCAGGGCTTCACGCTCTCGGAGCTGGCCGCGCTCTACTTCAGCCGCAACATGCTGGCGTTCCTGGGCCGGGCGCCCTTCGGCCAGGACCTCGAGTCGGCGTTCGCGAAGATCCGCGAGGCGCTGCCGCAGAAGAGCCTGCCGTTCCTGTCGCGGATCCAGGACCTGTTCTCCGCGCGTCCGGACCCCTGGAAGGACTACTCGAAGAAGCAGGACGTGATCGCGGCGCTGATCGACGCCGTCCTGCACCAGCGCCAGGCGCGGATCGCCTACTATTCGTTCAACAGCCGCCGCACCAAGTCCTACGAGATCGACCCGTATCGGCTGGTCTACTACCGGGGCGGGCTGTACCTGTACGCGCGCGCCCACGAGTACCAGGCGATCCGCACCTTCGCGGTCGAGCGGGTGCAGCAGGTCGAGGTGCGCGAGGCGGGCTTCGAGATGCCCAAGGACTTCAGCCCCTCCGAGTACGCGCGCTCCGCGTTCGGGATCTTCGGCGGCAAGGCGGAGACGATCGAGCTCGTGTTCTCGGCCGAGATCGCCGGCTACGTGCGCGAGCGGACCTGGCACGAGAGCCAGGCGCTCGGCGACGAGCCCGACGGCGGGGTTCGGCTGACGCTCCAGGTCGCGCCCAGCTTCGACCTCAAGTCGTGGATCAAGGGCTTCCTGCCGCACGTCCAGGTGGTCCGGCCGGCGGGGCTGCGCCACGAGATCGCCCGCGAGCTGGAGGCCGCGCGACGGGCCTTCCCTCCACCGGCGGGCGGATAGAATGGGGCGCGGGATGAAGCACCTCGAGACCTTCAGCAACCCGAAGCCGGGCCGCGACTACCTGATCGAGCACACCTGCCACGAGTTCACCTCGGTCTGCCCGAAGACGGGCCAGCCCGACTTCGCGACGCTGCGGATCCGCTACGTGCCGGACCGCCTGTGCGTGGAGCTCAAGAGCCTGAAGTTCTACCTGCAGTCCTACCGCGACCAGGGGATCTTCTTCGAGGCGGTGATCAACCGGATCCTCGACGACCTGGTCGCCGCCACGAAGCCGCGCCGGCTGACCGTGGAGGGGGAGTTCCGGGTGCGCGGCGGCATCTCGTCGGTCGTCACCGCCAGCCACGAGGCTCGGCGTCGCGCCACCAGGAGGAAGCCGTGAACCCGCTCACGATCTTCGCGAGCCGCTTCGTGGCCGGAGAGCGTCCGCAGGACGCCGTCCGCGTCGGCGAGCGGCTGCAGGCGAAGGGCATCAAGGCCACGTTCGACAAGCTCGGCGAGGACGTCCACGACCAGCAGGCCGCCGCGCGCGCCACCGCTGCCGCCTGCGAGCTGCTGCGGCTCGTCCCGGCCGGCATCGAGCGCAACATCTCGATCAAGATGTCCTCGATGGGGCAGGAGATCTCGCGCGAGCTCTGCCTCGAGAACGTCTCGAAGATCCTGGACGTTGCGCGCGAGACCGGCGGCTTCGTGCGGCTGGACATGGAGGGCTCCAAGCTCACCGAGAGCACGATCGGGATCTTCCACGAGCTGCGCAAGCGCCACGAGAACGTCGGCATCGTGCTGCAGGCCTACCTGCACCGGACCCCGGACGACGTGAAGGAGGCGATCCGCCGCCAGGACCGCGTGCGGCTGTGCAAGGGCGCCTACAAGGAGCCGCCCGGCGTCGCGATCCAGGACATGGCGTCGATCCGCCGGGCGTTCAGCGCCTGCGCCCAGGAGCTGCTCGCCAAGGGCCAGTACCCGGCGATCGCGACTCACGACGAGGAGCTCGTGGCCGGCACGATCGACTTCACCCGCGCGCAAGGCATCCCCCCCGCCCGCTTCGAGTTCCAGATGCTGTACGGGCTGCGGCCGCGCCGCTGGGAGGAGCTGGTCGCGGGCGGCTTCAACATGCGCGTCTACGTTCCCTTCGGCACCCACTGGATGCCGTACTTCTACAGGCGGCTCCGGGAGCGGCGCGAGAACGTGCTGTTCGTGTTGCGGGGCCTGTTCCGTTAGCCATGAGCCGAGCAGTACCGCAGCCATCCTGGAGGGCCCAGATCTCGTCGACCATCGCTCACGGTCCCCGGGAGCACTGGTCGACGAGGAGCGAGTGAAGGCCGTCGTCTACCACGGCAAGGGCGACCTGCGCGTCGAGGACGTGACGCGGCCGGAGCCCGGGCCGGGCGAGATGCTGGTGCGGGTGGACGCCTGCGGGATCTGCCCGACCGACCTCAAGAAGATCGAGAAGGGCCTGCTGCCCGGGCCGCGCATCTTCGGCCACGAGATCGCCGGCACCGTCGCGGCGCTCGGGCCGGGCACGCGCGCGTTCCGCGAGGGGCAGCGCGTGGTGGTCCACCACCACGTGCCGTGCGGCGCCTGCTACTACTGCGAGCGGGGGCTCTACGCGCAGTGCGCCGTCTACAAGAAGAACGGGACGACCGCCGGCTTCGAGCCGTCGGGCGGCGGCTA
>CAZMRX010000101.1:0-14943 GCA_964568755.1 uncultured Acidobacteriota bacterium | reverse complement strand
GCGGCCGTCTGCGCCGCCGCCAGGACGGCCTCGGCCGCGAGGATGCGGGCCTCCATCTCGTCCCACTCGCGCTGATCGCGGTAGCCGAGCTTGCGTGGTTTCGCGGCCGCTTCACTCGTCGGGGCCGGCACGGGCGCCCGGCGCGACGCGTCGGCGGGACGCCGCGCGGCAGGGGCGCCGGCCCGGCGGGCGGCCTCCCACTGGTCGTAGTCGGCGTAGGGCAGGGCGCCGCCCTGGCCGTCGAGCGCGAGGATGCGCGTCGAGACCCGGTCGAGCAGGTAGCGATCGTGCGTGACCAGCACGAGCGCCCCCGGGAACTCGAGCAGGCTCTCCTCCAGCACCTCCAGCGTCGGGATGTCGAGGTCGTTCGTGGGCTCGTCGAGCAGCAGCAGGTCGGCCGGCTCCAGCATCAGCCGCGCGAGCACCGCGCGCGCCTGCTCGCCGCCCGAGAGCCGGCCCACGGGCGTCTCGAGCTGCTCCGAGCGGAACAGGAAGCGCTTCGCCCAGCCCGCCACGTGCACGCCGCGGCCCTCGAACACCACGGAGTCGCCGTGAGGCGCGAGCGTGCGCTGCAGCGAGACGGCGGGGTCGAGGTGCTTCCTGTGCTGGTCGAAGATCACGACCTTGAGGCCGTCGGCGTGCGCGACCGTGCCCGCTTCCGGCTGCTCCTGGCGCGCGAGCAGGCGCAGCAGCGTGCTCTTGCCGCTGCCGTTGGCGCCGAGCAGGCCGAGCCGCATCCCCGGCGAGAGCACGAGGTCGAGCCCCCGCACGATCTCGCACTCGCCGTAGCGGTGCGTCAAGCCCGTGGCGACCACGAGCCGCTTGGTCCGTCGCTCGGTCGCGGCGAAGTCGAGGCCAACGGCGGCGGACCTGGAGCGCGAGTCGAGATCGCCGAGCTCGTCCCGCAGCCGCTGGGCCTCGTCGATGCGGGCCTGGGCCTTGCGGGTGCGCGCCCGCGCCTTGCGCGACAGCCAGTCGAGCTCGCCGCGCACGCGATTGCGCAGCGACTCCTGGTACGCCGCCTGCCCGGCCAGCATCTCGTCCTTCTTCTCCAGGAAGCGGCTGTAGCGCCCGCGCACGTCGAAGAGCCCCGAGGCGAAGGCACGGTTCAGCTCGATCACGCGCCCGGCCACGGCCTCCAGGAAGTAGCGGTCGTGGCTCACGGCGACGAAGGCCTCGGGCTCGCGCGGCAGCAGCTCCTCGAGCCAGAGGATGCCGTCCACGTCCAGGTGGTTGGTGGGCTCGTCGAGCAGCAGCAGCTCCGGCTCCCGCACCAGCTCGCGCGCGACGGCGAGCCGCTTCTTCCATCCTCCCGACAGCACGTCCGTCGCCTGGGCTTCGTCCGGGAAGCCGGCCTTGCCCATGGCCACGGCCACGCGGGCGTCGACCTCGTGGGAGTCGAGCGCCAGGTCGGCGAGCGCGTCGCGCAGGACGGAGCCGACGCTCGTGCCCGTCGCGAAGACGGGGTCCTGCGCCACGAAGCCGATGCGCAATCGCTTGCGCGCGGCGCGCGTTCCGGACGAGGGCGGCTCGAGGCCGGCCAGGATCTTGAGCAGCGTCGACTTGCCGGAGCCGTTCGGGCCCACGAGCCCGACGTGGTCGCCTTCGAACACGCCGAGCGACAGGTCCTCGAAGAGCGGTGCCGCCCCGAATGCCTTGCCGAGCTCCTGGCAGGAGACGAGCAGCTCAGGCACGCGGCTCGGCCTCGCGGCGGGCGCCCTCGGGCATGTGATGATCCTCTCACGGTGAACGGCGGCTTCGAGTATCGCGAGCGGCTCGGACGCGAGGCCCTTGGCTCGACCGTCCTCGCGTGGCTCGTCGACAGGCACCGCCATTCCAGCGAGCCGGTCTGGCGTGCCCGGATCGAGGCCGGCGAGGTGAGCCTCGACGGCGTGACGGCGTCGGCCGGCGCAGCGCCGCCGGCCGGCCAGTGCCTCGCCTGGAGACGCCCGCCCTGGGCGGAGCCCGTCGTCCCGCTCGGCTTTGCGGTCTTGTTTCGCGACGACGCGCTGCTCGCGGTCGCCAAGCCGCGCGGCCTGCCCAGCGTGCCGAACGGCGGCTTCCTGGAGCACACCCTGCTCCGCCAGGTGCGTCGACTGCACCCGGAGGCCGTTCCCATGCACCGCCTGGGCCGCGGCACCTCGGGCCTGCTGCTGTTCGCGCGGACGGACGCGGCCCGGCGCGGCGCGGCCGCACAGTGGCGCGCGGGCCTCGTCGTGAAGGAGTACCGCGCCCTCGTGGACGGGGTGCCGCGCGAGCGACGCTTCACGATCGACGCGCCGATCGGGCTCGTGGCGCACCCGCGGCTCGGCCGCATCCACGCCGCCGTGGCGTCGGGCAAACCCGCCCTGTCGCACGTGGAGCTGATCGAGGAGCGCGGGGAGCGGGCCCTGGTGGCAGTCCGCATCCCGACCGGACGCCCACACCAGATCCGCATCCACCTGGCGGCGGCCGGGCATCCGCTGGTGGGGGACCCGCTCTACGTCACGGGCGGCGTGCCGGGGCCGCAGCCCGGGCTGCCCGGCGACGGCGGCTACCACCTCCACGCGCACCGGCTCGCGCTCGACCACCCGGAGACGGGCGCGAGGCTCGAGCTCGAGTGCGCCCCGCCGCCCCCGCTGCGCGAGGCGTGAGGCCGGCGACGAGTGCCTCCTTCTGGGTGCGCGTCAGCTGCTTGATGCGGTGCTCCTCACGCAGCGCGGCGCTCCAGGTCCGCATCCGCCGCGACCAGGCGAGCCGCACCGGGAGCCGCGAGCGGGTGTAGCGTGAGGCGCGGCCCGCCGCGTGCGTGCGCAGGCGCGCCTCGAGGTCCTTGGCGGCCCCGGTGTAGAGCGAGCCGTCCCGGCAGCGCAGGACGTAGACGAACGGCAGCGGCTAGTCCTTGAAGCGGACCACGGCCTTCGGGTCCACGGTGTAGTAGACCTCGTGGCCGTCCACCCACTGGCCGTCCTTCAGGTGCTGCGACTTCACGTGCAGTCGTCCGTCGGGAAGCACGCGGCTCGTGGACTTCACCTCGCGCGGGCCGCTCCTGGTGCCGCGCACGAACTCGTGAAACTGCAGCGTCTCGCCCTCGGGCTGCATCGTGCCCGTGGTGTAGAAGCCGCCCGTGGTGAAGTAGGTGTAGACGACGCACTTCTTCTCGTCGTCCCAGGTGAAGAGCGTCTCGCCTCCGTACTCGCCGTCGCCGATCGAGTGCAGGCTCCGCACCGCGCGCCCGTTCAGGACCAGCTCGAAGCGCGACACGTCCACGACCGGCTTCGCGGCCCCCGGCGGCTGCAGCTCGCCGCGCCAGGTCTTTCCGACGAGCGGCTGCAGCGGCGCGAGCCGCGGGTCGATCTCGGCCGCCTGCAGCGCGCCGGCGACGAGCGTGGCGACGGCCGCGAGCCTCCAGCAGATTCGGAATCCCATGCGAGCGCTCCTCCTGCTCGTTTATACCCGATCCTGCCCGTTCCATTTCCGCGTGATACCATGCGGGGTTCCGTGGAGGGCGTTTGTCCGACCTGACACCCGAGGCCCTGGCCCTGGGGCTGACCCAGTTTGTCGTGCTGCTGTTCTCGCTGAGCGTCCACGAGTCGGCCCACGCCTGGACTGCGCTGCGCCAGGGCGATTCGACGGCGCAGTCGCTCGGCCGGATCAGCCTCAACCCGCTGGTCCACATCGACGTGATCGGGACCGTCGTGCTCCCGCTGATCATGATCTTCTCGGGGATGCCGCTCCTGGGCTGGGCCAAGCCCACTCCGATCGAGCCCCGAAACTTCAAGGACCTGCGCCGCGGCCAGATCATCGTGTCGGGAGCGGGTCCCGTCTCCAACATGCTGCTGGCGCTCCTCTTCACCGCCGGTCTCTTCGTCGCGGTGCGCGTGCTTCCCGGGCCGCTCGCCGAGCAGCCGCTCGCCCAGATCCTGAGCCTCGGCATCCAGCTGAACGTGCTGCTGGCCATCTTCAACCTGGTGCCGCTGCCGCCGCTCGACGGCTCGCACGTCGTCGAGTGGGCGTTGCCGAACGGCATGGGGCACCGCTACATGGCGACGATCGCGCCCTACGGGGGCTTCATCCTGCTCGCCCTCGTCATGAGCGGGGCCCTGTTCGCGGTGCTCGGCCCCGTGCTCAACCTCGTGATCGGCTTCCTCTACTCGCTGGTGCGCTAGGCAAGCATGAAGCGGCCTCGGATCCTCTCCGGCATGCGTCCCACGGGCCCGCTGCACCTGGGCAACTACATGGGCGCGCTCGACAACTGGGTCGGGCTGCAGGATCGCTACGAGTGCTTCTTCTCCGTGGTGGACTGGCACTCGCTCACCACCGACTACGCGAACCCCGGCGACGTGCGCGCGAACGTGATCGAGGTCGCCACCGACTGGCTCGCCGCCGGGCTCGACCCGGCGCGCTCCACGCTCTTCATCCAGAGCCTGGTGCCGCAGCACGCCGAGCTGCACCTGCTGCTCTCGATGATCGTGCCGGTCCCGTGGCTCGAGCGCGTCCCGACCTACAAGGAGCAGCAGCAGAACCTCGCCGAGAAGGACCTCTCGACCTACGGCTTCCTGGGCTACCCGGTGCTGCAGACCGCGGACATCATCGTCTACAAGGCCGACGCCGTGCCGGTGGGCGAGGACCAGGCGCCGCACATCGAGCTCGCGCGCGAGATCGTGCGCCGCTTCAACAACCTCTACGGCGAGGTGTTCCCGGAGCCGCAGACGCTGCTGACCGAGGCGAAGCGCATCCCCGGGACCGACGGGCGCAAGATGTCGAAGTCGTACGGCAACGCGCTGTACCTGAAGGACGACCCCGAGACGCTCAAGCAGAAGCTGCGGCCGATGCTCACCGACCCGGCCCGCAAGCGCCGCACCGACCCGGGCGACCCGGAAATCTGTCCCGTCTTCGACCTGCACCGCGCCTTCTCGCCCGAGGCGACGCGCGAGTGGGCGGCCGCCGGCTGCCGCACGGCCGGCATCGGTTGCCTGGATTGCAAGGCGAAGCTCTCGGAGCACATGCTCGAGAAGCTGGCGGGCATCCACGCGCGGCGGCCGGAGCTCGCCGCCCGCCCCGACACGGTCTGGGACGTCCTGATCGAGGGGTCGAAGCGGGCGCGCGCCGTGGCCGAGGCCACGATGGACGAGGTCCGCGGCGCGATGAAGATCCGCTACGAGCGCCCGTGAGCGACGAGAGCCCCAAGCCCGAGGACGCGCCCCAAGGCGCCACGGCCGCGCCGGAAGCGCCCGCGCCGGCACCGGAGCGCGTGGCCGTGCCGGAAGGGATGGAATCCGTCCTGCCCGAGGACGCCCCGCGCATCACCCTGCCGCTCTTCGAGGGCCCGCTCGACCTGCTGCTGTACCTGATCAAGCGGGACAAGATCGACATCCACGACATCCCGATCGCTCCCATCACGCACCAGTACATGGAGTACCTGGAGCTGATGCAGTCGCTGAACCTCGACGTGGCCGGCGAGTTCATGGTGATGGCCGCGACCTTGATCCACATCAAGTCGAAGATGCTGGTCCCGATCGAGCCCACCGAGGCCGAGGGCGACGAGGAGTACGTGGACCCGCGCGAGGAGCTGGTGCAGCGGCTGCTCGAGTTCCAGCGCTACAAGGAGGCGGCCGGGATCCTGCACCAGCAGGCGCAGATCCGCGCGGCGACGTGGACGCGGCCCGAGACGGTCCTGCCGCGCTTCGACGACGCCGGCGAGGAGATGCTCGAGGCCGGCCTCTACGACCTGATCTCCGCCTTCAAGGAGCTGCTCGACCGCCGCAAGGCGCTGCTCGCGCACGAGGTGGACGCCGAGGGCCCGCCCGTCGAGGAGCGCATGGAGCAGCTGCTCGCGATGATCCGCGAGGGCGAGTCGCTCGAGTTCCTGGAGCTGTTCGCCTCGCTGTCCACCAAGGCCGAGATGATCGTGACGTTCCTCGCCCTGCTGGAGCTCGTGCGCCTGAAGCGCGTGCGGGTCTACCAGCGCGGGATTTTCGGGTCGATCCGGGTGTTCCGGCCGGTGGGGCCGCCCGCCGAGGGCGCGCCCGCTCCGGCGGCATAGCGCGGGGAGAGCTAAGACTTGGCCGAGAAGGACGACGAGAAGAAGGCCTCGGCGCTCGAGGCCTACGTGGCGGGCCCGCCGGTCAGCGAGCCCGACGACGTGGGCGAGGTGCCCGGCGTCGAGCCGGCCGCCGAGGAGCGGGCGCTGCCGGCCGAGGGCGAGGAGGCGAGCGTCCTGCCGCCGCAGCAGATCCGCGCGGTGCTCGAGGCGCTGGCGTTCGCCTCGCCGCAGCCGATCACGCCGAAGGAGATCACGCGCGTGCTGCAGGGCGTGGCGCGCGAGGACTGGGAGCGCGAGCTCGCCGGGCTGCGCGCCGACTACGCGCGCGACGAGCGCGGCCTGCAGCTGGTCGAGGTCGCCTCCGGCTTCCAGATCACGACCCGACCCGAGTACAACGACTGGGTGCGCGAGCTGATCGACCCGCGCACGCCGACGCGGCTGTCGATCCAGGCGCTCGAGACGCTCGCCGTGATCGCCTACAAGCAGCCGGTGACGCTGCCCGAGATCATCGCGCTGCGCGGCGTGAAGTCGGGCGGCGTCGTCAAGACGCTGCTCGAGAAGCGGCTGATCCGCATCACCGGCCGCAAGGAGGTCGTGGGCCGGCCGATGCTCTACGGCACCACCAAGCAGTTCCTGCTGCACTTCGGGCTCAAGGACCTGGCCGAGCTGCCGCGGATCGAGGAGTTCGCCGAGGTGCTGGGCGAGGAAGTGGACGTGGCGGGCCTGAAGCGCGCGATCGAGTCGCCGCTGCCCGTCGAGATTCCTCTCACCGATCCCGAGGGTGAGCAGATCCCGCTCTTCGAAGGGCCGCCGGCGGAGAGCGGGGACGAGCCCGGCGGCAGCGACGCTTCCCCGGACCCAAACGGGCCCTCCGAGGACTAAGATCCCACCGTGGAAGAACGCCTCCAGAAGATCCTGGCGCGGGCCGGCTTCGCGTCGCGCCGGGGCGCCGAAGCGCTCATGCTCGAGGGGCGCGTCACGAAGAACGGCGAGCTCGTCCGCGAGCTGGGCAGCAAGGCCGACATCGCCACGGACGACATCCGCGTCGACGGCGTTCGCGTCAAGCCGCCGAAGGGGCACGTCTACCTGGTGCTCAACAAGCCACGCGGCGTCGTCACCACGCGCAACGACCCCGAGCGGCGGCAGACCGTGATGGAGCTGGTGCCGGCCGTCGCGGGGCTGTTCCCGGTCGGCCGGCTCGACGTCACGACCGAGGGCCTGATCCTGCTGACGAACGACGGCGCCTTCGCCGAGCGCGTGTCGCACCCGCGCTACGAGGTGCCGCGCGTCTACCACGCCAAGGTGCACCGCGTCCCCGACGCGCAGGCGCTCGAGCGCCTGCAGCAGGGCGTGAAGGTGGACGGCGACTTCATGGCGGTGGACCGCGCGCGCGTGATCGACGCCGACAACAACGCCTGGGTCGAGGTGACGCTGCACGAGGGCAAGCAGCACGAGGTGAAGCGGCTGCTCGAGGCGGTCGGGCACCCGGTGTCCAAGCTGCGCCGCGTGGCGATCGGGCCCGTGACCCTGCGCGGCCTCGAGCCCGGGGAGTTCCGGGCGCTCTCGCCCGAGGAGATCGAAGGGCTGCGCCGCGGCCGCCCCGCGGACGCCCGCAACATGCGGCGGGTCGCGAGCCGGCGGCCCCGCTCGCCTGCCGCGCCTCGGGCGAAGCCGGCCGGACGCCGCGCGCCGCGGCGAGGGGGAGGGCGATGAGCGGCAGCCGCGCGGCGGGGTTCGCGTTCCCGGCGCACCTCGCGGGCCTCGACCGCTTCGAGGCCGGCAAGCCGATCGCCGAGGTGGAGCGCGAGCTGGGGCTGCACGACGTCGTCAAGCTGGCCTCGAACGAGAACCCGCTCGGCCCTTCGCCGCGCGCCGTGGAAGCCGCCCACGCGGCCATCGCCGGGGTGAATCGCTACCCGGACCCGCAGGCGACCGAGCTGCGGCGGGCGCTCTCGGTGCACCTCGGCGTGCCGGTCGAGCAGATCCTGGCCGGCAACGGGTCGGTCGAGATCATCGACCTGCTGGCGCGCGCGCTGCTCGGTCCCGGCGACAACGCCGTGATCTCCGAGCACGCGTTCGTGCGCTTCCGCCAGATCGTGGCCGCCCACAACCACGGCGCGCGCCTGGTGCCGATGCGCGACTGGACTCACGACCTCGCGGCGATGGCCGCGGCCATCGACGCGCGCACGCGCCTCGTCTTCGTCGCCAACCCGAACAACCCCACCGGCACATGGAATAGGCGCCGCGAGCTCGAGACGCTGGTCCAGGCGCTGCCGCCCGGCTGCCTGCTGGTGCTCGACGAGGCGTACTTCGAGTACGCGGACGACCCGGACTACCCGGACGGCGTCGAGCTGGTCAAGCGCGGGGCGCCGCTGGTCGTGACGCGGACGTTCTCGAAGGTCTACGGCCTCGGGGGGCTGCGCGCGGGCTACGCGGTGGCCGCCCCGGAGGTGTGGGAGGCCGTGCTCGTGATCCGCGAGGCCTTCGGCACCAACTCGGTCGCGCAGGCGGCTGCGGCCGCCGCGCTTCTGGACGTGGAGCACGTGCGCCGCTCGCTGGAGCTCAACCGTCAGGAGAAGCCGCGGCTGGCGAGCGCGCTCGCCGCGCGGGGCTTCAGCGTGCTCGAGAGCCTGACCAACTTCGTGACGTTCGACACGCGACGCGCCGGCCGCGAGGTGTTCCAGCAGCTGCTCGCGCACGGCGTGATCGTGAGGCCGCTCGACCCCTACCGCATGGCCAGCTTCCTGCGCGTCTCCGTCGGCACTCCCGCCGAGAACGACGCGTTCCTCGCAGCCCTCGACAGCGTCTTCAGCAGGCCCGGAGCATGAGAGCCAACGGACTCGTCGTCGCCATCGACGGCCCCTCGGGGGCCGGAAAATCCACCGCCGGGCGCGCGCTCGCCGTCCAGCTCGGCTACACCTACATCGACACCGGCGCCATGTACCGCGCGCTCGCGCTCAAGGCGAGCCGCAGCGGCGTCTCGCTCGACGCCGAGGAGGCGCTCGCGGCGCTGCTGCGCGCCTCGAGCATCGCGCTCGCCGAGGGCGGCCGCCGCGTGCTGCTCGACACGCTGGACGTGACGACCGAGGCGCGCTCGCGCGAGACCAGCCGCGCCTCCTCGCTGGTCTCGGTCCACCCCGGCGTGCGCGTCGAGATGGTGGCGCGCCAGCGCGAGATGGGCAAGGACGGCGGCGTCGTGCTCGACGGCCGCGACATCGGCACGGCGGTGTTCCCGGACGCCGAGGTCAAGTTCTTCCTCGACGCCGACCCGGCCGTGCGCGCCCAGCGAAGGCTCGGCGAGCTGCGCGCCGCCGGCACCGAGGTCTCGTTCGACGCGATCGAGAAGGAAGTGCGCGAGCGCGACTACACCGACACGCACCGCGCCGAGTCGCCGCTGCAGCGGGCGTGGGACGCGATCGCGATCGACACCACCAGGCTGTCGCACGAGGAGGTCGTCGAGCGGATGCTGGCGGCCGTGCGTGCGCGCGAGGGGCGGCCGGTCGACCTCGGACGCCTCGCCGAGTCGCACCGCCGCTCGGCGCGGCGCTACAAGGAGCTCCTGCGCACCGGCCAGCTCAGCGCCGGGCTGTACCGGCTCGCTCGCGGCGAGGAGGACCAGCAGCGTCCCCACCACGAGGAGGAGGTCTACCTGGTGATGGAGGGCCGCGGCCGCTTCCGCATCGGCGACCAGGACTTCCCGGCCGAGCCGGGCGCGCTGCTGGCAGTACCCGCGCGCGTCGAGCACTCTTTCCACTCGATCACCGACGACCTGCTGCTGCTGGTGTTCTTCGCGCCCGCCGAGGGCACGGCCGAGTAGCCGAGCGTCGTCGCTACCGGGCGACGAGGCGGCCGGACCACACGTTCCGCGGCGTCGAGGAGACGCCCGAAGGGTAGAGGCGCGTCGCGGCGCGCTCCGACCAGACGAGGACGGCCTCTCCGGTTGGAAGCTGCTCCAGGCTGAAGTCCGCCAGGGTGGCCTCATCCCAGGTTCCCGTGACGTCATGGGGCTGCCGCCAGGCGGGATCGGCATACTGTGCCGAGCGAATCTGCTCTGAAGCGCCAGCCTCTCCCTCCACCCAGACCGCCAGGCCCTCGCCCGAGGGGAGCAGGCGGAGGGCGACCGTCGCCGCTCCCACGCGGGGTCGGGAGATCAGGACCGGGGCCTCCCAGTCGGCTCGTCGTAACGACGCGCCCCACAGCTCTCCCGACCCGCTCCAGATCGCGAGCGCACCAGAGGAGCCGTCGCCCGCGACATGCCCGAGGTAGGCGGTTGCGGGCAGGCCGGACACGGGACGCGCCGCGGTCCAGGAGCCGTCGCGGGACAGCTGGCTGTACCACGTCGTGTACCGATCCGGAACGCTGTTGTCGGTTCGGCAGCACCAGACCGCGAGCGCACCCGCGCCGTCGCCGACGAGCTCCGTCCGACAACCGATCCGGGACGTCGCGTCCAGCGCGACCAGCTCCGTGAAGCCCAACCCAGGCAGGAAGCGGTTTGCCCAGACGCGCTCGTACACGAAGGGCGTGCTGCCCCCGGCGTACTCCCGCCACAGCAGGTCCAGCGCCCCAGTCGGCGCGACGGCCAGGGTTGGCGCCCGGTACGAGCGCTCGGGCGCCGCTGGCAAGGGCTGCTCGGAGCCCCAGTCGTCTCCTCCATGGAGGTAGCGCGCCACCCATCTTCCGAACTGGCTCCGCCACAGCACGAACGCATGCCCCGCCTCATCGCTCCAGGACAGCGGGCTGTCCGTTGCGGCCACGGTCGGGCCGAGGCTCACCGGCGCGGCCCAGCCCGATCGCGGATCGAACCGGCTCCACTGCACGCTCTCGATGCTGCCCAGGGTTTCCCAGCGATCGGCCTTCCACACCGCCAACGCCCCGTCGGATCCGAGCACGCTGAGCCGCGGCGGCGGCGTGCCGCCCGAGGTGCCCTCGTTCAGGAGCTGCGGCGACTCCCAGCCCGCTCGGGGGAGCCGTGCTCCCCTCAGCCAGCCGTAGGGGTACGGCCGTCTCACAATCCAAAGGCCGAACGCGACGCCGGCCTCGTTCAGCGCGAGCTGCGGTGGCTCCCACTGCATCCACTGTCCGGGATCCATCGGTTCGACCTGTGTCCAGGCACCGGCGACGAGGCTGCGCGACCACACCCCGAGGTCGTTGCCCGTGCCCTGCATCCAGGCCGCCACGACGTCGCCGCGGGAGTTCGCGGCCAGGGCGGGCGCGCCGGCGGGTGTCGACGCCGCCAGCGGCACGGGCTCCAGCCACCGGCGTTCCGGGACGCTCGCGCCGCAGGCCGCCTGGCTCAGGCCGAGAGCGGCCGAGACGAAGAGGGCCGGGAAGCGCCGCCGGCGCTCGCCCACGGCGCTACAGCCTCAGCCTCGCGAACTCGTCGAAGCTGGTGACGCCGGACTTGACGAGGCCCAGCGCGCGCTCGCGGATCGTGATCATGCCGCTCTCGACGGCCGCGGCCGCGACCTCGTCCGCGGACAGGCCGCGCTCGAGCGCCGAGCGCACCTCCGGGCTCGCCGGGATCGCCTCGAAGATCGCGCGCCGCCCGCGGTAGCCGATCGTGTTGCAGGTGGGACAGCCCTTGCCCTTGAAGAACACCAGCGTCTGCGCCTCGTCGCGGTCGATCCCGTGGGCTTCCAGCGTCTGCGTCGGCGGCGGCTCGGCCTCGGTGCGGCAGATCCGGCACAGCGTGCGGATCAGGCGCTGGCCCATGATCAGGCCCAGCGATCCCGCGAGCAGCGGAGTCGGCACGCCGATGTCGCGCAGGCCCACCAGGCCGCGCGCCGCGGTCGCGGCGGTGGCGCGCGCGATCACCAGCCGGCTGGAGGCGAGCTGCGCCGCCAGCAGCAGCGTGGGGTAGTCGGGGATCGCCGAGAGCATCAGCACGTCCGGCCGCACGGCGGCCATCGCTCGCAGCGTCTCCTCCATCTTCGGCCCGGAAGGCCCAGCCTCCGCCTCCACCTGGCGGACGCCGTCCATCGTCCACTGGATCGGCGACTCGATCGAGAGCACGTCGCGCTGGCCCTGGGCCAGGAAGCTCATGATCGAGTAGCAGGTGGTGGAGGCCCCGTCGAAGGCGGGCGAGGTGACGAGGATCAGGCCCAGCCCCGAGCGCACCTCCTCGACCAGCCGCACGCGGTCCTCGAGCTCGAGCCCGAGCGTCGCGAAGTCCTTGATGAAGGTGGCGCGGTTGATCAGCTTGATCGTCGCGCTCAGGCCCGAGGCGCCGGGCACGGTCTGGATCACCAGGTCGTAGTCGTCCTCGCCCAGCCGCGCGGTGGTGCGGCCGGTCTGCGGCCGGCTGCGCCGCGCCGGGTCGAGCGAGAACATCGCGAACACGGCCTTCTCGAGCGAGTCCTCGAACGAGCGCGGGATCGGGTCGACCCGGAACGAGAAGCCGTCGATCCGGTAGCGCACGGCGATCTGGTCCGGCTCCGGGGCGAGGCTCACGTCGGAGGCGCGCTTCCTGGCGCCGAGCACCAGCAGGTAGTCGAGCACCCCGTCGGGCGTGCTCTGCTGCCAGTAGGCCGGGCCCGCCTCGGCGCCGCCGGTGTCGGTCAGGCGGTTGACACCCTGCGAGCGCAGCGCCGCCTCGATGTCGTCCTTGGTGACGAAGCAGCGCGCCACCAGGATCTCGCCGAGGCGGTGGCCGGTCTCGCGCTGCTCGACGAGCGCGTCGAGCAGCTGCGGCGTCGTGATCTTCTTCATCCGGATCAGCACGTCGCCGAGCCGGTCCTGGCTCTTGCCGAGGGTCTGCAGCTCCTCGACGAGCTGCGGCGGGGCCTTGCGCCAGAACTCCTGCTTGTACTCGGCGCTCGCGTCGCAGAAGCAGCGCAGGCAGAACGGACACAGCTTGGTCGGGTTCTTCGGATCGTCCGAGCACCAGACTGCCCCGGTCGCCTCGAACTCCCCGAGGCAATTCCAGCACGTCACGAAGTAGCCGGCCACCACCAACGGAGGCTAGACGACCCCCATCGAGGAATCAAGCTCGCGGCGTGGATCATTGACCCCCTTCCGAGCCGTGTGGTAGCGTGACTTTTCCTGCGATGTCCGAGCTCCGCAAGACTCCCCTGCACGCGGTACACCTTGAAAGCGGGGCGAAGATGGTGCCCTTCGGCGGCTGGGACATGCCCGTCGAGTACTCGGGCCTGATCGCCGAGCACCAGGCCGTTCGCGGCGCCGCGGGCCTGTTCGACGTCTCGCACATGGGCGAGTTCGAGGTCTCGGGCCAGGGCGCGCTCGCCTTCCTGCAGCGGGTCACCGCGAACAACGTGGCGAAGCTGGCCGTGGGCCAGGCCCAGTACTCGGCGCTGCCGATGGCCTCGGGCTGCCCGGTCGACGACATCATCGTCTACCGGCGCGGCGACAGCCGCTACCTGGTCGTGGTGAACGCCGCCAACATCGCGAAGGACTGGGCGTGGCTCCAGGCGCAGCAGCCGTCGGCCTGCACGCTCGAGGACCGGAGCGACGACTTCGCGCTCGTGGCGCTCCAGGGCCCGAAGGCCGAGGCGATCCTGCAGGGGCTGACGCCGCTCGACCTGAAGGCCATCGGCTTCTACCGCTTCGCGGAAGGGGCCGTTTGCGGCCACGACGCGATCGTGGCTCGCACCGGCTACACGGGTGAGGACGGCTTCGAGCTGTTCCTGGCGCCCTCGGAAGCCGCCGCGGTGTGGCGTCGGCTGATCGAGGCCGGTCGCCCGCACGGTCTCGTGCCCGCGGGCCTGGGAGCCCGCGACACGCTCCGGCTCGAGGCGCGCATGATGCTTTACGGCAACGACATGGACGAGACCACCACGCTGATCGAGGCAGGGCTCGGCTGGATCGTGTCGTTCGACGAGGCCAAGGGCGACTTCGCCGGCCGCGCGGTGCTGCTGGAGCAGAAGACGAACGGCGCGCCGCGCAAGCTCGTGGGCTTCGAGACCACCGAGCGCGGGATCCCGCGCCACGGCTACCCGGTGTTCCTGGACGACCGGGAGACGGGGACCGTCACCTCCGGCAGCTTTGCTCCCTATCTCCAGAAGAGCATCGGGCTCGCCTACCTGCCGACCGCGCGAGCCGCCGTCGGCACCGAGCTCCAGG
Source organism: uncultured Acidobacteriota bacterium (assembly GCA_964568755.1). GTDB lineage: Bacteria > Acidobacteriota > Vicinamibacteria > Fen-336 > Fen-336 > DATBSL01. The sequence continues at coordinate 839 of CAZMRX010000101.1, read as the reverse complement.
TCGGGATCCGGGGCCGCCGCATCGGCGCGCGCGTCGTGCCGACACCTTTCTACAAGCGCCCGCGCTAAGGAGGCCGTCATGTACCCCCAGGGCTACCGCTACACGAAGGACCACGAGTGGCTCGCGGTCGAGGGCGACCGCGGCAGGGTCGGCGTCACGGACTACGCGCAGAAGCAGCTGGGCGACGTCGTGTTCGTGGAGCTGCCCGAGCTGGGGCGCACGCTCGCGGCGGGAGAGCAGTTCGGCACCGTGGAGTCGGTTAAAGCCGTCTCCGAGCTCTACTCCCCGGTCGCGGGCGAGGTGGTCGAGGTCAACGCGCCGCTCGCCGACAAGCCCGAGACGATCAACCAGGACCCGCACGGCGCGGCATGGATGATCGTGATCAAGCTGGCCGATCCTGGAGCACCGGCGTCGCTGCTGGACGCCGCGGCCTACACGGCGCTCGTCGCGAGCGAGGCGAAGTGAGGACCCCGCTTGACCCAGCCTGAATCCACGACGGCCGCGACCCTGCCCGGGACCGGCCTGGAGCTCGAGCCCCCCGCCGCCTTCGCCACGCGCCACATCGGCCCGGACCCCGCGGAGACGGCGGCCATGCTGCGCCTTCTCGGTCTGCGCACGCTCGACGAGCTGACGGCGCGCGCCGTGCCCGCGGCCATCCGCCTGCAGCGGCCGCTCGCGCTGCCCGCGCCGGTGAGCGAGGAGCTCGCGCTCGCCGAGCTCGCGAGCAAGGCCGCGCAGAACCGCATCTTGCGCTCGTTCATCGGCATGGGCTACCACGACTGCCACACGCCGGCCGTGATCCTGCGCAACGTGCTCGAGAACCCGGGCTGGTACACGCA
>CAZMRX010000100.1:13925-15003 GCA_964568755.1 uncultured Acidobacteriota bacterium | reverse complement strand
GAAACCGCCTTCTGATTTGCATGGCCGTGGCCGGAGATCCGCGGCTGGAATGCGACCCGGTCGCCTCCGGCGTCAGGATCGGGCCCTGTGGCACAGCCCGAGCTTCCCTGCCCATGGCCTCGGAGCCCGAAGCTGCGATTTCGCCGTATCATCCGGCGTACCTGGAAGGATGGCCACGGGAGCGGGAGAATCGCGGCCCGGAGCAGGATGACACGCGAGCAGCTGTTTCTCTCGGAACTCGCCGTCATCGAGCGCGTGATCGGCTGGGTCTGCGCGCGGCGCGGCCTGCGCGGCGCCGACGCCGACGACTTCGCCTCGGTCGTCAAGACGCGGCTCGTCGAGAACGACTACGAGGTCCTGGGCAAGTTCCAGGGGCGGAGCTCGCTCAAGACCTACCTGACGGCGGTGATCAACCGCCTCTACCTGGACTTCCAGGTGCAGCGTTTCGGCAAGTGGCGCTCCTCGGCCGAGGCGAGGCGGCTCGGAACCACGGCGCTTCGGCTCGAGTGCCTGTTGTTCCGCGACGGTCTCACGTTCGACGAGGCGTGCGGCGTGATCCTGAGCGACCCGCGCGTCCGCGAAACGCGCGACGCGCTGCACGCGATCCGCCAGCGGCTTCCGCATCGCCCGGGACGCGTCCCGCAGGGCGAAGGCCCCGAGCCGGTGCGGCTCGACAGCGGCGCGTCGGCCGTCGAGCGCGCCGAGCGCCAGGCACTGGCCGAGCGGACCTTCGCGGTGATCCGCCGGTCGCTGTCGCAGCTGCCCGCGCCCGACCGCCTGTTCGTGCGCTTGCACCTCGAATCGGGCCTCACCGTGGCCGAGGCCTCGCGCTCCCTCGGCCTCGACCAGAAGGGCTTGTACCGAAGAAAGGAGGAGATCCTGAGACTCCTGCGATCCGCGCTGGAGGCCGAAGGCATCGGCGCCGAGGCCGCCCGGGACCTCCTGTCGACGCTCGACTGGGATGCGGCCTTCGGCATCCCGGAGCTCGTCCAAACCCCGGAACAATCCGGTCTGCGTCCGTCTCAAGGTCATGGCACGGCCGCTCCGCGGGAAGGTGAGCCGTGACAGAAGGGCCGGA
>CAZMRX010000100.1:0-13825 GCA_964568755.1 uncultured Acidobacteriota bacterium | reverse complement strand
ATCCTCGCCGTCGCCGCCAGCGTATTCCTGGTGTTCCAGCAGCTCTGGCACGCGCGCTCGCCGCGCCCGGCGTCCCCGCTCGTCGCCGAGCTGGCCCAGGCCATGGGGAACAAGCGGTTCGTCGAGCCGCGCCTGACCGGAGGCTTCCAGCACGGCCGCCACGTCGTCCTGCGCTCGGGCGACACGACGCAGGGCCTCGACCAGCACTCGCCGGCCGTGATCGCCGCCGTCGCCCACATCCGCGAGCGCGCCGAGGGCGACACCTCCCCCGAGGCCCTGGGAGCGCTCGCCGTCACGTACCTCGTCTCGGGCGACATAGGACGAGCCGTCAAGGCCCTCGAGTCGGCCACCGCCCAGCACCCGAAGAACCCCCGCCTCCAGAGCGACCTCGCCGCGGCGTACCTGGTGCGCGCGAGCCGCCTCGACGAGCCCGCCGACATCCCGAAAGCCCTCGAAGCCGCCGAGACCGCGATCGCGCTCGAAGGCGCCCCCCCCGAAGCCTGGTTCAACCGCGCCCTAGCACTCGAGAGCCTCCACCTCGTGGACTCGGCCAGGAAGGCCTGGCACGACTACCTCGAGCGCGATTCGACTTCGGCTTGGGCCGACGAAGCCCGCAAACGCCTCGAGGAGCTCCCCCCAGCCCAGCAATCGACCCTCGAGGAGGACCGCGCCCGCGCCCGCGCCGCGATCGCGGAAGGCCAGGCGGGGGTCGACCGACTCGCGGACGAAGCCCCTCAGGTCCTGCGCGACTACTTCGACAACGTCCTCCTCGCCGAGTGGGCCGACGCGCAGCTCACCGGCCAGCCGAACGCACTCGCGCTGCACACGCAGGCCCAGCAGGTGGGCGAGGCGGTCTTTCGAGCAACCGGCGACGCTCTGCCGAAAGACGTCGCCCTGGCCCTGGCTTCCGCCCCTTCGGCCGCCTCCCGCGACCCGCCGCGCAGCCAGGCCCTCGGCTTCAAGGCCCTCCTCGAGGCGCAACGCCTCAACGACCAAAGGCAAGTCTCCTGCGACTCCTTCCGCGAATCCCATCGACTCCTTCACGTGGGCGGCAGCCCGGCCGCGGCCCGGGCTCGCGAGCGCATCCTCGTCACCTGCCTCTACCCCAGGAAAGACCCCTCGGTTCTCCCGGAGCTCGCGCGCATCGCGGACGACGCCCGGCAGAAGCAGTACGGCAAGCTCCTCGGGCGGGCGCTGTGGATGACGGCGCTCGTCCACTCGGATGCCGGCGACTTCGACCCCGCCATCCGCCACTATCGGCAGGCTCAAGTCGTCTTTCGCACGCTGCGGGACCCCGAGGAGGAGGGATCCGTCGCCCTGAGGCTGGCCTACGTCCTGAACAGCACCGGTGACAGCCGGGCGGGCTGGCGCGAGGGGCTTCGTGCGCTTGCGCATCTCGGTGCCTTCAAGCAGGCGATTCGCCGGGAGAGCGCCCTATTGCTGATCGCCGTTGCCTGCTGGCAGGACCGTCTCGCCGCGAGTGCGGTTCACGCCCTCACCGAGCTCGCGGACGGAGCCCGAAGGAGCGACCGGCGCGACGTGCTCGCCCACGCTCTGGTCTGGCGCGGCCAGGTGCTCCACGCGCTCGGACAGCAGGAGCGCGCGGTAGCCGACGTGGCCGAAGCCCGCCTGCTCCTGGGCAGCACCCGGGAGACCGCGTACGCCGACAGTAACGAGGCCTTCGTAGATGTTGCCGAGGGGCGCATTCTCGAATCGGAGCAACCCGAGAAGGCCCTCGCGCACTTGCAGCGGGCGCTGCCCTACTTCGAGGAGACGATCCCTGCGTTCGTTCCGGCCCTTCGCGTGGACGTGGCGCGCGTGCTGCGTGCGCGTAACCGCGAGGGCGAGGCCGAGGCGGAGCTCGCTGCCGCGATTCGTCAGATCGAGTCGCAGGCGTCGCTCGGGGGTGCCCAGCAGCAAGCGACCTTCTTCGACTACGCGGCATCCGCGCCCTTTGATGCGATGGTGGCCCTGCAGCTCGACGCCCGCGACGACCCTGTTCGCGCCCTCGAGTACGTCGAGCGCAGCCGCGGGCGACAGCTCAGGGCCTCGCTGCTCGCGGGGCCACGGACGAGCCCGCGACGCACGGGGTTCGCGACGTCCCGCGTGCCGGCTCCCCTGGCTCCCGAGGAAATGCAGCGAGCGCTGCCCGAGGGCGTCGCGCTGCTGCACTACGCCCTCCTGCCGGACCGCCTGGCGGCGTGGGTCTCGAGTCGGGAGGGAGCGAGGTTCTTTCGGCTGTCGGTCGCTCCCGACGAGCTCGAGCGCCGTGTCGTCGGCTATGAGTCTGCCGTGGAGGTCGGGGCGCCACTCTCGGCGCTGCGTGAGCAAGGAGCCGCCCTGTTCGACGCGCTCGTAAGGCCGCTGCTGCCGGCGCTCGCGGGGCACGAATCCTTGGTGCTGATGCCGGACGCCGCGCTGCAGGCGCTGCCGTTTGCCAGCCTCTGGAATCGCGAAACCGGCCGCTACCTGGTCGAGGACTATCGGCTCGGCCAGTCGCTTAGCGGCTCCGTGTTCGTGCACGCGACGGACACAGCGGCCCGCTCGAAGCCCGATCGCACGCTTCGCTTGCTGGCCGTCGGCAATCCGCGGCTCGCGCCAGGATCGGGCCTGCCGCGACTTCCGGGATCCGAGCTCGAGGCCAGGGACGTCGCCCGGCTCTACGGCGACTTCGAGCTGCTGCTGGAGGCCGAGGCCACGAAGCGCGCGTTCCTCGAGGCCCTGCCGCGAAGCGACGTCGTGCACTTCGCGGGGCACGCCCTTCAGGGCGACGTGCCCGGCAGCGGACGCCTGCTGCTCGCCCCGGATCGAGACGCCCGCGCGGGCGGCAGCATCCGCGCCGACGAGATCGCCGCGAGCGGTCTCGAGCGAACCCGGCTGGTCGTGCTCGCCGGCTGCCGCACGGCCACGGGCGAGCGGTCGCGCTTCGAGGGGGTCCGTGGCGTCACACGGCCGTTCCTGGCGGCGGGCGTTCCGATGGTGGTGGCCAGCCTCTGGGACGTCGACGACACCGCCAGCCGCGCGTTCTTCTCGGAGTTCCATCGCCAGTTCCTCGCCGAAGGCGACGCCGCGACCTCGGTGCGAAAAGCCCAGCTGGCCCTCCTCGCCGGGAGTGACCCGGTCCTGGCGCACCCGTCGAAGTGGGCCGGCTTCGTGAGCTTCGGGGGCCTCGTTCGGCGCGGGCAACCGGCGTCACTACAGCGCGCGCCCGGCCTGTAACAAGGGCGCCCGTCCGCTTCCTTCTCCTGCAAGGCCGCTCCCGATCCGAAGGAGCCGGCCTGAAAGGAGAAGGTCATGGGTATCGGCCTGTCGATCGTGTTCTCGGGGTTGTGTGCGCTCGTCGACGCTGGCGGTAAGGGACCCGGCCAGGTGGTTCTCGTGGACGCGAGGAGCCTGGGCGAGGTAGCCGGCGCCACGCTTCCCGCGCACGCGCCCACCCTCGTGCTGGACCTGGGAGGCCTGGTCAATCCGGAGGAGAGTCGGCCGGACCGAGTCGTGGCGGGCTGGCCGGGCGGCGGATCGTCCGTGGGGCAGGCGGGCCTCTGGGACCTGGCGGGGTCCGAGGTCCGCATTCGCGTGCCGGGGAGCGACGGCTCGGGTCTGCGCCTCTTCCGCTCGGAAGATGGCGCCTCCTCGTGGCCCGACCCGCCGCGCGAGGCGAACGATTCCGCGTCCTGGCGCGACATTCGCTTTCTGGCCGACATGACGTCGATCGTCGGCGACGGGCGGATCAACCCGGAGCTGCTGACGAATGCCGCCGGGACCCTGCCTCGCGGCATCGCGGCGAGGATCCATCTCGAGACCGGGCTCGTCGAGGCCGGTCTCCCGAGCCGCGAGGAGTACAGGGACGACGTCTTCGAGTTCGCGGCCGGCCACCGCGGAGCGATCCGCCAGGCCTTGACCGACACCATCCGCTGGAGCCTCGGGACGCGAGCCGACACCGTGATCATCGAGATCGCCCCGGTGTCGGGCGGACCCGTCCGTCGCCTGATCCTGAAGCCGCGGGAAGCCGCGCATCAGGTCTTCGTCGGCAACCTGCCCGCGCCCGCTCACGATGCGCAGACGCATGACCAGCACGCGATGAGCGGCGAAGCGTCAGGCGCGCTCCACTTCGGCGCCTACTACCAGCTGCTCGAACACGTCCCTGACTCGCGACCCCTGCCCAGGCTGCTCGCTCCGTACGAGCGTCGATCTGTCGCGGGGTGGATGGGGCCCTACTGCCCACCGGCGCGATTCCGGACCTACTGAGGCCACGAGCTCGAGCGGGGAGAGCTCCGATGCAGGCACTGGGTAGGATCGCCGCGGTCGCCGCCGCCGCTCTCGCGGCCTCGAGCACCTTCGCGCGAGAAGCCTGCCAGGAGCGGACGCTGAGCCTCCGCTACGCGCCGCAGGCGGGAAGCAACTGGTGCTGGGCGGCGAGCAGCCAGATGGTCATGGAGCTGCTCGGTGTGGAGCAGCGAGAGGCTTGCCAGTGCCGACAGGCGGAGCGGGTGCTCGGCGTGGCGGGGTGCTGCGCCACGTCGAGCGCCTGCGTACCCGCGGGTGATGTGCCGGCTCGGTGCGACGAGGCGCGGTGGCCGGCGTTTGTGGAGAAGACGGATCGCTACGGGTTCGACTACAAGACGACCTGCGACGGGCTGCCGGGAAGGCAGGACGACGAGGCGTGCGAGGCGAGGCCGCTCGACTGGCAGGCGCTATCGGCGGAGATCTGCGCGGGGCGGCCGGTGCTGGCGGCCTTCCGCTCTCCAGGGGCGACACGCGGCCACATGGTCGTGGTGAAGGGCTTCTCGATCCACGGCGGGAGGCGCGTGCTGGTCGTGGACCCGAAGCGGCTCTGCCCGCCGGGACGCGCGTGCGAGGGCGAGCTGGACGAGGGCTTCTGGATCCCGTACGACGAATACGCCGCCGGCTGGGGCGGGATGGTCCACTGGGTGGACTTCTACGGAATCCGTAGACGCTAGGGGAGTAGAATTACATCTCCTTCGTCGAGCGATGGCATGAGTACTTCGGTCGCTAGTCCTCCCAACGCGCGGGCTCGGAGCGTCGACTTTGTCGGCGATGCGTTCGTGGTGCATCTCGAGGATGGACGCTCGCTCAGTGTTCCACTCGAATGGTTCCCACGGCTGCGCGACGCCTCACCCGATCAGCGTGGCCGGTGGGAGCTGATCGGGCCCGGCTTCGGGATCCGCTGGCCCGAGCTGGACGAAGACATCTCGGTCGCCGGGCTCCTCGGCCTTCCCGACTAGCCGGCGTTGGCGTTCGAGCCGACGCGGGCATTCGCTAGCACAACTGACATCTTGACTCTGTCGGGCGTGGCCGTTAGCGTTGGCCTGTCTTCCCTCCTTCGGACCGCTGTTACGTGACGGGGAACCCGTGTGGCGACGCCGCGATCTTGGCGGACGCACGCTTCGGGATGGGGAAGACAGGGGGAACGATGAGCAGGCGCGAGCTGAGCTTCGGGCGGGCGTTGCTGTGCGCGGGCGTGCTGGCGGCGGCCGGCTCCGTCTTCGGGCAGGAGTTCAAGGCGACGCCGCTCGAGCCCGACGCGAGCCACTCGCTGAGCGTGAAGGGGAAGCAGCGTCGGGGCATGACCAGCCTGCTCGTCAAGCTCGACGCCGAGGCGCTCGCGAGCTACGCGCCCCGCACCACCGGCGCCCGCCGGCTCGACGTCAACGCGCCGGAGAGCCAGGCGTACCTGAGGGACTTCCGCCGGAAGCAGGAGGACTTCCAGGCGGCCTGCGACGCCGCCATCCCCGGGGCCGTCGTGACCCACAGCCTGCCGCTGGTCTTCGGCGGGGTGGCGATGGTGGTGCCCGACGAGTCCGTCGAGGCCGTCGCCCAGCTGCCGGGAGTCGAGCGGGTCTATCCCGACGAGCTGCTCCAGCTCGACACCGACTCGAGCCCGCGCTTCGTGGGCGCACCCGCACTGTGGAGCGAGCTCGGGGGCCAGTCGCGCGCGGGCCAGGGGATCGTGGTGGGCGTGCTCGACTCGGGCATCTGGCCCGAGCATCCGTCGTTCGCGGATCCCGACCCCTCGGGCAAGGCCTATCCGGCGCCGCCTTTGCCGTGGATCGGGGCGGCGTGCGAGTTCGGCAGCAGCACCCCGGGCGACAGCGGGTTCGACTGCAACCACAAGCTGATCGGGGCCCGGCGCGTCATGGACACGTACGACGTGGTCTTCGGGTTGAGGAGCGAGGAGTTCCCGTCCGCACGCGACGACAACGGCCACGGGACGCACACCGCGAGCACGGCGGCGGGCAACGCGCGGGTCGAGGCCGTCCTCTTCGGAGAGGCCCGGGGCCGCGTCTCGGGTGTCGCACCGCGGGCGCACGTGGCCGCGTACAAGGTGTGCGGCTTCGAGGGCTGCTTCGCGAGCGACTCGGCGGCGGCGGTGCAGCAGGCGATCCTGGACGGGGTCCACGTCATCAACTTCTCGGTGAGCGGCGGCGCCAATCCGTTCTCCGACGCCGTGGAGCTCGCGTTCCTTGACGCGTACAACGCCGGTGTCTTCGTGGCGGCGTCGGCCGGCAACGACGGGCCGGGCCCCAATACGACCGACCACCGCGGCCCGTGGGTGACGACGGTCGCGGCGAGCACGCAGCGGCGGGCGTTCGGGAACGAGATCCACCTGAGCGCCGGCGGCGGCGCGTCACTGTCGATCGAGGGCACGTCGATCACGGGCGGCGTGATGGCGCCGTCGGACGTCTTCGTCCCGCCGGTGGACGTGCTCTGCGCGAGTCCGTTCGCGCCCGGCAGCGTGGCAGGCAAGGTCGTGGTCTGCCGGCGGGGGACCAACGGGCGGATCAACAAGGGCTGGAACGTCCTGCAGGGCGGCGCCGTGGGCATGATCCTCTACAACCAGTCCGCGGCCGTGACGGACCTGGAGACCGACAACCACTTCCTGCCCGCGAGCCACATCCAGCACGCGCAGGGCCTGGAGCTCCTGGCTTTCGTCGCCGCGAACGGCAGCGTCCAGGCCACCTTGACCCCGGGCGAGGCCGCGCGGGAGCGCGGGGACGTGATGGCGTCCTTCAGCTCACGGGGCGGGCCCGGGCAGACGCTCGGCATCAGCAAGCCGGACGTCACGGCGCCGGGAGTCCAGATTCTCGCCGGCCACACGCCGCTCTCGGCCGACCCGGACACCGGGCCGCAAGGCGAGCTGTTCCAGGCGATCGCCGGGACGTCGATGTCGAGCCCGCACGTGGCGGGCGCCGCCGCGCTGCTGAAGGACCTGCACCCCGGCTGGACGCCCGGCCAGATCAAGTCCGCGCTGATGACGACGGCGAAGACGTGGGGCGTCGTCAAGGAGGATGGCGTCACGCCGGCCGGTCCCTTCGACTTCGGATCCGGCCGGATCGACCTCGCGTCGGCGAGCCGGCCGGGGCTCACCTTCGACGCGACCGGGGCGGAGTACGTGGCCTTCCAGACGAACCTCTCGCTCGCCAACTACCCGAGCGTCTACGTCCCGGCGATGCCCGGCAAGGTGACCCTGCCGCGCACCGCCCGGAGCGTGCTCGGCCGCCACAGCTTCTGGCATCTCGACGTCGACGCGCCGCGCGACCTGAAGATCGACGTTCCCGAGCACCTGTTCCTGCCCTCGGGCGGCGAGCGCACCTTCGACGTCGAGATCGACGCGAGCCGCGTGCCGATCGGTGAGGTGCGCCACGCCACGATCGAGCTCGAGTCGTGGAAGGGCGGCCGCGCCCACGTCCCGGTGACGATCGTGCGCCAGCAGGCGCCGGTCACGTTCGACAAGACGTGCGACCCGGCGACGTTCCGGCGCGGCGAGACCACCGAGTGCACGATCACGCTCACCAACCCGACCTTCGACGACGCGACCGTGAACGTGAGGGACAAGATGCCGGGCCCGCTCTATCTCGAGAGCGTGACGGGCGCGACGCGCGTGAGCTCCCGGCTGCTCGTCTTCTCGGGCGTCCTGCGGGGCGCGCGGCCGCCCGCCGTCCACGTCGGCCCGGGCTCCTCACCGGCTGGCTACATCCCCTTGTCGCTGTTCGGGATTCTTCCGATCGCCGGGATCAGGGACGATTCGGTCGTGAACTTCACCGTTCCGCCCTTCACGTACGCGGGTGAGAGCTACACGCGCCTGGGCGTGAGCAGCAACGGGATCGTGCTCGTGGGCGGGGACACGTCCGCGGCCGGCGCGACGGCTGTGAACCAGCGGCTGCCGAACGCCGTCCTGCCCAACAACGTCCTCGCGCCGTTCTGGACCGACCTCGACCCTTCGGTCGGCGCTGCCCTCGGCCGAGGGGTTCGCGTCGGCACCCTGTCGGACGGCGCCGACACCTGGATCGTGGTCGACTGGCAGGAGGTCAAGGAGTTCAGCTCGACCCTCCTGAACAGCTTCCAGGTCTGGATCGGCGTCGACGGCGACGCGAACCCCGGTCAGGACATCAGCTACACCTACGGGATCCTGCAGGGCCGCGGGGACGGCGGTCTGCTGACGGTCGGGGCCGAGAACCGGTTCGGCAACAGCGGCGAGAGCGAGTACTACAACGGCGAGGGCACGCTTCCCGTCCAGGGCACGGAGCTGGTCGTGACCACGGATCCGCCGGTCGCCGGCGAAACGAAGATCATCCGCTTCACGGCCCGCGGGGTGGAAAAGGGGAAGTGGCGCAACTGCGCCGAGATGACGGCGAGCACCTTCTTCGGGACGTCCACCGCCTGCTTCAGCGGGGAGGTCAAGGGCAAGCACCGCTCGGACCGCGACTGTGACCGCGACGACCACCACCACGGGCGTCACGGGAAGGGCAAGGACAAGGACAAGGACGACGACAAGGACGACGAGCACAAAGGGCGGTAGCTCGCCCTTCGGTCACGGCGCGTCGGGCGTCTTCGGATTCGAGCACAGGAACGGCGTGCGCCCGGGGCCTCCGTGGTACCGGTAACTGCGGCCCTCCGCGCGCAGCACGATCACGACGCCGTCCTGAAGGACCTGCGGATACATCATCCCGGGCCGGGGGCAGCCCAGGCTGCCGTCGGGCCAGACGACCTCCTTCAGCTTGACGAAGACGACGGCGTCAGGCCCGATGGACAGCCGCCGGGCCAGGTCCTCGCGTGCCTGGGCTACCAGCGCCTTCTGCGCGGGTATTTCCGGCTCGGGCGTCCCGGCCGTTGACTCGTCCCCGGCCGGCTCCGGCTGCTGTGGCGTGGTCGAGAGCGGCTGGCCGCAGACGACGACGTGCGTACCCGATACGTGCACGACGTGCACCGTCACGCCCGCCCGCAGCACCACGCGATAGCCTCGCGTCACGGCCTGCGCGTAGAACATCCCCTCCTCAGGGCAGCCCAGGCTGGAATCGGGCCACTCCATGGCGTCGACGCTCACGACCGCGGCCGGGTCGCTCCGTTGTGCGTCGCGATCGGCGACCGCGGCGCGGGCGGCGGCCACCGCCTGGTCCCGGGCGTCCCCGCCCACGGCCAGCGAACCCAGAACGGCGCACACGAGGAAGATCGGCATCCCGCCCTCCGGCCTCTCCCCAGTCTACGCCTGCGCTCCGGCCGCTCGTTCCTGGGAAAAGCGCTGGGCGCGGCCGTCTAGGGGATCGGCTCTCACGACGTCAACAGCCACGGAGGTCAGAGTGCGCAATCAATGGCTTGGAGGTCTCGCCCTTGGGATCGTGCTGCTTGCGTCGCCCGCGGCCTGGGCCGGCAATCCCCAGGTGCGGCAGGGGTTCTGGATCGGCCTCGGCGGCGGATACGGCTCCGCCGGGATCGGCTGCGACTTCGACTGCGGCGACGAGCGCGAGGGCTCGTTCGTCGGGTCGTTCAAGCTCGGGGGGACGCTGAGCGACAAGGTCCTGCTGGGCGTCGAGTCGAACGGCTGGATCAAGGAGCAGGACGACATCACGCTGACGCTCGGCAGCTTCACGGGCACGGTGACCTTCTACCCTCAGGCTTCGGGCGGGTTCTTCCTGAAGGGCGGGTTCGGCCTCTCGTACATCGACACGGAAGTCAGCGACGGGTCGCTGAGCGTGAGCCTGAGCAAGACCGGGTGGGGCGTGCTGGCGGGCGCGGGCTACGACATCCGCGTCGGCCGCAACATCTCGATCACGCCTGCGGTCAACTACTACTACGGCAAGCCCGGCGACCTCGACTTCGAGGGCGAGACGGTCTTCGGTGACTGGAGCCAGGACGTCGTCACATTCGAGATCGGCATCACGTTCCACTGATGAGACCGATGCGGGACGCCTCGGCGCTGGTCGGGCTCTCACTGGCTCTCGCGAGCCTGGGGCCGGCCAGCGCCGGCGGCGCGCAGCCGACCTCCAGGGCCTACGTGCTCGACTCGGGGTCGCGCGCGCTCGTGGCGCTGGAGCTGCCGTCGGGCAAGCGGCTCGCCGCGCTGGCGCTGGAGGGCTCCCCGGCGGCTTTGCTGCAGAGCCCGGACGGCTCCCGCCTCGTGGTCCTCGACGAGGGGCCTGGCGAGGACAAGGGCGAGCGCGGCTACGAGGCGAGCGGCAAGTCGACCGCGACGGTCGTCGATCCCGCGACGCTGGCCGTGGTGGGTCGCGTCGAGCTGGGCTTCGGCCTGGCGCTCGACCGCAGGTACTGGAGCCCCGACAGCCGAAGGCTCACGCTCCTGTGCCCGGGCTACGAAGCGAAGAGCCCCGCCGAAGCCCAGATTCGTGAGCTCGTCACGCTCGACGTGGGCGCGGGCCGGGAGCTCGGTCGCCTGACGCTCGAACCGGGTACGGTGCCGATCGCCGCCAGCGGGGACGGCCTGACGCTGGCCCTGGTCCAGGGGCTGCCGCGGACCGGGAAGTTTCCCTACCCGCGCTCACGCGTGTTCGCCGTGGACCTCGTCGGGCCGTCGCTGCGGGCCGCGTTGGAAACGGGCACGTGGGCCAATCTCTACACCGATGGCGTCCACTTCTACCTGCTGGACGAGGGCAAGCCGGACAAGAGCCCGCAGAAGAACAAGAACGGCGCCGTGCAGATCGTGTCGCTCGAGCGGGGCGCGCTCGCGGGGAGCATCGACGCCGGACGCGGGCCGCGCGGCCTCCACCAGGACGAAGCGGGCAAGCAGGTGTTCATCCTGAGCGACGGGCCGCCGGGCGCGGTCGAAGGCCAGCTGCGCGTCGTGCGCGGCGCCGAGCTCCTGGTCACGCTTCCCGTGGCCGCGAATCCCCGGCTGCTGCAGCGCGAGCGCGATGTCGTGTACGTCGTCGGCGAGCGGTCCGTGACGCTCGTGGACCCGCTCGCGCTCCAGGTCACCGGGAGCATTCCGCTCGTGCTCGGGAGCGAGACGCTCGTGGACGACGGCGACTGGCCGACCGAGCTCGCGCTGAGCCCGGACGCCGCGCGCGCCTTCATTCTCTACGGGGCGCACAACAAGGTCGCGGTCCTCGACCTGCAGGCGAAGAAGCCGATCGGCTCGACGAAGACCGGCCGTGGCGGCAAGAAGCTCTTCGGCAACATGATGGGCGGGATGTTCGGCATCGCCGGCTTCCTGGCTGCGGGCTACGCGCCCTGGGGCTCGGCCGGGCCGCGCATGCTGGCCGTGCGGCCCGACGGCCGCTACGCGTACGCGATCAACCGCCAGACGAAGGACGTCACCGTCGTGGACGCCGCAACCGGAAAGTCCATCGAGATGATCGGCGGCAGCGGATACGCGCTCGAGGTGCTGCCGGGCGGCCAGCTCGTGGTGGTGTCGGGCTCCGAGCTGCGCGTGATCGACACCGAGCGCCAGGCCAAGGCGGCCGAGATCCTGCTCTCCGACCTGCGCGGGCTGTTCTTCCCGCCCGACCGCTCGCTGGGCGTGGCGCTCGCGAAGCGGATGGTGCTGGTGCTGGACGGCGCCACCGGCCAGCCGCTCGCACGGCTCCCGGACTTCGTGGGCCCGCAGGCGATCGCGTTCGACGGCGCGCGCTGAATCCGGGGGCCTTGGACAACGCCGGTCCAGTCGTAGACACTCTGGCGCATGTCCAGCCTCCCAGGCAGCCTCACGTGCGCGGCCGCCGCCGCGATCGCACTCTCGACGACACCCGCCGGCGCGCAAGCGCCTCCCGCCGCGCGCGAGCCCGGCGTCTACAGGCTGGGCCCCGACTCGCTGCCGCAGGCGGGCGTGCCGAAGGGGCGGCTCGAGGGGCCGATCGCCTTCAAGAGCCGGATCCTGGCGGGCACGGTGAGGCGCTACTGGGTCTACGTGCCGGCTCAGTACAGCGCGGACAAGCCGGCCAACCTGCTGGTGTTCCAGGACGGCCAGCGCGCGACGAACCCCGAGGGCGCGCTGCGCGTGCCGCAGGTGCTCGAGAACCTGGTCCACAAGCGGGAGATCCCGGTGACGATCGGCGTCTTCGTGACGCCCGGCCACCGGGCCGAGAGCTATCCCGACGACCTGGGAATGCGCAACCCGAACAACCGCGCGGCCGAGTACGACGCGCTCGGCGACGCCTACGCGCGCTTCCTGACCGAGGAGCTGCTGCCGGAAGTCGGCAAGAGCTACAACCTGACCACGGACCCGGAGCGGCGGGCGATCGGCGGCACGAGCAGCGGCGCGATCTGCGCCTTCACCGTCGCCTGGCATCGGCCGGACCAGTTCCGGGGCGTGATCAGCCTGATCGGCAGCTACACCTCGATCGGCTACCGCGCGGCGCAGGACGGCCAGCCGCTGCAGCCGGGCGGCGACCTCTACCCGACGCTGATCCGGAAATCGCCGATTCGGCCGCTGAGCGTCTTCCTGCAGGACGGCTCGCAGGACCTCGACAACGCGCACGGCAACTGGTTCCTGGCCAACCAGCAGATGCTGGCCGCCCTGCTGTACGCCAATCGCGCGGCCGACGAGACGCAGACTCCGGGCGCGCGCTACGACGTCAAGCACGAGTGGGGCGACGGCGCGCACAACGACCAGCACGGCGGCGCGATCCTGCCAGACATCCTGCGCTGGCTCTGGGGCGGGAAGTAGCGCCGCTTCCCGGGCTGCTCGGCCGCTCGGCTATACCGTGACCGGGCGCCGTGGCCGTCCCGGGAAGGGCCGCGGCGCGGTCTTGGTGCCCGAGGGGACCTTCGGGGTCGGCGGCGGGACGAGGGCCAGCGCGAGCACCTCCTCCACGTCCTCGACCAGGTGGAACGCCATGCCGCGCCGCAGGTGCGCGGGCACCTCGTCGAGGTCCTTCTTGTTGAGCTTCGGGCAGACCACGGTCTCGATGTGCGCCCGGCGCGCGGCCAGGATCTTCTCCTTGAGGCCGCCGATCGGCAGCACCCGGCCGCGCAGCGTGATCTCGCCGGTCATCGCGAGGCCGCTGCGCACCGCCTGGCCGGTGAGCGCCGAGAGGATCGCCGTCGCCATCGTGATCCCGGCCGAGGGCCCGTCCTTCGGGATGGCGCCCTCGGGCACGTGGACGTGCAGGTCGTTGGCCGCGAACACCTCGTCCTTGAGCCCGTGCGCGCGGGCATGGCTGCGCGCCCACGACAGCGCCGCCTGGGCCGACTCCTTCATCACGTCGCCGAGCTGGCCGGTGAGCGTGAGGCGGCCCTTGCCCTTCATGATCGAGGCCTCGACGAACAGCACGTCGCCGCCGGTCGCCGTCCACGCGAGCCCGGTCGCGATGCCGACCGCGTCCTTCTTGAGCCGCTCCTCCGGCAGCGTCTTGGCGGCGCCCAGGAACTTGCCGAGCAGGCCCGGCGTGACGCGCACCGTGTCCGCCTGGCCCTCCGCCACCTTGCGCGCCACCTTGCGCGAGACCTGCGCGATCTCGCGCTCGAGGTTCCGCAGGCCCGCCTCGCGCGTGTAGGTGTTGACGATCGCCTTCAGCGCCGGGTCGGTGAACACCAGGTTCTCGGGCGAGAGGCCGTGCTCCTCGAGCTG
>CAZMRX010000099.1:0-15066 GCA_964568755.1 uncultured Acidobacteriota bacterium | reverse complement strand
GGCCTGGTGCTGGTGACCGGGCCCACCGGCTCGGGCAAGTCCACGACGCTCGCCGCCCTGATCAACCTGATCAACGAGACGAAGAACTACCACATCATCACGATCGAGGACCCGATCGAGTTCGTGCACCCGAACAAGCGCTGCCTGATCCACCAGCGCGAGATCGGCAGCCACGCCACCAGCTTCGCGGAGGCGCTCAAGTCGGCCGGCCGCGAGGACCCCGACCTGATCCTGGTCGGCGAGATGCGCGACCTCGAGACGATCCAGCAGGCGCTGGCCGCGGCCGAGAAGGGCACGATCGTGTTCGGCACGCTCCACACCAACAACGCCGCCAAGACCTGCGACCGCATCATCAGCGTGTTTCCTTCCGGCGAGCAGGAGGCGATCAAGGCCGTGCTCGGCGAGACGCTGCGCGCCGTGGTGGCGCAGCAGCTGATCCCCAAGCTCGGCGGCGGGCGCGTGGCCGCGATCGAGATCCTGTTCTCCTCGCCCGCGATCGGGAACATGATCCGCGAGGGCAAGACGCCGCAGATCACTTCCGCGATCCAGACCGGGATCAAGGAAGGGATGATCGACATGGACTCGTCGATCCGGAAGCTCTACGACGAGAAGAAGATCTCCGCTCGCGCCGCGCTCGACAAGGCGATCGACAAGTCGCAGTTCAAGGACCTGATCGAGAGCGGCGCCGCGAACGCGCCTGCGCACTGATGCCCCGCGCGCCTGAAAGGCGCGCGGACTTGAGCTAGACTCGGCCGTTCTCAGGCTTGCCCCTCGTCCAACCCCATGGACGCGAGCTTTCGTCGGAGGCTTTGACCCCAATGCACCTCGCCGCTCCCCGCTCCCTCGTGGCGCTCGGCCTCCTGCTGCTGGTCGCCGCTCCCGCCAGTCCGGCCCCCCGCCTCACGGTCCCCTACGAGATGTTCCGCCTCCCGAACGGCCTCACCGTGATCGTGCACGAGGACCACTCGGCCCCGATCGTGAGCGTGAACTGCTGGTACCACGTGGGCTCGGGCCGCGAGACGCCCGGCCGCACCGGCTTCGCCCACCTGTTCGAGCACCTGATGTTCGAGGGCTCGAAGAACGTGCCGGAGGGGGCGTTCGACCGCTGGCTGGAAGCGGTGGGCGGCGACAACAACGGCACCACGAACCAGGACCGCACGGAGTACTGGGAGAACGCGCCTGCGAACGCGCTCGAGATGCCGCTCTTCCTCGAGTCGGATCGCATGGGCTTGCTGCTCGACACGCTCAACGCGACGACCGTCGACGGCCAGCGCGACGTGGTCAAGAACGAGCGGCGCCAGGGCGTCGAGAACCAGCCCTACGGCAAGGTCGAGGACGTGCTGCCGCCCGCGCTGTTCCCGAAGGACCACCCCTACTCCTGGCCGGTGATCGGCTCGATGGCGGACCTCGGCGCCGCGACCGAGTCGGACGTGAAGGATTTCTTCCGCAAGTGGTACGGGCCCGCCAACGCGAGCCTCGTGATCGCCGGCGACGTCGACGCGAAGGAGGTCCGGCGGCTGGTCGAAACGTGGTTCGCCGACGTCCCGAAGAGCGAGCCGGTGGACCCGATCGTCCCGCGTCCCGTCGTGCTGCGCGAGGAGAAGCGGATCGTGGTGGAGGACAAGGTCCAGCTGCCGCGGCTCTACCTGGCCTGGGTGACCCCGCCCGCCTTCGCTCCCGGAGACGCGGCGCTCGACGCGGTCGCCGCGGTGCTCACTACTGGAAAGAACTCGCGTCTCTACAAGCGGCTCGTCTACGAGCTGCAGGTGGCGCAGGACGTGGCCGCGTTCCAGGACAGCCAGGGGCTCGCCTCGAGCTTCCAGGTGGTGGTGACCGCCCGCAGTGGCCATGATCTCGGCGAGATCCTCCGCCTCGTCGACGAGGAGATCGCAAAGCTGCAGGGCGCGCCGCCGGCCGAGCGCGAGCTCGAGCGCTTCCAGAACCGGGTCGAGGCGGGGTTCTTCGACCGCATGGAGCGGGTCGGCGGCTTCGGCGGCAAGGCGAGCCAGCTGAATGCCTACTACTTCCGCACCGGCAACCCGGACTACTACGAGGAGGACCTCGGCCGCTACCGCGCGCTCTCGCCCTCCGACGTGCAGGCCGCGGCCAGCCGTTTCCTCGGCCCGGGCCGCGTGCTGATCTCGGTGGTGCCCGAAGGCAAGAAGGAGCTGGCCGTGGCGGAGGTGAGCCGATGAGCGCCCGCACCGTCGTCCGCAGCGCCGCCCGCGCGCTGGTCCTGTCACTCGCGGCCGCGCCGCTGCTCGCGCAGGCGGACCGCGCTCGCCCGCCGAAGCCGGGGCCGGTGCGCGAGCTGCGCCTGCCGCCCGCCGAGCGGCACGCGCTCTCTAACGGGTTGGGCGTCCTGCTGGTCGGCATGCACGAGGCGCCCGTGGTCGAGGTGATCCTGGTCGTGCGCGCCGGCGCCATCGTCGATCCGGTCGGCCGCGAAGGAACGGCAGCGATGACCGCCGAGCTGCTGGACGAGGGCGCGGGCGGCAAGGACGCGCTCGCGCTCGCCGACGCGATCGACTTCCTGGGGGCGACGATCGGCACCGGCGCCGCGTGGGACGCTTCGACGGTGCGGCTGCGCGTTCCGGTCGCCCGCCTCGACGCCGCGCTCGCCTTGATGGCGGACGTCGCGCTGCGGCCGGACTTCCCCGAGGCCGAGCTGCAGCGCGTGCGCAAGGAGGCCCTCACCGACCTGCTGCAAGCGCGCGACGAGCCGGGCGCGATCGCCTCGCGCGCGCTGGCGCAGGCCGTGTTCGGACCGGCCCACCGCTACGGCAAGCCCCTGGCAGGCGACGCGGCGCAGCTCGCCTCGTTCACGGTCGCCGACCTGCGCGCCTTCCACGCCGCGCGCTACACGCCGGCCGCCTCGTCGCTCGTGGTCGTGGGCGACGTCACCGCCGCGGTCCTGCCCGCGCTCGAGAAGGCCTTCGGCTCCTGGAAGGCCGCTGCCGCGGCCCCGGCGCCGCCCGCCGTGCCGGCGGCGCGACAGCTCGGCGCGCGCTCCGTCTGGCTCGTCGACAAGAAGGACGCCGCCCAGTCCTCGCTGCGGCTCGGCCGCATCGGGCCCGCCTGGCCCGACCCGGCCTACGCGGCGAACGAGGTGATGAACACTCTCCTCGGTGGCTCCTTCACCTCGCGCCTCAACGACAACCTGCGCGAGCAACACGGCTACGCCTACGGCGCCGGCTCGCGCTTCCGGCGCAACCTGGGAGTCGGCCAGTTCTTCGTCGCGACCGACGTCCAGACCGACAAGACCGGCCCGGCATTGGGCGAAGTCTTCAAGGAGCTCGAGCGGATCCTGCTGCCCGCCTCGCCCGAGGAAGTCGAGCGCGCGCGCAACTACGCCGCGCTCGGCTACGCCTCCGACTTCGAGACCACCAGCCAGCTGGCGCAGCGGATGGTCGACAAGCTCGTCTACGGGCTGCCCGACGGGTTCTACGAGGCGTTCGTGCCGCAGGCGCTCGCCACCGACTCCGCCGCGCTGCAGAAAGCCGCCCGCGGAGCGATCGACCCGAAGCGCCTCGCGGTCGTCGTGGTCGGGGACCGCGCGAAGGTGGAGGCGCCGCTGCGGGCCCTCAACCTCGGCGCGCTGCGGGTCCTGAGCGTCGACGACGTGATGGGGAAGGCGCCCGCGATCGACTGAGCCGGCTTTACAGCCAGCGGCTGACGGTGCTACTCTCCTATCGATATCGATAGGAGGGCGCCGTGGCCGCCGACAAGCTGGAGCTGCTGGTCCTGAAGACGCTCGCGCTCGAGCCGCTGCACGGCTACGGCATCGCGAAGCGGATCGAGCAGGTGTCCGGCGGAGTGTTCACGGTCACGCTCGGCTCGCTCTACCCGGCGCTGCAGCGCCTGGAGAAGGACGACCTCGTCCTCGCCGAGTGGAAGCCCAGCGAGAACGGCCGGCGGGCGCGCTACTACCGGCTGACGCCGGCGGGGCACCGGCGTCTCGGCGCCGAGCAGAAGGAGTGGGAGCGCGCGGCCGCCGCGATCGCCCGCATCCTCAGGGCCACGTGACGCGGAGACCGCGATGCTGAGGCGGCTGCTGGCTCGCACGCGCGACCTCGCCTGGTCCGGGCGTCGCGACCGCGAGACGCAGACCGAGCTGGCGCAGCACCTGGAGCTTCTCGCCGCCGAGAAGGAGCGTAGCGGCCTCGACCCCGCCGAGGCGCGGCGGCAGGCGCGCCTCGAGCTCGGAAACCCGGAGGAAGCGCGCGAGGTCCTTCACGACGGCCGCACGGGGTCCCGGCTCGAGCTGCTGGCCAAGGACGCGGCCTACGCGCTGCGGCAGCTGCGCAAGCGGCCGGGCTTCGCCGCGGCCTGCCTGCTCACGGTGGCGCTCGGCGTCGGCGCCAGCACGGCGCTGTTCGCGGTGGTTCGCGCCGTGGTGCTTCTGCCGCTGCCGCTGCCCGACCCCTCGACGCTGGTGAGGATCTACGACTCGAACCCTGCGAAAGGCGTCGAGAGGACCGGCATCACCAGCGGCAACCTGCGGGACTGGCGGCAGAGGACCCGCGGCTTCCGCGGCATCGCCGGGCACTACACCATGGGGCGCACGCTCACGCTCGACGGCGAGTCGGAGGTCGTGCTCTCGGCGCAGGTGACGGAGGATTTCTTCTCCGTGCTCGGCGTCGCGGCGGCTCTCGGGCGCACGCCCACCCCGGACGAAACCCGGATCGCGCTCTTCAACTCGGCGGCCGCCCCGGTTTCGCCCGACCCGGTGGTCGTGCTCGGCCACGGCCTGTGGCGCCGGCGCTTCGGCGCGGACCCCGCCGTGGTGGGGCGCACGATCGTGGTCGAGCGCCGGCCGATGAGGGTGGTGGGCGTGATGCCGGCCGACTTCGCGGTGCCCGCGCCTGACGTGCAGCTGTACCTGCCCTGGGGCCTTCCCGAGGCGCCGCCGCGCGACCAGCACTATCTGTTCGGCCTCGCGCGGCTCGGCCCCGGGACGACCCTGGCCCAGGCCGAGGCCGAGCTCGCCTCCGTGGCAGCGGCGCTCGCCGCGGAGCATCCACGCACCAACGAAGGCTGGAGCGTCCGGCTCGTCCCGCTCCAGGAGGACCTCGTAGGCGGAGCGCGCCCCGCGCTGCTCGCGCTGCTGCTGGCGGTGGCGCTGGTGCTGGTCGTGGCCTGCGCGAACGTGGCGCTGCTCTCGCTCGCGCGCAGCCTCGAGCGGCTGCCGGAGGCCTCGCTGCGCCAGGCGCTCGGCGCGTCGCGCGAGCGGCTGCTGCGGCAGTTCCTGATGGAGCCGCTGCTGGTAGCGCTCGGCGGCGGTCTGCTGGGGTCACTACTGGCCGCGCGCGCCCTCGGGCTCCTGAAACAGGCCGGCGCCGCCGTGCCGCGGCTTCACGAGGTCGGCCTCGACCCGCTGGCGCTCGGGTTCGCCGCCGCAGCGACGCTGCTCGCCGCGCTCGTGTCGGGGCTGCCCGTGGCCGTCCGCCTCGCGCGCGCGGAACCGGCTCCCGGTCTCGCCGCGGCGCCCGGCCGCCTCGCCGGCGGCGCGGGGCGTCACGCGCTCCGCGACGGCCTGGTGGTCGCCCAGGTGGCGACGGCGGTCGCGCTGCTCGCCGGGTCCGGCCTGCTCGTAAGAAGCTACCAGCGCCTGAAAGCGGTCGATCCCGGCTTCGACGCGCGCGGCGTGCTGGTGGCCCCCGTGTTCCTGGACATGGAGCAATACGGCGGCGGGGAGAAGAGCCGGGTCTACTACGCGACGCTGCTCGAGCGGCTGCGCGGGCTGCCGGGCGTGACCGCCGCCGGCGCGGCCACGGCGCTGCCCGCGAGCCCGCTCGGCCCCGACTTCGAGCGCCCCGTGTGGCCGGAAGGCGCCGCGGACGACGAGCGCGCGCGGCGCTCCGCCTGGGTGCGGATGGTCACGAGCGACTACTTCCGCACGCTGGGGATGAGGATCGTCGCGGGGCGCAGCTTCGACGCGAGCGACTCGCCGCAGGCGCCGCGCAGCGTGATCCTGAGCGAGGGTCTGGCCCGCCACCTGTACCCGGGTGGCGCCGCCGTGGGCCGTCGCCTGGTGGTCGACTACAGCACGGCAGGGACGTACCCCTACGACATCGTAGGCGTCGTGAGCGACGTGCGCTTCTCCGGGCCCCGCGCGGAGTCCCGCCACGAGATCTACCTGCCGCACGCGCAGCGGCCGTACCTGGTGATGAACGTCGCGGTTCGCAGCTCGGGCGACCCGCGCCTGCTCGCGCCGGCCGTGCGCCAGATCCTGCACGAGCTCGACCCGGCCAAGCCCGCCCACGGCCTCTACGATCTCTCGGAGCTCCTGGGCGCCACCTACGCCCGCGACCGGTACCTGATGCTGGTGCTGTCGGCGTTTGCCGCGGTGGCGGTGCTGCTGGCGCTCGTCGGCGTCCACGGCGTGCTTTCCCACCGCGTCCGCGAGCGCACGCGCGAGATCGGGATCCGCATCGCGCTCGGGGCGAGCGAGGCGCACCTGCTGCGCTGGACGGCGGGGCAGATGCTGCGCCTGGTGCTCGCGGGCCTCCTGATCGGCGCGGCCCTGAGCGCCGGGCTCGCGCGCGTCGTCGCCGGCCTGCTGTTCGGGACGAGTCCCCTCGATCCGGCCGCGCTGCTGGCGGTAGCAGCGCTCCCGCTCATGGCGTTCGTGGTCTCGCTCCATCCGGCGTGGCGAGCGGCGCGCACGCCGGCCGCCCAAGTGCTCCGCGCAGGGTGAGCGCGGGCCTCAGGCTGCGTGCCGCGCGGGGTGGCGGCCGAAGATCCTGGCGAGGAACCCGTGAGTCCGGTGAACGAAGCCTGCCCCGGGCAGGAACATGAACGGGCAGGCACCCTCCACGACGGCGATGCCGTGCTCGCGGCAGAAGGCGACGGCGGTCGCGCTCACCGCCCCTCGACCCGCCCCCCGGTGCATCCACACGCGGCTGATCCCGGCCTCCTTGCATTCGCGCACGACCCGATCGGTCGCCGCCGGCGGGGTCATCAGCAGCGCGCCGTCGACCGGCGGCCGGACCTCCTGGACGCGCCGGGCGCACGCGATCCCGTCCACCTGGTCGAGCGACGGGTGCACCGGCACCACGTCGTAGCCTCGGTTCCGCAGCTCGCTGAAGAGCGACCGGCTGAGGTCCCGGGGATTGCGAGACACGCCGACCAGCGCGATCCGGCGCTGTGCCAGGAAGTCGTTCGCCACCACGGCCAGGGTAGTCATGGACCCCTCCATGCCGAATCTAGGCTGGACGGGACCGGAGTCCCATGGATCATCCGGTCTGGTGGGAGGGGTCAGGTCTTGAATCTTGGCATTGGCGCTGTCGCGCCGGGCCGAGATTCGGGAACGGACACCAAACGGCGCCACAACGGGCCAACGGAGCGCCACAACCGGCCAACGGATCAGTGGGTGACCACGCGCGGGACACTGGGGGGTTTACGCACCCCCCAGACCCCCCGCGAGCGTTAACCCTTCTTCGCCGGGGCTATGCTGAAGACGAGGGAGACGCTCAGGCCCTGGTCGGTCTTCTTGTAGGGGGCGAGGACAGTCTGGCCCGTGGGGACTCCGCCGGGCGTGAAGAGCGGCACCTCGGTCGAGGGCGGGAGGTTGTTGTAGAGGATGCGCCAGTTGACCTTCAGGCCCAGCTTGCTGCTCATCGCCACGTGCAGGCCGAACTGCGCGTCGAGGCGGCGCGCGGCCGAGTCCTCGAAGCTCTGGTCGCCGATCAGGCTGTGGGTGAAGGTCGTCGCGGAGAACAGCTGCTGGCGGAAGTCCCAGCCGAAGCGCCCGCCGATGAAGCTGCCGTCCTGCTCGCTCGAAACCGTATAGTCCTCGCTCGTGTAGGTGACCCCGGCGGCGCCGCGGAGGCTGGTTCGCGCGTTGTTCAGGAAGATGTAGCCGATGCCGGTGTCGATCACCCAGCGGTTCTCGATGCCCGAGAAGCGGTTGCGCTCCCAGCCGGCGCCGAGCGTGTAGTAGAGCCGGTCCGACAGCTTGTAGTCGTAGCGCCCGCGCCCGTAGTACGCCTCGGCCGTGGGCTCGGCCTCGGGGATCTGCACCTCGAAGTCGGACGGCGTGCCGACCGCGATGCGCACGTCGGGGGACGAGCTCGCGCGAATCCCGCCGACGGCGAAGCTGATCGACTGCCGTGTGAAGCGGCGCGTCAGGTCGCCCTTGAAGCCCAGGCTGCTCGAGCTCGAGTTGCCCGAGGTGAGCACGTAGGACAGGTCGGCGTTCGCGTAGAGGCCCGGTGCGTCGAGCTTGAAGGCCTTCTCGTCCACGGCGGGCGCGCCGGTGGGCACCGGAGTCTGCGCCCCCGCGGTCGCCGCGAGGGCAAGCGTGGAGAGGGCTGTGACGAGCAGTCGGCGAGAGGGCTGCGACATCGCTATCTCTGGGCTCCTTCGGTGGACGGAAACCGTCAGTCTCGCCGCCGCCCGGCGGGCTTGTCAAACCGCGGGAGGGGGCGGACGGCCGGGGAGACCGTCCGCCCCCTCCGCGCGGGAGCAGTCCCTACCGGAGGGAGACGTCGTCCACGCGGAAGCTCGTGGCGAGCGAGCCGTCCGTGGTGGCGCGGAACTGCACCCTGATGGATTGTCCCTTCCACGCAGCAAGGCTGGCGCTGCGCAGGGTGTAGGCCCCTGCCGCCGCCACCTCGTCCAGGTTCGAGAAGGTGGCGACGGTGCCGAGCAGCACGCCCGTCGTGCTGCGCACCTCGACGAACAGGCGGTCGTAGACGGTCGTGGTGGTGGTCTCGGAAGAGGTCACGTTCAGCCAGAACGCCAGCGTCCCGGTCGCGGCCGCTGGGATCGTGACCGTCTGGTACAGGGTCCCGCTCGCGTTGTTGTAGTGGCCGAGGACGCCGTAGCCCGTGCCGCCGTGGGCGTAGCTGCCCGTCGAGCGGTAGGCGTTGCCCGAGAGCGCCCACGGCGCGGCCGAGCCCTCGAAGCCGCCGTTCACGACGAGCTCGGATCCGCCGGTCGGCTGGTTCTGCACGATCACCCCGACGCCCGCGCTGGTGCCGACGTTGCTCGAAGGGTCGTAGGCCTTCGCCGTGAGGGTGTGCGCGCCGTCGCTCGCGGTACCCGTGTCCCACGCGAACGAGTAGGGCGCCGTCGTGTCGCTCGCCTTCAAAGACCCGTCGACGAAGAACTCCACGAGCGAAACGATGCCGCCGTTGTCGCTGGCGCCCGCCGAGACGGTCACGCTGCCGCTCAGCGTCGAGCCCGCGGCCGGGGCCGTGACCGAGACGCTGGGTGGCGTCACGTCCGGGTTGCCGCCCGCGGGAAAGCGCGTGTACAGCAGGCGGTTGGCCGACCCGGTCCCGGGCCCCGTCACCACTCCCGGAGTCGTCAGCGCGACGATCGCCTGCGCGACCTGCGCCGGTGTCGCGCTCGGGCTCGTCTGCAGGAACAGCGCGGCGGCGCCCGCGACGTGCGGCGACGCCATCGAGGTGCCGCTGAGCGTGGCGGTCGCGGTGTTGCTCGTGTGCCAGGCCGACGTGATGCTGGAGCCGGGCGCGAACAGGTCCAGGCAGGGGCCGAAGTTCGAGTAGGACGCGCGCGCGTCGCCGCTGGTCGTGGCCCCCACGGTGAGCGCCGCCGCGACGCGGGCGGGCGAGGTGGTGCAGGCGTCGACGTTGGAGTTGCCGGCGGCTACCGCGTACACGACGCCGGCGGCGATCGAGCCGGTCACGGCCGTGTCGAGCGCGCTCGACGCGCCGCCGCCCAGGCTCATGTTGGCGACCGCGGGGAGGACGCGGTTGGCGGTCACCCAGTCGACCCCGGCGATCACGCCGGACGTGGCGCCCGACCCGTTGCAGCCGAGCACCCGCACCGGGTGCAGCAGGACCGCCTTCGCAATGCCGTAGGTGGTTCCGCCGACGGTGCCCGCCACGTGGGTCCCGTGGCCGTTGCAGTCGTTCGTGCCCTGGCCGTCGCTGATCGCCGTGAAGCCGTTGCCGACGCGGCCAGCGAACTGCACGTGGCCCGAGCGCAGGCCCGTGTCGATCACGTAGGCGTGGACAGAGGCGCCCGCCTGGTCGTACACGTAGCTGCCGTTGAGCGGCAGGTTGCGCTGGTCGGCTCGGTCGAGGCCCCAGGTGGCCCCCGTCTGCGTGGCGACCGCCTCCATCACGCCGTCCTGCTCCACGAATGCGACGCGGATGTCGTCGGCGAGCGCTTCGGCCTCGGCCGCGGTCGCCTGCACCACGAAGCCCCGCACGGCGTGCTGGAACAGGCGGGTGCGCTTGCCGCGGCCGGGGATGTCGACCATCTCGCTTGCGAGGTCCGCCACGCTCGGGAGGCGAGACAGCCGGTCGCGCACGTCGCGCACCGCGTCCTGGCGCAGCACCACGATGTACGAGCCCGGGATCGGCCGCGCGTGCCTTCGGATCGGCCCGGCCTCCAGCAGCGTGGAGGCGGCCACGAGAAGAAGGACGGCACCGCCGAGGCGCTTCGCCATGCGATCAACCTCCCGTGTGAGGGTGTTGAATAGCGCGACGAATCGCGGATAGAGCGTGAAGCCGCGCACAGCGGGGCGGGCGTTGTGCGCGGGCTCACACCAGCAGCGTCTCGACCTCCTCGGCGATCGCGAGGGCGGACGTCAGGCCCGGGGAGTCGATGCCGATCAGGTTCACGAAGCCGGGGAGGCCGCGAGCGGCCTCCTCCGCGATCACGAAGTCCCGGAAGCCTTCGCCGGGGCCTTGCAGCTTGGGACGGATGCCGGCGATGTCCGGGCTCAGGTCCTGCGCGCCGATGGCCGGGACGAGCCGGCGCACCTCCCCGGCGAACACCTCGCGCTTCGACTCGTCGACCGAGTAGTCGGGCTGCCGCGCGGGCAGAGCCTCGGCATCCGGGCCGAAGCGAAGCCGGCCCTCGAGCCCGAGGATGGCGTGGATGCCCAGGCTGAACTGCCCCGGCACGGGGTAGACGAGCCGCGACACGAGCCGCGCCTTGCTCCCGCCCACGGCGAAGTAGCTGCCCTTCCACCAGTGCAGCCGGTAGCGGGCGGCCGCGAGGTCGATCCCGGCGAGCGCCGCCACGCGGTCCGACTCGAGCCCAGCGGCGTTCACGACGCGCTCGCTCGTGAGCGTGTCGGTGCCGTCCGGGGTCCGGAGCTCGAGCCGGTAGTCGTGGTCGCGCCGCTCGATCCCGACGAGCTCGGCCCGCGTCTGCAGCAGCGCGCCGTGCGCCCGCGCCTCGTGGAGCAGCGCGTCCATCAGGGCGTGGGCGCTCACGATCCCCGTCGAAGGCGACAGCAGGGCGGCGACGGCGGGCACCGCCGGCTCGAGCTCCCGGCTCGCCGCGGCGTCCAGCAGCGCGAGCTCGACGCCGCTCTGCACCCCGAGCGCGAGCAGCCGCTCGAGCTCCGGCGACTCGTCCTGGCGCAACGCGACGATCAGCTTGCCCGTGCGCCGGTGCGGGACACCCCTGCGCTCGCACAGCTCGTACAGCAGGTGCTTGCCGCGCACGCACAGGCGCGCCTTCAGCGAGCCCGCGGGGTAGTACATCCCGCCGTGGATCACCTCGCTGTTGCGGCTCGAGGTCTCGCTGCCGTGCCGCTCGCGCCGCTCGAGGAGCACCAGCTCGGGGAAGCGCGTGGCGAGCCGAGCCGCGACAGCCAGGCCGACGACGCCCGCGCCGACCACGGTCAGGGGAGTGTCCGCCATGCAGGCGGGATCTTAGTCCGCGGCGCCCGGGCATGGAGCGGGTGATCTATGGAGCCGGGCGGCGTGCGGGGGTCACGCTGGGGTCCTGAGGAAAGTCGGAGGCATCATGAGCGAGACCGAGCGGATCTGGAACCAGCTGCAGCGCTCGTTCGAGGGCAACGAAGCCTGGAAGTGCCCCTCGCTGCGCGACCTGCTCGCCGCGGCGACGGCCGCGCAGGCGGCGGCGCACCCGATCGCCGGGGCGCCCTCGATCTGGGAGCTGCTGCTGCACACGACCGCCTACGAGCGCGTGGCGACTCGCCGTCTCGCGGGCGAGAACATGGCGCCACTCGCCGATGCGCTCGCCTGGCCGAAGCCGGGAGCCGTCTCGAACGACGCCTGGCTTCGCGCCCGGCTCGACTTCGGCGACGCCCGCCGCGCGCTGCGGCAGGCCGTGGCGGCGTTCGAGGCGGCGCGTCTCGACGAGCCCGTGCCCGGGCGCGAGTACACCTACTACGTGCTGCTGCACGGCGTCGTCGAGCACGCGCTCTACCACGCCGGCCAGGTCGAGATGCTGATGCTGGCCCAGGGCGTGCGGCCCAGCGCCTCGCCGATGGCTAGCCGAGAAGCGCCGCCGCTTCCTGCCTGAGCGCCAGCACCGCCTCCTCGACCCGCTCCCGGTGCGTGCGGAAGCTCAGCACGCACAGTCGCAGCGCGTAGCGGCCCCGCAGCCGGGTGCTCGACAAGAACACCCGCTTGCGGCCGTTGACGCGGCGCAGCAGCTCCGGGCCCAGCCGGTCCGCCTCGTCCGCCGGGGCGCGCAGGCGAAACGCGACGACCGAGAGCTGCGGCTCGTCCAGCAGCTCGAAGCGGGGGTCGCTCGCGAGCTCCCGGCACGCCCAGCGTGCGAGCGCGAGCTTCTCCTCGAGCTGCTCGCGGAAGGCGCCCAGGCCGTGCAGCATCAGCGGCAGCCACAGGCGCAGCCCGCGGAAGTCGCGCGACAGCTCGGGCGACAGGTCGGCGAAGCCCAGGGCGCCCTCACGGGTCACGTCCTGCACGTAGCTCGCGCCCTCGCGGTGGACCCTCGCGAGCGCCTCGCCGTCCCGCACCAGGAGCGCGCCCAGCCCGTAGGGCATGAACAGGCCCTTGTGGGGATCGAGCGTGATCGAGTCGCAGCGCTCGATGCCGTCGAGGAGCGGAGCACCCGTCTCCGCCAGGCGGAAGAAGCCGCCGTAGGCCGCGTCCGCGTGGACCCAGAGCCGGTGCTCGCGCGCGACGTCGAGGACCTCCGGGAGCGGGTCGATCGCGCCGGTGTTCGTGGTCCCGACGTTGGCCACCACCAGGAACGGCCGCCGTCCGGAGCGCCGGTCCTCGCGGATCGCTTCGGCGAGCGCGAGGGGCTGCAGGCGATAGCGGGCATCGGTCGGCAGCGCGCGCAGGCTGGCGCGCGGGAAGCCGGCGAGGCGCGCGGCCTTGGCGACGCAGTAGTGCGTCTCTTCCGAGAAGTAGAGGACGCCGTCCTGGAAGGCTTCGCCGAGCCGCTCGTGGCGCGCCGTGACCACGGCCGACAGGCTGGCGAGCGAGCCTCCCGAGGTCAGGATGCCGCGCGCCCCGTGGGCGAGGCCCATCAGGCGGCAGAGCCACGCGACCGTCGTCTCCTCGATCTGCGCGAGGGCGGGCGCCGCCTGCGCCACGCCCATGTAGCGGTTCACGGCGCAGGCGACGAAGTCGGCGAGCGCCGAGGCGTAGACGCCGCCGCCGGGAATGTAGGCCAGGTATCCGGGCCCGGCCGTGTTGTAGCTCTTCGCGATCGCCGGCGCGAGCCGCTCGAGCAGGGGCTCGAGCGGGGTCGGCTGCTCGGGCGGGTCCGAGACGAAGGAGTCCCGCAGCGCCTCGGCCCCGTCGAGGTCGAACGACGGCGCCGTCGCAAGCCCGCGCAGCTGCGCCAGCACGAAGTCGGCCACCAACCGGGTCTGGGCCTCGAGCTCCTCCGGACCGGGCTCGAGCGGCCAGGGTGCGGACATTCGCGAATCCTACCCCGCGCCGGTCGACAGGCCGCGCAGGCGCTCGGGCCGGTCGACCGTCGCGTCGAGCCGCAGCAGCACGATCACGCCCGGCAGGGCCACGAGCGGCGCCAGCCCCCAGAACAGCGCCTCACCGAGCGCCTGGTGGAGCGGCAGCGTGAGCGCGGGGTTCACCGCGAACGCGATCGACCAGGTGGCCTGGTAGAGGCTCAGGTAGCGGCCGCGGGCCTCGGGTGGGGCCCAGTCGGCGATGAACGCCATCTGCTGCGGGGCGGAGAGGATCTCGCCGAGCGTGAAGATCAGGACCGCGAGCAGGAACCAGGCCCAGTGCATCACCAGGCCGATCATGCCGAAGCCGACCGCGGCGAGCGCGTAGCCGAGCGCCGCCAGCCGCAGCCTGCGGAAGCGCTGGAGCTTGGCGACGATCGTGATCTCGAAAAGCGCGATCAGGACTCCGTTCACCGCGGCCAGCAGGCCGAAGACGACGGCGGGATACCCGGCCGACTGCGTCACCGTGAGCGGCAGCACCACGAGGTGCGAGCAGAAGATCAGCGTGAACAACAGGCCGACGGCGGTGGCCTCGAGAAACACGGGGTCCCTGAGCGGGCTCGACGGTGCGCGCTTCCAGGCATCCCGGATCGCATGGCCTTCCGAGCGGACGCTTCCGGGTTCGTCGACTGTCAGCGGCTTCCCGACCGGGGCGAGCGGCGGCCGCGTCTCGGGGATCATGAAGTAGACGAGGACGCCGTACGCGAGCGTCGTGAGGCCGTCGCCGAGGAAGAGCAGCCGCCAGTCCCAGTCCGCGAGCAGGCCGCCGAGGGCCGTCCCGGAGGCCCAACCCAGGTTGACCGCCATGCGCAGGCCCGCGAATCCCGTCGCGCGCTCGCTCGAGGGCAGCAGGTCGCCGATCACGGCGGAGGCCGCGGGCCGGTAGAGGTCCGCGATGAAGCCGAACGCCACCAGCATCGGCACGAAGAGCCGCGGCGAGGGCAGCAGGCCCATCACCACCGCGAGCGCCCCCGACCCCAGCAGGCTCAGCAGCAGCGTGCGCCGCCGGCCCAGGCGGTCGGTGAGGACGCCGCCCACCAGGATCGACACCACCGAGCCCGCGCCGTAGGCGAACAGCAGCCAGGCGACGTCGCCCGCCGCCATGTGGAAGTCGCGCAGCAGCACCAGCGTCAGGTACGGGACGATGAAGGTGCCGAGCTTGTTGACCATCGTGCCGACGAGCAGCAGCCGCACGGGCCGCGGGAAGCGCGCGACGACGCGGACCGGGTTCAGGGACATGGGCCTGCGGGGCCACTCTATAATGGGCCCTTCTCAGCGGAGGGCTTCATCCCATGTACACGCTGGTCCTGCTGCGCCACGGCGAGAGCACCTGGAACCTGGAGAACCGCTTCACCGGCTGGACCGACGTGCCGCTCACGCCC
>CAZMRX010000098.1:13523-15168 GCA_964568755.1 uncultured Acidobacteriota bacterium | reverse complement strand
AGGTCGGCGCAGTCCTCCTTGTCCCACTGCACGATCACGCGCCCCGGCATGCTGGCGGGCTCGAGCGGCACCACCTCGTCGAGCCGGCCGCGCGCCACCACCATCCCGCCCGAGTGCTGGCCCAGGTGGCGCGGCAGGTCCTGGATCTCGCCGAAGAGCCGCGCGAACAGCGCCACGCGCGGGTCGCCTCCGCCCCACCCGGCGCGCTCGAGACGCGCCTCGAGCGTGTCTCCCGCGTCCACGTACTCGAAGCGGCGCATGTGCTGCCCGAGCCGGTCGATCTCCTCGGCCGGGATCCCCAGCACCTTGCCGATCTCGCGCGAGGCGCTCTTGTCGCGGTAGGTGATCACGTTCGCGGTCATCGCCGCGCCCGCGGCCCCGTAGCGCGTGTAGACGTGCTGGATGACTCGTTCGCGCCGGTCGCCGCTCGCCAGGTCGAGGTCGATGTCGGGCCACTCGCCGCGTTCCTCCGACAGGAACCGCTCGAACAGCAGCTCCATCCCGACCGGGTCCACGGCGGTGATGCCGAGGCTGTAGCAGACGGCGCTGTTCGCGGCGGAGCCGCGACCCTGGACCAGGATCCCCTCGCGCCGGCAGAAGTTGACGAGGTCCCACACGATCAGGAAGTACCCGGCGAGCTCGAGCTTGCCGATCAGCGCAAGCTCGCGCTCGATCTGCGCCCTGGCCTTCTCGTGGTACGGCCGGTAGCGCTCGCGCGCGCCAGCCTCCGTGACCTGGCGAAGGAACGAGAACTGCGACTCCCCCGCCGGCACCGGGTAGTCCGGGAAGCGGTAGCCCAGGTCCTCGAGCGTGAAGCTGAGCCGCTCGGCGAGCGCCTCGGCGTTTCGAAGCAGGTCCTTGCGGTCGGCGAAGAGCGCCGCCAGCGACCTCGGCGGCTTCAGGTGCCGCTCGGCGTTCTGCGCGAGCAGCCGCCCGGCGCTCGCGAGCGTGCGCTTCTCGCGGATGCAGGTGAGCACGTCCAGCAGCGCCCGCCGCTGCGAGGTCGCGTGGCGCACGCCGTTCGAGGCCACGGCCCGCAGGCCGAGCGCGTCGGCCAGGTCCAGCAGCGCCTGGTTCGCGGCCTCCTGCTCGCGGCGGCGGTGGCGCTGCACGTCGAGGAAGACCCGGCCCGGCCCGAAGGCCTCGACGACACGTGCGAGCCGGTCGGTGTCGAGCGGCCCGCCTCCCGTCGGCTGGAGCGTCTCGACCCCCGGCAGGGCGTAGAGCCCCTCGCCCGTCCCCTCCAGCATCTCGAAGCGCAGCCGCCCCTCGCCCTTCGCGACACCGGCCTTCATGCGCGTGATCAGGCGGCACAGGCTCCTGTAGCCCTGCTGCGTCTCGACCAGCAGCGGCAGCGCCCCGCCCCCGTCGAGGCTCAGCTCGGCCCCGACGATCGGCCGGATCCCCCGCGCCCTCGCCGCCTTGAAGAAGCGCGGGGCGCCCGCGAGCCCGTCGCGATCCACGAGCGCCAGCGCGTCGTATCCCAGCTCGGCCGCCCGCTCCACCAGGTCCTCGGGCAGCGACGCCCCCCGCAGGAACGAGAAGGCCGAAGCGGCGTGGAGCTCGACAGGCATGACTTTCGTTTTTTGTTCGCCTCATGCTGCCGCACCCCGCCCCACAGGTCAACTCCATGGACCCGACACGG
>CAZMRX010000098.1:5301-13423 GCA_964568755.1 uncultured Acidobacteriota bacterium | reverse complement strand
GAAGCGGGACCGCCGCGGAAGACGATGGCCCACGGCAAGACACACAGCCGAGAGCGACGGGTAGCGGCGGATCCCGAGGGCTCCCGTGGCGGGTCACCCACTCCAGCGACGGACCCGACACGGGAAGCGGGACCGCCGCGGAAGACGATGGCCCACGGCAAGACACACAGCCGAGAGCCGG
This sequence comes from uncultured Acidobacteriota bacterium, assembly GCA_964568755.1. Lineage (GTDB taxonomy): Bacteria > Acidobacteriota > Vicinamibacteria > Fen-336 > Fen-336 > DATBSL01. The sequence goes on along the minus strand of CAZMRX010000098.1, from coordinate 13,242 downwards.
GTCAGGACCTCCGAGCAAGCTCCACTGCAAGAGCCATCGCCGCCAGCAGGCTGCCTGCGTCGGCCGTGCCGGCGGCGGCGATATCGAAGGCCGTGCCGTGGTCGACGGAGGTGCGCACGAACGGCAGGCCCAGCGTCACGTTGACGGCGTGGCCGAAGGCCAGCAGCTTCACCGGCACCAGGCCCTGGTCGTGGTAGGCCGCCACCACCGCGTCGAACTCACCGCGTGCCGCCCGCACGAACGCGGTGTCCGCCGGAAGCGGGCCCGCGACCTCGATCCCGTCGCCGCGGAGCGCCTCGACGGCCGGACGCAGCACGTCCTCGTCCTCGCGCCCGAAGAGGCCGTGCTCGCCGGCGTGCGGGTTCACGCCGCAGACCGCGATCCGCCGCTGCACCGCACCGAGCCGCGGCAGCTCGCGGTGCACCAGGCGCACGACGCGCTCCGTCTCGCCGCGCGTGATCGCGTCCGGCACGGAGCGCAGCGAGCGATGGATCGTCAGCAGCGCGACCCGCAGCCCCCCGCCCACGAACATCATGGCCACGTCCGAGACGCCCGCGGCCTCGGCCAGCAGCTCGGTGTGACCCGGCCAGGGATGGCCGACGGCGCGCAGCGACTCCTTGTGGAGCGGAGCCGTCACGATCCCAAGGACTTGCCCCGCGCGCGCGTCCGCGGCCGCCGCCAGCACCGCCGCGGCTGCTTGGCGGCCGCCCTCCGCCGACACGGCCCCCAGCGGCACCGCCGGGCCTGGGACGTCCACGGCCCCGGCCGCCAGCGACGCCACGTCCGGCAGGCCGAAGCGCCGCGCCCGAAGCGCGAGGCTGGCGAGCGGCCCGTACACCACCCACTCGGCCGGAGGGCAGGCCGAAGCGGCGAGCGCCCGCAGCACGATCTCCGGCCCGATCCCGGCCGGGTCGCCGACCGTGAGCGCGAGCCGCGGCCGGCCGCTCACGCGTCCTCTTCGGCGCCCTCCCGGTAGTGGTCGTCGTCCGCCTTGTACATGTACTTCACGGTGTCCTTCATCAGCAGGATGTTCGGGGCGTCGGGCCGGTGCACCTTGAGCGCCGTGCGGTCGTACCACTCGATCGTGCCGCGGATCTGGTCGCCGTCCTTGAGCACGATGACCATCGGCGTGTGGTTGGCCATCTGCTTCAGGTAGTAGTTGCACTCGGCGTTCGTCTGGTCGGGTGCGATCCCCGCCCGGCGCTTCTGGAAGTACTTGGGCGTCGTCACCGTGGTGTGGCGGTGCTCGTTGAGCTCCGTGAGGTCCGGACGAATCAGCTTGCGGTTCATGTGCCTCTTAAGTAGCACACGCTTTCGAGGGCACGCAAGAAGCGAATGCACCAGAAGCGCCAACGGGGGCGAAACGACGGGCCCCGGTCACTCCCGGGCGAGGGCCTCCACGAGCCGGTCGAACGTCAGGAGCTTGCTCGCGAAGCCGCGGAGCGCCGTGCGGGCCGCGTCTGCCTCCTCGCCGAGGCTCGGCGCCCGCTCGGCCAGCCGCCCGGGGGCGAGGGCCGCGAGCCGGGGCGCCAGGTCGGGGTTGAGCAGGGTCTCGGCGGGAGCCCCGGCCCGCAGCGCGGCGAGGTCACGCAGCAGCGAGCGCAGCGTCGTGAGCAGGAGCACGGGGTCCTCGGCCTGCTCCAAGCGCTCGGCCGCCTCCATGCGCGCGAGGGCGTCGCCGCCCGAGGCCACCTCGAGCAGAGTCAGGAGCTCCTCCCTCATCCGCGACTCTCCGCCCGGGTCGCCCGAGAGCGCCGCGGCGAGGCTGCCGCCGGCAAGCGCCGCGCGCAGCGCCGCCTGCTCCGGCCCGAGCCCGCGGTCGAGCCGCAGGCTCTCGTCGATCACGGCCCGCGACAACGGCCCGAAGCGCAGCCGCTGACAGCGCGAACGGATCGTGGGCCGCAGGCTCGAAGACGCCGACGAGACCAGGATCACGTGCGAGCGCGGCGGCGGCTCCTCCAGGTTCTTGAGCAGCGCGTTCTGGGCGGCGTCGTTCATGGTGTGCGCGTCGTCGATCACGAAGACGCGGCGGCGCGCCTCGAACGGCGCGCCCGCGATCTCGCCCACCAGGTCCCGCACCTGGTCGACGCGGATCTCGGGCTCGCTCCGCGGCCGGCCCGTGCGCGTCAGCCACCAGCCCTCCGCCAGCACCAGGTCGGGGTGGAGCCGGAAGTTGCGCCACACGTCCTCGTCGGGATGGCGGTCGGCCTCCTGGCGCAGCTCGAGGAGCCGCTCCGGGGTCGTCGAGGCCGCCACCCGGCGGCACGTTCGGCAGGTCCCGCACGGCTCGGGAGCGGGCGCCGCCTCGCACAGCACCGCCTGCGCGACGACGAGCGCCAGCGTCTTCTTCCCGACTCCCTCCGGTCCGTCGAACAGCATCGCGGGCGGAAGGCGATCGCGCTCGAGCGCGCGGGCGAGCACCGCCTTCAACCGGACGTGCCCGCGGATCTCGGCGAGCCTCACGCCGCCTCCCCCGGCACGAGGCCCCGGCCCGCGAGCGCGCGCCACAGCGACTCGAACACGGCGTCCGCCGGGCCGCTGCCGTCGACGCGCAGCCAGCGCTCGGGCTCCTGCGCCGCGAGCGTCTCGTAGCCGGCCCGCACGCGCTCGTGGAACTCGAGCAGCTCGGCCTCGAGCCGGTCATGCGCCCCACGCTTCCTCGCGCGGGCGAGCCCCAGCTCCACGGGGACGTCGAAGAGCACGATCGTGTCGGGCCGCAGCCCGCCCGTCGCGAGCTGGGCCAGCGCGCGGATCGCCTCGAGCGGCAGCCCGCGCCCGTAGCCCTGGTAGGCCAGGCTCGACTCGACGTGCCGGTCGCACAGCACCACCAGGCCTTGCGCCAGCGCCGGCCGCACCACCTCGGCCACGTGCTGCGCCCGGTCGGCGAAGTAAAGCAGCAGCTCGGTCATCGGCGCCATCCCGCGGCTCTCGGGATCGAGCAGCACCTTGCGGACGGCCAGGCCGATCGCGGTGCCGCCGGGCTCGCGGGTCAGCAGTGCGCGGCCGCCCAGCCGCTCGGCGAGCCGGCGCGCCTGGGTGCTCTTGCCGCAACCCTCGATTCCCTCGAACGTGATGAACGCCACCCGGCGATTCTAGCGGTTGCCGCGCCTTGACGCGTACCCCGGCGGCGGATAGCTTCGACGCCAATGCTGACCCTCGCCGGCCGTACCGCTCTCGTCACCGGCGCGAGCCGTGGCATCGGCAAGCACGCGGCGATCCTGCTGGCCCGGCTCGGCGCCAGGGTCGCGGTGGCCTACGCGCGCGACGAGGCGGCGGCCCGCGCCACGCTCGACGACGCGGGCGGCGGTGGCGTCGTGCTCGGCTGCGACCTCGCGGCGCCAGGCGAGCCCGAGCGGCTCGTGGCGCGCGCCGAGGAGGCGCTCGGGCCGCTCGACGTGCTGGTGGCCAACCACGGCATCTGGAAGCGCGCCCCGATCGAGTCGATGACCGACGCGCAATGGGACGAGACGCTGCGCACCAACCTGGGCTCCGTGCGCGCGCTCGCCGCCGAGGCGGCACGGCGCATGCTCCCGCGCGGCCGGGGCTCGATCGTGCTGGTCGCCTCGACCGCGGGCCAGCGCGGCGAGCCGTTCCACAGCCACTACGCCGCGAGCAAGGGCGCGATCATCGCGCTCACGCGGTCGCTCGGGGCCGAGCTCGGCCCGCGCGGCGTCCGCGTCAACTGCGTGGCGCCGGGCTGGGTGATGACCGACATGAGCCGCGGGGCGCTCGAGGGCGAAGGCAGCGCGGCGATCAAGCGCGCGATTCCGCTCGGCCGGCCCGGGACGCCCGAGGAGATCGCCGGCCCGATCGCCTTCCTGGCCTCCGATCTCGCGAGCTACCTCCACGGCCAGGTGCTGTCGGTCAACGGCGGCGCCGTGATGACCGGCTGAGGCCCGAAGCTGCGAGTCCTCGTCACCGGCGCGGGCGGTCTGCTGGGCGGCCGCCTCGCGGCCCTGCTTCACGCGCGCGGCTTCGACGTCACCGCGGCCCACCGCCGCGCCGCGCCGCCCGACGGCCCGCGGGCGCTCGCGGTCGATCTCGTCGACCGCGCGACGGTCGCCCGGCTGCTCGAGGACGCGCGCGCCGACGCGGTCGTTCACGCCGCGGTGCTGAGCCGCGCGGAGGACTGCGAGACGCGGCCCGACGAGGCCGAGCGGGTGAACGCGCGACTGCCGGGTCTCGTGGCGGAGGCCTGCCACGAGCGCGGCGTGCGGCTGGTCGCGCTCTCGACAGACCTCGTCTTCGCTGGCGATCGGGCCTTCGTGGGCGAGAACGACCCGACGGGCCCGCGGAACCTCTACGGGCGCACCAAGCGCGCGGGCGAGCTGGCCGTGCTCGCGGCGTATCCGCAGGCGGCGATCGCGCGAGTCGCCCTGGTGCTGGGCCGGGGCCACGGGTCGCGCACCACGTCCAGCGAGTCGGTGGCCCGTGCGCTGCGCGAGGGGCGGCCGCAGAAGCTCTTCACCGACGAGTACCGGACGCCGGTCGACCCCGAGTCCGTGGAGGACGCCATTGCGCGACTGCTCCGGGGCTCGGGCGCGGGCATCTACCACCTGGGCGGGCCGGAGCGCCTGAGCCGCCACGAGCTGGGCCTGCGCGTCGCGCGGGCGCTCGGGCTCCCGGCGCTCGGCATCGTGGCCTCGCTGCAGGCGGAGCACCAGGGGCCGGACCGGCGCGCGCCCGACGTCTCGCTCGACTCGAGCCGCGCACGCCGCGAGCTCGGCTGGGAGCCGCGCGAGATCGACGCGGCGCTGCGCGACAGCCGGCTATAGGCGGCCCGCGCGGCGCCGAGCGCGATTCACTTCGGCGACGGGAGCCGGAACGTCAGCGCCAGGCGACACAGCGTGAACTCGTCGCCGTCCTTGATCGGCGTGAGCACGCCGGTCGGGATCTTCTGGCCGTTGATGAAGGTGCCGTTCATGGTCCCGATCTCCTCGGCCACGTACGGCTTGCCGTCCTTCATCACGAAGCGGGCGTGGCGGCGGGAGATGTTCCGCGCCGAGTCCTCGTTGGTGAGGTCCACCTCGGGCGACTGGCCGGTGACGGAGTCGTAGCGCCCGATCAGCGACTCGGCCTTGAACACCGGGAACACGTTCCCGCTCGCCTTCGAGATGAAGTAGGCCATCGCCTCGGCCTGCTGCGGCGCGGTGGGCTTCGAGGTCACCTCGGCCACCGCCGGCTTGGCCGGCGCCGGGACGCCTTCGGCGCGCGCCGCGAGCTCCTCGATCTGCTTGGTGGTCTCGCGCAGCCGCAGCGAGTACTTGCGCAGCATGCGCACGCCGATCTCGGGGTTGGACTTCACCATGTCCCCGAACACGTCGCTGCCGATCACGATCAGGTCGCCGTCCTCGACCACCTCGGCGCCCGCCGTGCGCGGGATGTGCTCGAGCATCGCCATCTCGCCGAAGAAGTCGCCCTTCTCCAGCACCGCCACCACGATCTCGCCGTGGGCCACGCGCTTCTTGATCGCGACCTTGCCGGAGCGAATGATGTACATCTCTTCGCCCTCGTCCCCCTCGCCAAAGAGGACGGTCCCCTTGGTGAAGTGCTTCAGGAACCGGGCGAAGGAGTCCTTCTCCGCGCTCATCGTGCCGCGCGGAGTTTAGCAGAATCCGGGCGGAATGCCGACGGAAGCCGCTAGGCGCCCCCCCCTCCCCCCCTGGGGTCGAGCAGGTCCTTGAGGTCGTCGCGGCCGGGGGCGCCCTGCAGCAGCGAGCGCTTCTGGACCTCGCGCAGCAGCGTGACCAGGAAGGTCTCGAAGCGGTGGGCGATCTGCTGCAGGCCCGGGATGCTGCCGCACTTCAGGATCTCGATGTAGAACAGCTCGAAGCCCGACCAGTCGCGGTACATCAGGTACTTGATGTGGTGGTCGTAGAACTCGGAGATGTCGTCCTTCATCCGGGTGGCCGTGGCCTGGTCCTTCTTGTCCTGGAACTCGCGGAGCGCCCGCACCACCTTGACGAGCCCGTCGCGCAGCTCCACCGACTGGTCGCGCCGCGCGGAGAAGTCCGGGAAGATCCGGCTGCCGTCGACGGCCGGGTCGAGCGCCTGGCCGAGCTGGACCACCGACTGCTGGAAGCAGTCCTTCAGGATGCCGTGGCTGTTCTCGACGCGCGTCCTCACGTTCTCCGACTGGCGCGTCACCGAGATGTCCGTGAGCTCGGTGTTCACCACCTTCTTGAGCTCGAGCGGGATGCAGTAGACGAACGAGTCGTACACCTGGTAGAGCGGCAGGTTCACGTCGCGCCCCTTGAGCACGCGCTTCTCGATGTAGGACAGCAGCAGGCGGGTCTCGGACACCACGAGCGCGAACACCAGGATCGTGTCGCGCAGCTCCTCCTCGGGCAGCCGCGCCGGGTCCGTGTACTCGAGGTAGTGCAGCAGCCGGAACAGCTCCAGGAACACCCGCGCCGCCTGGCGCCGCTCGGCCGGGTCGGGGATGCCGCGGATGATCTTGCTCACCATCCGGTTCCCGATGCGGTCGTGCACCGGCTTGAACTTTTTGTCGATCAGCAGCGCCAGCAGGTCGCTGCGCCGCACCTCGCGGTAGACGATCTTCCCCACCGCGTTGAAGGTGGAGTACGGCAGGCGCGAGAGCTTCACCAGGTCGAGCAGCAGCAAGTGCAGGTCCTCGAACGACTCGCGCAGCAGCGTGAGCGCGGTTTCCGGGAGCGTGTGGCGAACCAGCTTCTCGATGTACGGGTCGAGCCCCTGGCCCTCCTCGACGGTCAGGTTGGACTCGACGTAGCGGTCGAAGCGCGACAGCGAGACCTGCTCCTCGGTCAGGATGAAGCCCGCCAGCTTCACCACCCGCAGCAGCACGTTGTCGACGAGCCGCAGCTCCTCCGACCAGTTGCGCGCCGCGAGCGCTCGCGTCTCCTTCTCGCTGAGCGGCTGCGAGCCGATCCGGAAGAAGCGCTCGAAGCTGCGCAGCCACATCTCGAGCTCGAACAGCTCGGTGGCCTTCCCGGCGGCCGCCACCTGCTCGGTGAAGCGCTTGAGCTGGCCGCGCAGCAGCTCGGAGCGCGCCTCCGGAGTGCCGGTTCGCGGTTCCTCCCCGCCGTCTCTCCCCATCCGCAGGCGATTATATCCCCCGCGCCGTTGACCGCCCGCAACGCCGCCGGTAAGATCGAAGGCTGTTATCTAACGGAGCTTCAGCCACTTGAGCCTGGCAGACGCATACGACTGGTTCGCGGGCCTCGCCCTGCGCTACAAGATCCTGGCCTTCGCGACGACGGTCGTCCTGGTGGAACTCGCCTTCCGGCGCTTCGCCCCCAGCTCGCAGGCCTACGCCCGCTGGACCCGCTTCTTCCAGGGGCTCGGGAGCGTGTGGACGGCCGTCATCCTGTCGTTCGTCTACCTGCTCTCGGTCGGCCCGGTCGGGCTCGGGATGCGCCTTTTCGGCAAGGACCCGCTCGACCGCGCGATCGGCACGGAGCCCTCCTTCTGGCGCGCTCACGAGCCCAACCCGCTCGGCGCCGAGCGCGCCGCCCGGCACCAGTTCTGATGAGCTCGACACCGACCTACGTCCTCGGCCTTTCCTGCTTCTACCACGACTCCGCGGCCGCCCTGCTGAAGGACGGCGTCGTGATCGCGGCCGGCCAGGAGGAGCGCTTCTCGCGCAAGCGCCACGACTCGGGCTTCCCCCACAAGGCGATCCAGTACGTGCTGCACGAGGCCGGCATCGGGCCGGAGCAGCTCGACGCCGTGGGCTTCTACGACAAGCCGCTGCTGAAGTTCGAGCGCATGCTGTCGACCTACGTCGCCACCTTCCCGCGCTCGTTCGCCTCGTTCCGCAAGGCGATCCCGGTCTGGCTGCACGAGAAGCTGTGGGTGCCGTCGATCATCCGCAAGGAGCTCAAGCCCTACTCCGGCCCGATCCTGTTCGCCGAGCACCACATGAGCCACGCCGCCTCCTGCTTCCTGCCCTCGCCCTTC
>CAZMRX010000098.1:4095-5291 GCA_964568755.1 uncultured Acidobacteriota bacterium | reverse complement strand
GATCCTGACGGTGGACGGCGTCGGCGAGTGGGCCACGGCCTCGTACGGCGTGGGCCGCGGCAGCGACATCCAGCTGTTCAAGGAGATCCGCTTCCCCCACAGCCTGGGCCTGCTCTACTCGGCCTTCACCTACTACATGGGCTTCAAGGTCAACAGCGCCGAGTACAAGGTGATGGGGCTCGCGCCGTACGGCAAGCCGGTCCACTTCGAGCGGATCATGAAGGACATGGTCCACCTCCAGGAGGACGGCTCGTTCAAGCTCAACATGAAGTACTTCTCGTACGACCACGGCCTGCGCATGACCAACGCGGCCTTCGACGAGTTCTTCGGCGGGCCGCCGCGCAAGCCCGAGACCTGGATGACCGAGCGCGAGTTCGACATCGCCGCTTCGGTGCAGAAGGTGTGCGAGGAGGTAGTGCTGAAGATGGTGCGCCACCTGCACCAGGAGACGAAGCTGGACCGGCTGTGCATGGCCGGCGGCGTGGCGCTCAACTGCGTCGCGAACGGCCGCGTGATCCGCGAGACCCCGATGAAGCAGCTTTGGGTCCAGCCCGCGGCCGGCGACGCCGGCGGCGCCGTGGGCGTCGCCCACTACATCTACAACACGCTCCACAAGCGGCCGCGCGCCGCCGCCTGGACCCATGCCTACCTGGGCCCGGAGTTCAGCGACGCCGAGATCGCCCGCTTCCTGGACGGCGCCGGGGCGAAGTACGAGACGCTCCCCGACGCCGAGCTCGTGAAGCGCACCGCCAAGCTGATCTCGGAGAACAACGTGATCGGCTGGTTCCAGGGCCGCATGGAGTTCGGCCCGCGCGCGCTGGGCTGCCGCAGCATCCTGGCCGACCCCCGCGACGCGAAGATGCGCGACACGCTCAACATGAAGATCAAGTTCCGCGAGGGCTTCCGCCCGTTCGCCCCCTCGGTGCTGATGGACAAGGCGAGCGAGTGGTTCGAGATCGACTGCGACAGCCCCTACATGCTGCTGGTGGCCCAGGTGCGCGAAGGCAAGCGCACGATCCCCTCGGTCACCCACGTCGACAACTCGGCGCGGCTGCAGACGGTGACGCGCTTCGAGGCGCCGCTCTACTACGACCTGATCCGCGAGTTCGAGCGCCTCACCGGTGTTCCGATCGTGCTCAACACCTCCTTCAACGTGCGCGGCGAGCCGATCGTCTGCACCCCGCGCGACGCCTACC
>CAZMRX010000098.1:0-4085 GCA_964568755.1 uncultured Acidobacteriota bacterium | reverse complement strand
AACATGGACACCCTCGTCCTCGGCCACCACATCCTCGACAAGAAACAACAGCCACCACTGAAGGAAGATGTCGACTGGCGGTCGCTGTACGAGCTCGACTAGGTGCCGGACCGCCTCCTTGCTGTAGACTGGCCCCTGGAGACAAGATACGAATGGCGTTCGAAGGATCGAGGGAAAAGGTCGGGATCTTCGCCGAGCTGTGGGCCTTCATGCGGGTCCGCAAGAAGTGGTGGCTGGGCCCGATCGTGCTGATGCTCGCGCTGCTGGGCCTGCTGGTGGTCTTCACCCAGGGCTCGGCGATCGCTCCGTTCATCTACACGCTGTTCTAACCCCGCCCGGACGTCCCCTCGTCGGACCATCGGGGACGTGCGGGCGGTCCTGGTGAGCCATCCCATGAACTCGCCCTGCCCTCGCCTGCTGCGCGCTTCTTCCCTCTTCGCGATCGTCCTCGCCCCCAGCCTGATCCACGCCGCCCCGCTCGAGAAGCTCACGATCGAGCGCATCAACTCCGAGCCGTCCCTTTCTGGCGCGCTCCCCAGCCGCTTCCAGTGGCACCCCGACGGCAAGCGGCTGACGTTCCTGCGCCGTGCCGGCGAGACACCGAGCCTCTACGCGATCGACGCGGCCAAGGGCGCCGAGTCCCGCATCCTCGACGGCGCCGCGGTCTCGCTGCCGGGCGAAAAGCCGCGCCCGCTGCCGCTCGCGGAGGCCAGCTGGCTCCCCGACGGCCAGACGCTCCTCATCCCGGCCGAGGGCGACGTGTTCACCGTCGACGTGCGAACCGGCGCGGTCAGGGCGCTGGTGCAGACGAAGGAGAAGGAGGAGTACGCCGAGGCCTCGCCCGACGGCCGCCGCGTGGCCTTCGTCCGCGGCAGCGACCTGTTCGTGGTCGACGTCGCGACCGGCAAGGAGACCCGGCTCACCCAGGGCGGCTCCGACACGCTGCTCAACGGGAAGCTCGACTGGGTGTACGAGGAGGAGCTCGCCTCCCGCTCGGGCCAGGCGTTCGCCTGGTCGCCGGACTCGAAGGCGATCGCGTACCTGCAGCTCGACCAGGCGCGCGTGCCCACCTTCCCCATCGTCGATTTCCTGCCCGTCCGCAACGAGGTCGAGTGGCAGCGCTACCCGAAGGCCGGCGCCCCGAACGCGATCGTGCGCATCGGCGTCGTCGGCATCGAGAAGGACGGCGGCGCGGGCCCGGAACGCCTGCTCTCGTTCGATCCCGACGACGTCTACGTCCTGCCGCAGCTCGGCTGGACGCCCGACTCCCGCGCCGTGGCGTTCCAGCACCTGAACCGCGCCCAGGACGAGCTGGAGCTGCGCCTGCTGCCCGTGCCCGCGTCTCCCCGCGAGCCGCTCGGTGCACCGCGCCGCGTGCTCGCCGAGCGCTCGAAGGCGTGGGTCAACACCTTCGGGCCGCCCCGCTTCCTGAAGGATGGCCGGCGCTTCCTGTGGCTCTCCGAGCGCGACGGCTTTGCCCACGTCTACCTCTGCGACCTGGCGGGCGCCTGCCGCCCGGTGACCCAGGGCCCGTGGATGGTCGACGGCCGCGTGTCGTTCACCGGCTCCGGCCCGGGGTTCGTCTTCGACGAGCGCAGTGGCTTTCTCTATTTCACCGCCACCGAGAAGGACCCGCGCGAGCGCCACCTGTACCGTGTGCGCCTCGACGGCACCGGCCGCATGCGACTCACGCGCGAGGACGGCACCCACCGCACCGTGGTCTCCCCCGACGGCCGCTTCTACGCCGACACCTGGTCCGACGTCCACACGCCGCCGCGCGCCTGGCTCTCCAGCCAGGACGGCACGCGCCACTTCACGCTCGAGGCGAACGCGGACCCGGAGATCCTGAAGTACGAGCGCGGCAGCCTCGAGTGGCTCGAGCTCGAGGCGGCCGACGGGACGACTCTCTACGGCTCGCTGCTGAAGCCTGAGGACTTCGATCCCGCGCGGCGCTACCCGGTGATCGTGAGCGTCTACGGCGGGCCGCACTCGCAGACCGTCACGAACAGCTGGCAGCACGTCTCGCCGCTCGACAGCCTGCTCGCGAGCCGCGGCTTCCTGGTCTTCAAGCTCGACAACCGCGGCATGGCCGCGCGTGGGACCGGCTTCGAGTTCCCGATTCACCGGGACATGGGCCGGATCGAGCTGCAGGACCAGCTTGTGGGCGTCGACTACCTCAAATCTCTGCCCTTCGTCGACCCGGGGAGAATCGGCATCACCGGCTGGTCCTACGGCGGCTACATGACGCTCTACGCGCTCACGAACGCGCCGTCGGTCTTCAAGGCGGGCGTCGCGGGCGCGCCGGTCACCGACTGGCGACACTACGACACGATCTACACCGAGCGCTACATGGGCACCCCACAGAACAACCCGACGGGCTACGAGACGAGCTCCCCGCTGAAGAAGGCGGCGGCGCTCGAGGCGGACCTGCTGCTGATCCACGGCGCCTCCGACGACAACGTCCACCTCGCCAACACGCTGTCGTTCGTGGCTGCGCTCGTGAAGGCCGGCAAGCCCTACGCGCTCCAGGTCCACCCGCGCCAGCTGCACGGCTTCCGCCCGAAGGAAGACCGCATCGCCCGCGACCGCGCGCTTCTCGCCCATTTCGAGGGGACGCTGCGCCCCGGCTCGGGCCCGGGAGCGAAGTCGGCCGACGCGGCCCCGCGGACCGCTCCCTAGGCGACTCGTCAGCGTCGGCGCGCGGCGCCGGCGACCACCTTCAGCCTTCGCCCGAAGGCCGCCTCGAAGCGGTCGCCGAGTGCGCGCACGTTCCAGGACGGCAGCTGCTTCACCGCCACGGCGACCTGCCCCGCCTTGGTCCGGCAAGCGAGCGTCGTGGCGCTGCCCGGCGGCGTCCGCGCGGTGATCTCGTCGGCCAGCGCCAGCAGCACCGCGGCCCGCTCGAGCGGCTCCTGGTCCTCGTGCGTCACGAGCGGCTCCAGCGAGCGGCCGAGCCGCTCGTCCTCGTCGCCCGCCTGGCGCACCACCGCCGCGAGCAGCGCCACCTGGCGATGCGAGAAGCCGGCCAGGTCGGTCGCGAGCACCAGGTCGGCGACGTGCTCGTGGCGGTCGAAGAAGTCGACGGTGCGGCCGATGTCGAGCACGCGCGCCCCCTGTCGCAGAGCGTCCGCCATCTCCATCGAAGGCCAGCGCTCGAGCGCCGCGTACAGCGCCTCGGCGAACGCCTCGCGGCGCGAGGCGCGGTCCTCCGACCAGCCCACGAAGCGCGCGGCGAGCGCGTCGAGCGACCGGCGCCTGACGGCCTCCGAGGCGTCGAGCGCCTCGCGCGCCATGCTGAGCGCCAGGCCCTCGCGGACGCCCTGGCCGGACACCACCACAGCGTCCGCCCCCAGCACCTCCATCAGCGTCTCGATCACGATCGCGCCGCCCACCACGGAGTCGCGCCGGTCCGCGTTCAGGCCCGGCACCCGGCCCCGCTTCTTCTGACGCTCCGCGGCGAGCGAGGCCGCGATCTCGTGCAGCCGGCGGCGCGCGAGCTCGTAGCCGTGGAGCCTGGCGATCGGGTAGTCGGAGGCGCGCTGGTCGACCTTGGCCAGGTTTCGAAGCGACCCGCCCGTGCCGACGAGCTGCTCGCCCGGCCCGAGCCGCTTCACGCCCGCCTCCTCGAGCGTCTCGCGCACGTGGTGGCGCAGCCGGCGCAGCTCGCGGGGCGTCGGCGGGTCGGACTTCAGGAAGGCGTCGGAGACCCGCAGCGACCCGAGCGGCACGCTGAGCGCCCCCACCAGCCGCCGCCCGCGGAAGCGGCCCACCTGCAGGCTGCCGCCCCCCAGGTCGAAGAAGGCGCCGTCGTCCACCGGCAGCCCGCCCACCGCCCCCAGGAACCCGAAGCGCGCCTCCTCCAGCCCCGACAGGATCCGGATCGTGATGCCCAGCTCGCGCTTGACCTTCTTGATGAACGGCGGCCCGTTGGCGGCGTCGCGCAGCGCCGAAGTGCCCGCCGCCTCGAAGCGCCTGACTCCGGAGCCTCCCGCGATCGCCCGGAAATCGCGCAGCGCCTCGAACGCCCGCTCCAGCGCCTCGGGCGGGATCCTGCCGGTGCGGTCCAGGTCGCGCGCCAGCCGCAG
>CAZMRX010000097.1:13492-15211 GCA_964568755.1 uncultured Acidobacteriota bacterium | reverse complement strand
CTTCCAGTTCTCGATCGAGAAGGCGTAGAGCGTAAGCACCTCGAGCCCGAGGCGCGCGGCCGTCTCGACGGTGTCGCGCACGGCCGCTATCCCCGCGCGGTGGCCTTCGACGCGGTGCTTCTGCCGCAGCTGAGCCCAGCGGCCGTTGCCGTCCATGATGATCGCGACGTGGCGCGGCAGGCGCTTCCAGTCGATCGCGCGCAGCAGGTCCTCTTCGCCGGTCCCGGCAGGCACGACCTCGAGCAGATCCTGGAGCGACATGGCGGCGGAGGTCTATCCTAGCCCCGCCCCACGCCGGGCGGGTAGTCGACGCGCACCAGCGTGAGCCCCCGCGCCGCCGCGGGCGCCGGCCAGCCGCGCCGGTCGCGGGTCGCGAGCGCCCGGGCCAGCGCCTCGACCGTGACCGCCCCGCGCCCCGCCGCCAGGAGCCCGCCGACCATGCTGCGCACCATCTTGCGCAGGTACCCGTCCGCCTCGGTCTCGTAGACGAGCGTGCCGGCCTCGAGGACGGCCTCGGAGCGGGTCACCGTGCGCACGCTGGTCGCGACCGAGGAGCCGCTCGAGGCGAGCGAGGCGAAATCGTGGCGGCCCAGGTAGAGCGCGGCGGCCGCACGCACTGCGTCCGCGTCGAGCGGGCCCTGGTGATGGCCCGCGTAGCGCGCCCGCTGCGGCGCCTGCGCGCCGCCGAAGTCGAGCACGTAGCGGTAGAGCTTGGAGACGGCGTCCTTGCGCGGATGGAAGCCCGGCTCGGCGCGGCCCGCGTCCATCACGCGCACGTCGGCCGGCAGCAGGCCGTTCAGGGCCCGCTGCAGCGCGTCGGGCTCGAGCTCGCGCTCCAGCTCGAACGCGGCCACCTGCCCGAGCGCGTGCACGCCCGCGTCGGTGCGCCCGGCGCCCATCACCGCCACGCGCGCCGCGCCCGGGAGCTCCAGCCGGGAGAGCGCCTGCTCGAGAGCGCCCTGCACCGTGCGGCCTCCGCGGCGCTGGAGCTGGAAGCCGCTGAAGTCCGTGCCGTCGTAGGCGAGCGTGACGCGGTAGCGCGGCACCTGCGGTCGGCGTCCGCTCAGCGCGCCGCGCGCGAGCCGGGCTTCTCGGGCCGCGATCCCTGCGCGCACAGCGGGCAGGCCTCGGCCGGATGCGCCGCGACCGCGAGCTCGAGCAGGCTGCGGTAGGGCACGCCCAGCTCCACCGCTCCCCCGCTGCGGTCGACCAGGCTCCCGACCGCCAGCACGCGCGCGCCGCGCGCCTCGACGGCGTCGAGCACCTCGCGCGTCGAGCCGCCGGTGGTGATCACGTCCTCCACGACGACGACCGGCGCTTCGGCCTCGAGCACGAAGCCGCGCCGCAGCGTCATGGCGCCGTCCTGGCGCTCGGTGAAGAGCCCGTCGCAGCCGAACGCGCGCGCGACCTCGTGCGCGACGAGCACGCCGCCCAGCGCCGGGGCCACCACCGCGCGCGGCGAGACGCCGCGAAGCAGCGGCCGCAGCCGCGCCGCGAGCGCTTCCCCGAGCCGACTCGCGAGCGCGGGGTCCATCAGCACGCGCGCGCACTGCAGGTAGCGCGCCGAGTGCAGCCCCGACGAGAGCAGGAAGTGCCCCGAGAGCAGCGCCCCGCGCTCCTCGAAGAGCCGGAGCAGCGAATCGTTCGTGAAGTCCTGGTCCACGACGGGCATCCTATCGCGCCCAACGCCACAAGACACAGCCGACGACCGCCGTTCAC
>CAZMRX010000097.1:0-13392 GCA_964568755.1 uncultured Acidobacteriota bacterium | reverse complement strand
GCGATGGTCCCTTTGTCCGCCGTCCTGATCGCTCAGAACGAGGAGAAGACCATCGCCGAGGCGGTCCACAGCGTCGCGTTCTGCGACGAGATCGTGCTGGTCGACTCCGGCTCGAGCGACCGGACGCGCGAGCTCGCCGCGGAAGCGGGCGCCCGCGTGATCGTCAACGCGCCCTGGCCCGGCTTCGTGGCGCAGCGCGACCTGGCGGTGCGCGCCGCCCGCCACGACTGGGTGCTGGCGCTCGACGCCGACGAGCGCGTCGGCGACGCCCTGCGCGAGGAGATCGAGGCGCTGCGCCGCAGCGGCTACGACGCCGCCGGCTACCGGATACCGCGCGTGGCCACCTACCTGGGCCGCTCGATCCGCGGCACCGACTGGTACCCCGACTGGCAGGTGCGGCTCTTCGACCGCACGCGGGCGGCGTGGCGCGGGGACCTGGTCCACGAGTCGGTCGCGGTGCGGGGGCCGGTCGGGCGCCTGCGCGGCGAGCTCGAGCACCACCCCTACGCCGACATCTCGGACCACCTCCGGAAGATCGACTCCTACACGACGCTGTGGGCCCGGCAGGCCTACGGGGCGGGCCGCAGCTCGAACCTGCTCGACGTGTGCGCGGGCGCCACCTGGGCCTTCTTCCGCAACTACGTCCTGAAGCGCGGCTTCCTGCTCGGCAGCGCGGGCCTCCTCATCTCGGTGCTGAACACCCACTACACCTTCGTCAAGCTCGCCAAGCTCCGCGAGCTGCGGCTTGCGGGCGGCGCCGCGCGGTGAGCCGGCTCGTGGTCCACGTCGACACCGCGGCCAGCTGGCGCGGGGGGCAGAACCAGGTCCTGCTCACGGCGCAGGGCATGGTCGCGCGCGGCGTCCCCACCGCGATCGCCTGCCGCGCGGGCGGCGAGCTCGAGGCCCGGGCGCGCGCGGCCGGCGTCGCCGTGGAGGCGATCGGCTTCCGCGGCGACCTGTGGCCGCCCGGCATCCTCGCCCTCGCCCGCCGCCTCCGGCGCGAGCCGCACAGCCTGCTGCTGCTGCACGACCCGCACGCCGTGTCCGCGGGGCTGGCCGCGGCACGCCTCGGGCCGCGCGTGCCGCTCGTGGCCGTGCGGCGGGTGGACTTCCCGCTGCGCGGCCCGCTGTCGCGGGCGAAGTACGCCTGGTGCGACCGGGTGATCGTGGTGAGCCGCGCGATCGGCGCGGTGATGGAAGCGGCTCGGATCGGGCGGCAGCGGCTGCGGCTCGTGTACGAGGGCGTCCCCGACCCCGCGCCGGCGACCGGCGGCCGGGCCGCGCTGCGGGAGCTCGGCGTGCCCGAGGACGCGCCCGTGGTCGGCAACGTGGCGGCGCTCACCGGGCACAAGGACCACGCCACGCTGCTCGAGGCGATGGCGCGGCTGCGCCCGCGCCAGCCGCAGGCCCGGCTGGTGATCCTGGGCGAGGGCGAGCTGCGCGGCACGCTGGAGGCGCAGGCGCGGGCCTTGGGGCTCGCCGACCGCGTCGTCTTCGCGGGCTTCAGGCGCGACCTCGATCGCCTGCTGCCGGCATTCTCGGTGTTCTGCCTGTCGTCGCACCTCGAGGGGCTCGGGACGAGCCTGCTCGACGCCATGGCGTACGGCCTCCCGGTCGTCGCGACCGCCGCGGGGGGGATCCCGGAGGCGGTGGCGGACGGCGTCACCGGGCGGCTGGTGGCCCCGCGCGACCCGGACGCGCTCGCCTCGGCGCTCGCCGAGGCGTTGGGCGACGACGCGCGCCGCGCCGGCTGGGGCGCTGCCGGGCGCCGCGTGTTCCTCGAGCGCTTCACGGCCGAGCGCATGGTCGAGGAGACGCTCGGCGTGATCCGGGAGGCGGCGTGAAGGTCCGCGCGATCCTGAACCCGCGGGCGGGCGTCTCGCGCGACGAGGCGCGCCGGGCGGTCGAGCGCGGCCATCCCCGCTGGAACGACTTCGACCTCTCGGTCACCGAGGGGCCAGGCCACGCGACCGAGCTCGCGCGCGCGGCCGCCGCGGCGGGGGCGGAGCTGGTGCTGTCGGTCGGCGGCGACGGGACCGCGAACGAGGTCGCGCGCGGGCTGATCGGGTCGGGGGCGGCGCTCGGCATCGTGCCGGCCGGCTCCGGCAACGGGCTCGCGCGCGCGCTGCGGATTCCGCTGCGGCCCGGGCCCGCGCTCGACGCGCTCGAGAACGGGGTGAGGCGCCGCATCGACGTCGGGCTGCTGAACGGGCTGCCGTTCCTGAACGTGGCCGGCATCGGCTTCGACGCCGTCGTGAGCCGCGCGTTCCACGACAGCGGCCGGCGCGGCGGCCGGCGCGGGCTGCTCGGGTACGTGCGCCTCAGCCTGCGCGAGATGGTCCGCTACCGCGCGCCGCGGCTCGTGATCGAGGCGGGCGGGGAGCGGCTCGAGGTGCGCCCGTTCGTGATGACGCTCGCGAACGGACCGCAGTACGGATCCGGCGCGGTCATCAACCCTGGCGGACGCCTCGACGACGGCCGCCTCGAGATCGTGATCCTGGAGGACGGGCCGCTGCCGGGCCTGCTCGCCGCCACGCCGCGGCTCTTCCTCGGGGGCCTCGACCGCATCGCCGGCTACAGGCGGCTGCGCGTCGCGAGCGCCACGGTGACGGCCGCGGAGCCGGTCGCGGTCCACCGCGACGGCGACCCCGCGCCCGAGACCGACCGCGTGCTGGTCTCGATCGAGCCTCGCGCCCTCACGATCGTGACGCCGGCGGCGACGGCGGCGGACCCGAACGGGCCGTTCGTGGCGGACCCGCCGCGCGTCAGTTGACGCGCCGGAACGTGAAGCTGCCGAAGGGCAAGACCGTGCCGCCGAGGGCGACCGGATGGCCCTGCAGGACGTGGATCGGCTGCGGCGGCTGCGTGGCGGCGTCCGGCGAGGCGTAGCTCTCGCCGCTGTCGGTGCCGGCGTCCCAGGGGTAGAGCGTCACGCTCTTCACCGCGGCCCAGTCGCCGCCTTCGACCAGGCTGAGGCTGTCCACACCCACGAACCAGTCGGGGCTGGGCGCCACCATCGTCACCAGGCTCACCAGCGGGTGGTCGCGCCCGATCTCGAACTCGGCCGTCGCGACGCCCGGCGAGCGGTCGAGCGCGCCGCCCACGATCAGGCTGTACGCCGTGCCGGCCGCGATCGCGGCCTGGACCTCGGAGTCGAGCGGCGACGTGCGTCCACGCTCCGCCATCGCCTGGATCCCGGCGCTCGCCGTCCCCCCCGCCGTCCAGAACCGCACGCGGCTCGAGTGCGTGCCGCCGACGAGCCGCGAGTAGTGGGCATCGGCCGGGAAATCGACGGGATGCGTCTCGGCGCGCCACGTGGATTCGAAGCTGACGCTGTAGCGGGCCGTCGTCGCCGTCGGAGTCGGCACGGGCGTCGGTGCGGGCACCCCCGGCGTCGGGACCACGGACGAAGGCCCGCCCGGATTCGAGTCGCCGCCCCCGCACCCTGCCGCGGCCAGGAGCCCCAGGAACGCCACGCCCATCCTCACGCCTCGCCGCATCGGACCCTCGCTCGGCTGCCCCCAGCCGCCACCCGGATCAAACGCCCGGGCGCCGCGGAGCATTCCCGGGCGCTCCGTCGCGGAGCTAGACCGCGGACTGCGCCGCTTCGAGCAGCGGGCGGATCTCGTCGAGCAGGCTCGGAGCCGCGGGCAGCAGCGGGGCGCGCACCGTGCCGCCGCGCAGGCCCACGAGGCCCATCGTCAGCTTCAGCCCCGCCACCCCGTGGGTCACGGTCACGGCGGTCGCGAGGGGCCGTATCGCATCCTGGAGCCGCCGTGCGGTCGCGTGGTCGCCCGCGCAGAAGGCGCGGTGGAGCTTCAGGACCGCCTGCGGGGCGCAGTTGGCCACGGCCAGGATGCCCCCCGCCGCCCCCACGCACAGCGCCGGGTAGACGACCGGCGCGTTGCCGCAGGCGACCTCGAAGCCGGCGGGCACCTCGGCCACGATGCGGCCGAGGAGCCCGACGTCCCCGCTCGACTCCTTGAGCCCGCGGATGCGGGGGTGGGCGGCGAGCGTCGCGGCCAGCCCGGAAGGCCAGCTGAGCCCGGTGAAGGCCGGGACCGAGTAGAGGTACACGGGCACCGGGGAGGCGTCGGCCACCGTCTCGAAGTGCCGGCGCAGGGCCTCGGCGGTCATGCGCCCCTTGTAGTAGCAGGGCGTCAGCACCAGCACCGCGTCGGCCCCGAGGTCCGCGACCTTGCGCGTCAGGGCGATCGTGCCGCGCGTCGACTCGAGGCCCGTGCCGACGAGCAGGAAGCGGCCGGGCAGCGTGCGCCGCGCGGCCGCGACCAGCAGCAGCTTCTCGTCTTCGTCCAGGCTCGAGGCCTCGCCGTTCGAGCCGAGGACCAGGAAGCCCGCGAAGTCGTGGGCGGCGAGCGCCTCGAGGCTGGCGGAGAACGCCTCGAGGTCGAGCCCGCCGTCCGAGTGGAACGGCGTCACGAGCGGCGGAATCACGCCGCGCAGCGACACCGTCGTCAGGCCGCCGGGGTCTTCTTCGCGAGCGCCTGCGCCACGCGGCCCAGGAGCTTCGCGTCCTGCGGCGTGAACGCGCCGCGGAAGTCGCTCCAGACCTCGAGGATCGCCCACAGGCCCGCGTCGGTCCTCACCGGGGCGACCATCGCGCTGCCGCTCGTGAGCCCGACCGGCGCCCACACCGGGCTGGCGGAGAGGTCGGTGAACACCGTCGGGTTCGTCCCCTGCGCGGCGTCGGCCAGCACCCCGCCCGTCGAAGCCACGCGCTCGGGCCCCTGGGGCCGCTCGAGCGCCGTGTGCACGGCCAGCTCTTCACCGTCCGCCACGTACGCGGTCACCGACGAGTAGCGCGCGAAGCGCTTCTTCATCATCTCCACGGCCAGGCGCAGCGCGTCCTCGAAAGAGGTCGCCTTCTTGATCGCTTCTTCCAGCTCCAGGCAGACCTGATCGCGCCGCTGCGCGGCCTTGCGCGCCAGGTCCGTCTTCCAGGGCTTGTCGTCCTCACGCGTCACCGTCATGTTCACCTCGATGCTACTCCTTCCTCAAAAAGAGCTCTACGCCAGGCTGCGTCCTCCGTCCACGCGGACCACCTCGCCCGTCGTGTAGCCGCCTCCCGCGAGCAGGAACATCACCGCAGAGGCCGCCTCGGCGTGCGTCCCGAAGCGGCCCGCGGGCACGCGGCGCTTCAGCGCCTCCTCGGCTCCCGGCGACTCCAGGATTCCAGGCGCCACGGCGTTCACCCGGATCTCGGGCGCGAGCGCCAGCGCCAGGCACTCCGTGGCCATCACCAGGGCCGCCTTCGACGCGCAGTAGGGCAGGTGGGCCCGCCACGGGCGCAACCCGCCCAGGCTCGCCACGTTGACGATCGCCCCGCCCCCGCGCCGCCGCATGTGCGGAGCCGCGGCGCGCGAGGCCATCACCGCGGCCTTGACGTTGACGGCCCAGGCCTCGTCGAGGACCTCCTCGCTCATCGCTTCGAGCGGGACGCGCCGAAAGACGCCCACGTTATTGACCAGGAAGTCACAACCGCCCAGCGCGGCCACCGCCTCGTCCACGAAGGCCGCGATCTCGCCCGGGACCCTCGCATCCGCGGGACCCGCGAACGCCCTGCGTCCCAGGCGCCTCACCGCTTCGGCCTCCTCGAGGGCGCCGCTGCGGCTCTCCCGGAACGAGAAGGCCACGTCGGCCCCCTCGCCGGCCAGGGCGCGGACGAGAGCGCGCCCCAGGCCCCGCCCCCCGCCGGTGACCACGGCGATGCGACCGGAAAGCCGCAGGTCACGCATGGGGCGCGGAACGAAGCATCATACCATCTATTTGGAGGCTTCCTCGCGCAGGAAGCGGGCGCCAATCCGGGCTGATTCCTCGCCCGCGAAGCGCTCCACCCGGCACACGACGGCGCGGGCCCGGTACACGTCCTTGTCGCCGAAATGCCGGCGAAGGTGCACCGGCAGCTCGATCGCGAGCTGCAGCCGCGAGCCGATCGCCACGCGGCGGTGGCTCTCGAAGCAGATCCCCCCGCCGCTGACGTTGACCGAGCGCGTGTGCTCGGTGAAGGGCACGCCGGCCACGTCCTCGCCGCGCACCTCGACCGGCAGGTGCAGCGCCACGCGCTTCTCGCGCTCGACCAGGCTCATCGCAACCGCCCAGGCGCTGGCGCAGCCTCACGCCGGCTGGCGCAGCAGCACCACCGTCACGTTGTCACGCCCGCCCGACTCGTTGGCCGCCTCGATCAGCCTGGCGCTCGCGTCCTCGAGCGAGACGTCGCCCGCGCCCAGGATCCGGCTGATCTCCTGGTCGTTGATCATGCCGTGCAGCCCGTCGGAGCACAGCATGATCAGGTCCCCGGGCGCGAGCTGGTGCTCGACGATGTCGAGGTCGATCGAGTCGCGCGCGCCCACCGCCTTGGTGATCACGTTGCGCAGCGGGTGGTGCTCCACGTCGTCGGAGTTCAGGATGCCCTCGCCCAGCGCGGCCGAGACCCAGGAGTCGTCGCGCGTGAGCTGGCGCAGCTCGCCGCCGCGCACCAGGTAGCAGCGGCTGTCGCCCGCCGAGGCGATCGTCAGCGACTGGCCGGAGACGACGGACGCCACCACCGTGGTGCCCATCCCGGTGAGCTCCTCGCGGTTGTCGGCCGCCTGGAACACCTTGGCGTTGGCCAGGCGGATGGCGGTCTTGAGCCGGTTGCCGTCGAAGGAGAGGTTGGCGTCGAGGCCCCAGGGCCAGGTGATCTCCTTCTCGACCCCGCTGCGCTCGATGAAGGCGGCGATCGTCTCGATCGCCATCTTGGAGGCCACCTCGCCGGCGTTGTGGCCGCCCATGCCGTCGCAGACGGCGTAGAGGCTCGCCTCCGGGGACACCAGAAAGCTGTCCTCGTTGATCTTCCGGCGCCGGCCGACGTCGGTACGCCCGAACGCCTCGATCATGGAAGTGGGCCCAGCATAGGGGGTTTGGGGAAGTGGGTCAAACCCGGGAGGAGCGGCCTGCGCGCATGGCCTCGGCCATCTCGCGCACCGCCCGCTCCATGCCGACGAGCACCGCGCGCGCCACGATCGCGTGGCCGATGTTGAGCTCGCTGAGCTCGCTCAGGGCGGCGATCTCGCCCACGTTCTGGTAGTCGAGGCCGTGCCCGGCGTGCACGGAGAGCCCGAGCTTGCGCCCGAGCCGGGCGGCGTCGGTGAGCTTGCGCAGCGCCATCTCGCGCGCCCGCGCGTTCGCGGCGTCGCACCAGGCCGCCGTGTTGAGCTCGATCGCGTGCGCGTCGAGCTTGTGGGCCTCCTTCACCTGCTCGAGCTCGGGGTCCACGAACAGCGAGACCTCGATCCCGGCGTCCTGCAGCGTCTTCACCATCGGCCGGATCTGGACGCTGTTGAGCACGGCGTCGAGGCCGCCCTCGGTCGTGACCTCCTCGCGCCGCTCGGGCACGAGCGTCACCTGGTTCGGCTTCACGGTCAGCACGATCCGCGTCATCTCCTGCGTCACCGCGGCCTCCAGGTTGAGCCGCGTCCGCACCGTCTGCCGCAGCACCTCGAGGTCGCGGTCCTGGATGTGGCGCCGGTCCCCGCGCAGGTGGACGGTGATGCCGTCGGCCCCGCCCATCTCCGCGAGCACGGCCGCGTGCACCGGGTCCGGCTGCTTCGCGCGGCGCGCCTGGCGCAGGGTCGCGACGTGGTCGATGTTGACGCCGAGGCGCAGCATGGCAGGCGGGGAGTATAGCGCCTACCTCCCCATCAGTGCCCTGATGCGCGCGTACTCGCGGCGCAGCAGCACCTCCAGCAGCCAGGGGGCCAGGCGCTGGAGCAGCGGCAGCAGGCGCCACCAGGCCGGGTGCACGATCACGGCGCGGTTGCGGGCCACGTCCGCGAGCGCCCGCGCGGCGAAGACGGCGGGGTCCATCGGGCGCAGCGCCTCGTTCATGGCCGAGAGCGTCGCTCGCGGGATGAAGTTCCGGAGCCGGCCGTGGCGGCCGCCGTCGAGGATCGGCGTGCGGACGACGCCCGGGCAGAGCACGCTGACGCGGACCCCGACGGGCTCGCCCTCGAACCGCAGCGCGCGCGACAGGCCGAGCACGGCGCTCTTGGTCGCGCCGTAGGGCGCGGCCATCGCCGTGGGCAGGAACGCGGCCATCGAGGCGGTGTTGACCACGTGGCCGAAGCCCTGCCCGATCATTCGCGGCCAGGCGGCCTGGACGCCGTGCACGACGCCCATCAGGTTGACCTCGACCGCGTCGCGCCAGTCCTCGAGCCGCAGGTCGCGCGCCTCGCCGCCCACGGCGATCCCGGCGTTGTTGAAGAGGTAGTCGAGGCGGCCGTGACGCCGGAAGACGTCCCCCACCAGGGAATCGACCGCGGCGCCGTCGCGCACGTCGAGCGCCGCGGCCTCGGCGCGTCCCCCCGAGGCTCCGATCCGCCCGGCCTCGGCCCGAGCGTCGTCGCCGTCGCGGTCGGCGAGCACCACGTGCGCGCCACGCCGTGCGAGCTCGCGACCCAGGGCGGCCCCGATCCCGGACGCACCGCCCGTGACCAGGGCCGTTGCCTCCCTGAAGGTGCGGATGCCCGCGGCGCTCGCAGCCCCGGCAGCCATGCGAATCCTCCCCGCTACGGCGCGTCCTCCAGCTCGAGGCTCAGGATCGCGAAGCTGAGGCTCTTGCCGTGAGCGTCGAGCGCCAGCGAGCGCGTCACGCCGCCCGCAAGCGCCCCCTCCAGCACGAAGTTGAGCGCGCCGATCCGGGGGAGGGTGTAGCGCACGACCTCGCCAGCGACGATCCCGCGGAAGTGCTGCTTCACGCGCTCGGCCGTCACTTGCCGCTCCAGCAGCGCGTAGTCCCGAGCGTCGTAGGCGATCACGGAGACGTTGGCCGTGTCCCCCTTGTCTCCGGCACGCGAGTGTGCGATTCGTCGCAGCTGCACGGGCTCAGGCCTCCAGGTAGTCGACCGTCGTGACGACGCGCTCGCGCCGCAGGTACGCGGCAGCAACCCCGACAACCTCGCGGACCTCCCGGCTCACGCCGCCGCCGCCGCCGGGTCCGTTGGTGTAGAGCGCTTCCACCTCGCGCCCGATGCGGGCCGCCTCGTCGCGGCTGTCCGTGCGCCCGGCCACGCGAGCGCGGGCCTCGTAGGGCTCGTTGGCGGCTGCCGCGAGCGTCGCTCCGTGCAGTGCGTCGACGCCGATCAACTCGTAGCGCGCGTCGCGCACGCGCGCGCCGGTGAGCCGGAGGCGCTCGGCGACGATCTCGAGCGCGAGGCGCGCCCGCGCGAGCGCCCCGGGGCCGGCGTACGAGATCTGCCCCTCGCCGACGAAGCCGTCCAGGTAGCCGACCGACACCTTGAGTCGCTCGGGCCGCGGGTGTCCCGAAGCACCCCGCACGCTCACGCGGTCGGGAGCGAGCTCGCCCACCGTGACGTTCGAGAAGTCCGCGACCACGTCGGGAGTGAAGTAGCGACTGGGATCGTGGATCTCGTAGAGCAGCTGCTCCTTGCAGGTGGCCTCGCTGACCCTTCCTCCCGAGCCGGGGACCTTGGTGATCACCGCGGAGCCGTCCTCGTCGACCTCGGCGATCGGGAACCCGAGGTGGGCGAGACCAGCGACGTCCTTGAAGCCGGGGTCGGCGAAGTAGCCGCCGGTGACCTGGCCCGCGCACTCCAGCAGGTGGCCGACGAGCGTCCCCTGGCCGAGCCGGGTCCAGTCTTCCGGCGACCAGCCGAGCTCGTGGATGAGCGGCGCCAGGAACAGGGCGGGATCGGCGGCGCGGCCCGTGATCACCACGTCGGCGCCTCCCGCGAGCGCCTCCACGATCGGGGCCGCCCCGATGTATGCATTGGCCGAGACCACGCGTTCGCCGAGCGCCGCGAGCGGGCCGGGAGCGCCCTCCAGGGGGACGTCCTCCCCTGCCAGGAGCCCGAGCACGTCGTCGCCGCCCACCACCGCGATCCGCAGGCCTGCGAGGCCCAGCGACCGGGCGACCTCACGCACCCTCTCGGCTCCCGCCACGGGATTGGCGGCGCCCGCGTTCGTGACGATCTTCGTGCCGTTCGCGCGGCAGCGGCCGAGCACCGCGGTCATGCGTTCCGCCAGCAGCGGGTCGTACCCGCGCGCGGGGTCCTTGCGCTTCTCGGCCTGGGCGAGCGCGATCGTCCGCTCGGCCAGGCATTCGAAGACCAGGTAGTCGAGTTCGCCCTTTTCCGCCAGCTCGACCGCGGGCTCGATCCTGTCTCCCGAGTAGCCGGCGCCGGCGCCGATCCGAACGCGTCTCATCCGAGAGCGATTCTCCACCACAAAGGCGGGCTCACGTCGGGATGATGCCCAGCAGGGCGCACGTCAGGGTCATCACGACCGAGGCGCCCCAGAGCAGCAGGAAGCTGAACTTCTGGTGCGCGGCCAGGTCGACACCCGCCAGGCCGACCAGGAGAAACGTCGCCGGCGTCAGCGGGCTCACCGGAAAGCCGGTGGTCATCTGGCCGAGGAGCGCGCCCCGCGCCACGTGAGCCGGTGCGACGCCGAGCATCGCGCACGCCTCGGCGAGCACGGGCAGTACGCCGAAGTAGAAGGAGTCCGGGTCGAAGAGCAGGCTGAGCGGCATCGCCACGAGGCCGAGCGCCAGCGGGACGTGCCGCGCCAGCTCCCCGGGCATGTGATCCACGGCCGCTGCGGCCATCGCCGTCAGCATGCCCGTACCCTGCAGGATGCCCGTGAAAACGCCCGCCGCGAGCAGGATGCTCGCCATCATCAGCGCCGCCCGGGCGTGGGCGTCGACTCGCTCCCGCTGCAGGGCGGGATCCGGATAGTTCACGAGCAGCGCCAGGGCCGTAGCGACCATGAACGCGACGGCGGGGGGAACCAGGCCGGAGAGGATCGCGCCGAGCGCCGAGAGCGCCAGGGCCACGTTCCACCAGAGCCTGCGGGGCCGCCGCAGCCGCCGCTCCTCGGCCGTGAGCTCGCGGCTCCAGGCTTCGGCCAGCCGCGCCTGGGCGAGCACGAGACGCTTCTCCTCCCTCCTGCCGAGCCAGTAGGCCGCCCCGAGCACGTAGACGAGCCCCGCCAGGAGCGCCGGGAGCAGCGGATTGAAGAGCTCGGCGACCGGGATCCGCAGCGCCGCAGCGGCGCGCAGCGTCGGTCCTCCCCACGGCACGATGTTCATCACTCCGGCGCCCATCGCGGCGGCGCAGGCGAGCAGGCGCCGGTCCATTCCCAGCCGCTCGTAGAGCGGGAGCATGGCGGGCACCACCACCAGGAACGTCACCGCACCGGATCCGTCGAGGTGCACGAGCGCCGCGACCAGCGTCGTGCCGGGCACGATCCAGGACGGGCGGCTCCCGACCGCACGCCGGACGCGGTCGAGCAAGGCATCGAACAGGCCGGCGTCCGTCACCACTCCGAAGAAGAGGATCGCGAACACGAACATCGCTACGACGGGCGCGATGTCCCGGATGCCGGCCACGGCGAACTTCGCCGTCTCGAGGCCGAAGCCGGCGGCGAGCGCGGCCGCGATCGGGACCACGATCAGCGCCACGAGCGGAGTCGTCCTGCGGCTGAGGATCGCAGCCAGCAGGACGACGACGGTGAAGAGGCCGAGAAGGGCGAGCATCAGGCCGCCCGTCCCTTCTCACTTCGCCGCCGGTCGCGGCGGCCGCGAAGGCGCACGGGCGGAGCTCCCCGTCAGCGGAACAGCAACGGCAGCAGCTCGCCCAGGTACAGGCGCCAGTTGAGCCAGGTGTGGCCGCCGCCGTTGACCTGCAGCTCGTTCCTGATCCCGTGCTTCGTGAGCAGCTCGCTGAGATTGCGCGTCCCGGGCAGCGCGAAGTCCTTCTCGCCGGCGCGGATCGAGAGCAGGCGGACCGACTGGTTCACCTTCGCCGGCGCGGCCAGGAGCGCCTGGGCGTCCTTAACGAACGCCTCGCTCCCCTCGGGACGCACGCCCGCGCTCCAGATGGCGACGTAGCCGAAAGCGTCGGGGTGGGCGGCCAGGACGCGCTGCGTCTGCCCGCCTCCCATGGAGAGGCCGGCGATGGCGCGACCCTTCGCGTCGCTGCGGACGCGGTACCTCGTCTCGACGAAGGGGACGACGTCCTTCATCAGCTCGCTCGTGAAGCGCGCCTGCGAGGCCGCCAGGGCGGCCGCGGCCTCGGGGCTCGGGGTGGCGCCGGGGACGAACGGGGGCAGGTTGGCGGGACGCGGCAGGCTGCCGTTGGGCATGACGATGACGAGCGGCAGGGCCTTGCCGGCCGCGAGCAGGTTGTCGGCGATGAACCCGGCCCGCCCGATGCTGCTCCAGCCGGAGTCCTCGTCGCCGCCGCCGTGCAGCAGGTAGAGAACCGGGTAGCGGTCCCGGCTCGCGTCGTAGCCGGGAGGCGTGTAGACGTGCAGGCGCCGCTCGCCACCGAGCGTGCTCGAGGGGTAGAAGGCCATCCGGATCTCGCCGTGCGGCACGCTCCTCGCCTCGATGAGCGCCGTCTCGGGACCCTGGACCATCAGCATGTTGTCGACGCTGGTCACACCCTGCTTGATCAGGGCGTTCTTCGGATCGACCGTCTTCACGCCGTCGACGACGAACGAGTAGCTGTAGAAGTCGGGAGCCAGCGGGCCCACGCTCGCCGACCAGACGCCCCGCTCGTCCTTCTTCAGCGCTTCGACTCCCGGGCCTTCCATCCAGTCGCCCCGCAGGGCGACCTCGCTCGCCTTCGGGGCGTAGATGCGGAACGTGACCCTGCGGTCGGCAGCCACCTCGGTCGAGACCAGGGTGTCGTTCGGCGTCGGCACGCGCGCCGAAGGCGCGCCCGCCGGCGCGGGCGTCGCGAAGCGTTCGATCAGGTCCAGCCGCGCCTTCCACGGGTCGGGCCCGGCCGCTGGGCCGCCTGCGGCAAAGTCCATCACGATGTCGCCCGCCGCCGAGAAAGCGGGCCACGGCGGCCGACCCTCGCCATTCGGGTCGCCGCTGCGCGCGAAGGCCGCCCAGTAGGCGTTGGCGGCCTGGCCCATGGCCTCGTCCTCCGGGGTCGTGGCGCCGGCGTACTTGGCGCGCACGGTCGCGAAAACGAACGGGATCTCGGTCGCGTGCAGCGCGCCTTTCACCTGGCCTCGCAGCGAGGTGGCCACGTAGGAGAAGCGGTAGGCGTAGGTCGGCTGCCCGGCGGAGGCGGCGAGCCGCGCCAGGAGCCGGGCCGGCTCCACCATCGCCCCGTCGCTCGCGAGCCCCACGCCCACCTCGCCCAGATCGCCGGTCTTGCCCGGGTCGTAGGCCGCCAGCACCTCGTCCCTGGCCGCGCCGAAGCGGGCGAGCATGCCCTCGACCGCGGCGGGCGGCAGCGGCAGGAAGCCGAACTCCCGGTTGTTGGCACCGACCATGTACGGGATGCGCGCCTGCCGGCCGGCGCGGAAGGCCGTCTCGACCGCCTCGGGGACGACCTGGCCGTCGATCATCGGCCC
>CAZMRX010000096.1:0-15266 GCA_964568755.1 uncultured Acidobacteriota bacterium | reverse complement strand
AGCCAGTCGAGCATCATCTTCGCGGCCAGGATCGTGGCGATCGGGTTCACCTTGTGCTGGCCCGCGTACTTGGGCGCGGAGCCGTGGGTGGGCTCGAAGACGGCCAGCTGCTCGCCGATGTTGCCCGAGCAGCCGAAGCCGAGGCCGCCCACCATCTGCGCGCACAGGTCCGAGATGATGTCGCCGTAGAGGTTCGGGGCCACCAGCACGTCGTAGGCGAGCGGGTTCTTGAGCAGCCACATGCAGACGGCGTCGATGTTGGCGTCGTCCACCTGGATCTCGGGGAAGTCCCGCGCCACCTTCTTCGCTTCCTCGAGGAACAACCCGTCGGTCGCGCGCACCACGTTCGCCTTGTGGACGATCGTGACCTTGCGCCGCTTGTGCGTGCGCGCGAACTCGAAGGCGGCGCGGACGATCCGCTGCGAGCCGTGCTTGGTGTTGATCTTGCAGGACACCGCGTACTCGTCGAGCGGCAGCGCCGCGAAGTGGGCGAAGGGCGGCGACAGCTTGCTGAGGGTGGCGACGAGCTCCTGCGGGACCGGGCCGAACTCGACGCCTGCGTACAGGTCCTCGGTGTTCTCGCGGAACACCACGAGGTCGATCCCGTCCCTGTGGTTCAGGGGATTGCCCGGGTAGGCCTTCGTGGGCCGCAGGCACACGAAGAGGTCGAACAGCTGCCGCATCCTGACGATCGGCGAGCGGTAGGTGAGCCCTTTGCCCCTGAGCTCGGGGACGAGCTCGGTCTCGGCGGCCTTCACGGGCTTGGAGGTGACCGCGCCGAACAGCGCCGCGTCCACCGTCTTCAACAGGTGAATCGTGCGCGTCGGGAGCGCATCGCCCTCCCGGCACCAGAACTCCCAACCGATGTCGCCGTGGACGTACTCGGCGTCCAGCTCGACGGAGTCGAGCACGGTGCGGGCCGCCTCCATGACGTCGTTGCCGATGCCGTCCCCCGGCAGCCAGGCGATGCGGTACTTGCTCATGGCGAACCTCCGGGCGCACGAATTGCCGCCTCGTGCGCTCCAGTAGCTGGCAGGAGCAGAAAGCCTGCCAGCCTCCCAAATGGCACCAAAGCGCTCGAACAGCCCCATGCGCTGGCCGCGGGACGGGGGTGTCGGGCCGGCTCGATGGACGGGGCCGGTGTTGGGTTATCCTCGGTCGCATGCGCAGAACTCGACGGTCGCTCGCCCTGCCGGCGTTCGCCCTGGCGCTCGGATGCCTGCTTCCCGAGGCTGCGTCAGCCCAGGAATCGAAGCCCAACTTCAGCGGAAGCTACAGGTTCGTCCAGAAGCGCAGCGACGACTTGAAGGAGGCGGTCGAACGGTCGGTCGGGCCCACCTACACGCAGAGCAACAAGAAGTCCGAGCAGGTGCGCGTGTGGATCCGCAGCTGGCTCGAGGGCATCCGCGAGGACCCTGACCGGCGGCTGCTCACGATCGAGCACACCGCGACCGAGTTCAAGTCGGGCACCGGCGACGAGGTGAACATCTACTACTTCGGCCGCGAGGCGACCAGCATGGGCCCGGGCGGCGGCAACCTCAAGGTGAGCGTGACCTGGAAGGACAACCAGATCGTCACGGAGGAGCGCGAGGCCAAGGGCAAGGGCGTGATCACCGCCGTCTACACGCTGGTGCCCGACGGCAAGACGCTGCTGGTGGCCTGGCGCCTCGAGCACGACTCGCTGCTGCAGCCGCTCGACGTGCGGCTGGCGTTCGAGAAGCTGGCGCGCTAGCCTCCGCCCTGCAGGCGGGCCAACTCCTCCGTCAGTCTCTTCTGGTAGGCGGAGAAGTTCGCATCGGCCCAGGACTCCTGAAGCGCATTCTTGGAGGCGAGAGTTCGGTGCTTGTGGATGCCCGCCGGGAAACGCGGACGCACCGTCCTGTACCCCAGCTCCCAGACCCGCCGGATGGCTCGAAACAGCACGGGATCGCCCGGCTCGTACCAGCGATAACCGTCCATCTCCTCGATGCTTCGGAACCTGCGAATCGCCATCAGTCGTCCTGTAGCCCGAACTTGCGCCGTAGCGCTTCGGCATCCATGCGGTCCTTGGGGCGGACGGTGTCCTTCTTCATGCGATAGAGCTGGCGAGGCGTCACCACGGTAACCAGGAGCCCTTCGAACGGCAGGCGTTGTGTTTCGAGATCCTGGAAGCGAAACGCCTCTCCCAGCCGCGTCAGGATGTCGACGTAGAAGGCGCCCTCGGGCGGAACGTACTGGATGGCGGGGTAGTCTCCGAGCAGGTCGTCCGCGGAGATCTCGTCGATGCTCGGATCCGCGAACACCGAATGAAGCGCCCGCTTGAGCGCCTCGACGTTCTCGCGCTCCGGGGCCACGAAGATGTCGAGGTCCTCGGTGAAGCGAGGCAGCCCGTGCACGTTGACGGCCACGGCGCCGAAGACGGCGTAGCGCACGCGCTCCCGCTCCAGCGCCTCGAGCACCCTGATCACGGGATCGGCCTGCATCGACCTCAGGATAGCAGGTCGCCGGGGTCACCCTTCCCGTGATCGGGCGCCGAGGACGCCGAAGATCGGATCCCGGCTGGGCTCCCGCTCAGTACGCGACGAGCTCCCGCAGCGTGGCGAGCAGCCGGCCCTTGGGCGAGTAGAGCGCCTCGAGCGCCTTCGCGAACGGCACCGGCGTGTCGAGCGCGCCGAGCCGCGCCACCGGCGCGTCGAGGTACTCGAAGGCCTCGCGGCCGACGGTGGCGGCGATCTCGCCGCCGAAGCCTCCCGTGAGCGGCGCCTCGTGCAGCACCAGGCAACGGCCCGTCTTCGCGACCGAGCGCACCACGCGCTCCTGGTCCCAGGGCACGAGCGAGCGCAGGTCGATCACCTCGATCTCCCGGCCCTCGCGCGCCAGCTCGGCCGCCGCCTCGAGCGCCCACGCGACACCCACGCCGTAGGTGACGATCGTGGCGTCGCGGCCCGCGCGCGCGAGCTTCGCCTCGCCGATCGGGATCGAGTAGTGGCCCGCCGGCACCGGGCCCTTCGCCGAGCGGTAGAGCAGCTTGTGCTCGAGGTAGAGCACCGGGTTGCCGTCCTCGAGCGCCGCGATCAGCAGGCCCTTGGCGTCGTAGGGCGTGGCGGGGGCGACCACCTTGAGCCCCGCCACCGACGTGAACCACGACTCGACGTTCTGCGAGTGGAAGGGGCCGGCGCCCGTGCCGCCCCCGATCGGCGCGCGGATCACGACCGGCACGCGCGCGCCCCAGCGCCAGTGCGTCTTGGCCAGGTTGTTCACGATCTGGTTGAAGGCGCAGGTGATGAAGTCGCCGAACTGCATCTCGACCATCGGCACGTAGCCGCCGAGCGCGAGGCCGAGCGCCGCGCCGACGGCGCCCGACTCGATGATCGGCGTGTTGCGCACGCGAGCCTTGCCGAACTCGGCGGCGAAGCCCTCGGTCACCTTGAAGACGCCGCCGTACTCGGCGATGTCCTGGCCGATGAGCACGATCCGCTCGTCGCGCCGCATCGCGACCTTCAGCGCGTCGCTGATCGCGTCCACGTAGCGCAGCTCGGGAGCCTCGGCCAGCGCCTCGGTCGTGGGCGGCCGCGGCTCCAGCAGGCTGGGCGCGAACACGTCCTGCAGCTTCTCGCGGACGCTCGAGCGCGGCTCGTCGGCCGCGAGCGCCTCGTCGACCAGCACGTCGATGCGCTGCTTGTACGCGGCGCGAACCTGGTCGAGCTCGGCGTCCGTGAACAGCCCGCGCTCGACCAGCAGCCCCTGGTAGCGCCGCACCGGGTCCTTCTTCGCCCACTCCTCGAGCTCGCTCTTCGGGACGTAGTCGGTGCCCGAGGCTTCCTCGTGGCCGCGCATCCTGTAGGTCTTGAACTCGAGCAGCGTCGGCCCGTCGCCGCGCCGCGCGCGCTCGGCGGCCCGGCGCACCGCGCGCACCACCCACAGCAGGTCGTTGCCGTCCACCACCAGGCCCGGCATGCCGTAGCCCATGCCGCGGTCCGCGAGGTGCCGGCAGGCGTACTGCTCGTGGGCCGGCGTCGACAGCCCCCACTGGTTGTTCTCGACCACGAAGATCACGGGCAGCTTCCAGACCGCCGCCAGGTTGAGCGCCTCGTGGAAGTCGCCTTCGCTCGTGGCGCCGTCGCCGGTGAAGGCGGCCGCGACGCGCCGCTCGCCGCGCAGCTGCGCCGCGAGC
Source organism: uncultured Acidobacteriota bacterium (assembly GCA_964568755.1). GTDB lineage: Bacteria > Acidobacteriota > Vicinamibacteria > Fen-336 > Fen-336 > DATBSL01. The sequence goes on along the minus strand of CAZMRX010000096.1, from coordinate 11,113 downwards.
GCCAGGCCGCACGCCACCGGCAGCATCGCGCCCAGGTGGCTGATCATCCCGACGATACCCTTGTCGAGCGAGCCGAAGTGGAAGGTGCGGTCGCGGCCCTTGGTGAAGCCGCCCTCGCGGCCGAGCAGCTGGCGGAACAGCCGCGGCAGGTCGAGGTCGCGGCCCGTGAACACCCCCAGGTTCCGGTGCATCGGCAGCACGTAGTCGCCGGGCTCGAGCGCCGTGACGACGCCGGTGGCGATCGCCTCCTGGCCGATGCCGGAGAACCACTTGGAGAGCCGGCCCTGGCGCAGCAGGACCAGCATCTTCTCCTCGATCATCCGCGGCAGCAGCAGCGAGCGGTAGAAGTGCCGCAGCTCCTCCGGCGAGAAGCCCTCGAACGGGGCGTCGCTCGCCGGCGCCGGGCTCGCGGGCGCGGGTTCCTCCATGCGCGCCTATTCTCGCAGAGGAGTAGACTCCGAGCCATGAGCGATCCCGACCCGGACGCGCGCGCCAGGCGCGAGCTGCTGCGTCACACGCTCGCGACGCTCGCCTACCGCGGGGGCAAGGCCGTGCGCGGGGCGCCCGACTCCTTCGCCTCCTTCCACCTGGCGGCGACCAGCCGCACGCCGGTGCAGATCCTGGCCCACATCGGCGACCTGCTCGACTGGGCGGCGTCGCTCGCGCGCGGCCAGGAGGCCTGGAAGGACTCGCCGCCGCTTCCCTGGCAGGACGAGGTCTCGCGCTTCTACGACGGCCTGCAGCGGCTCGACGCCCAGCTCGCGCAGGACCCGCAGGGCGCGAGCGTCGAGCAGATCTTCCAGGGGCCGATCGCCGACGCCCTCACGCACGTCGGCCAGCTCACGCTGCTGCGCCGGCTCGCCGGCTCGCCGATCCGGGGCGAGAACTACCTGCGCGCCGGCATCGCCGCCGGCCGTGTCGGCACGGACCAGGAGCCGCCGCGCCGCGAGTTCGAGTGAGGCGCTAGCGGGCGAGCGCGGATGCGTGGAATGCGACGAGCGCGCCGATGAGCAGCGCGCCCACGGCCCACGCGTGCCGGCCGCTCAGCGATCCGAGGCCGGCGGCCGTCAGCAGCGCGACGAACGGCAGCGACGCCAGCAGACGGTGCGCCTGGAGCGGCAGCACGCGCCCCGTGCCCAGGGCCATCCCGGCGCCCATGGCCACCGGCAGGAGCGCGCCCGCGACGAGCAGCCCGGCCGTGCGCCCCGGCAGCCGCGACGCTCCGCGCGCCATGACCGCGACGACGAGAGCGGTGAGCGGCAGCGCGTAGCGCGCCTGCGGCACCACGAGCTGGTACTCGAGGCCGAGGATGCGCGTGAAGGACGCTCCCGCGCAGCGCGCGATGCCCGCGAGCGTCGTCTCCGGGATCCACGGCGGGATCTCGCCGTAGTCGAGGGGCGAGCGGGCGAGACCGAGCGCCGCGGCCGTCGCCGCGACCGCGAGCGCCACGGCGCCCGACTGCCACGCGGCCGATCGCCGCTCGCGGCGCAGGGCCAGGCACGACGGCAGCAGGACGGCTGCAGCTGCAAACCCCGCGACGCCGCAGGCCAGAAGGCCCCCGACCACCAGGCCGAGTGCGACGGCGAGCGACGGGTGTCCCCTGCGGTCGAGCGCGGTGAGCAGCCAAAGGGCGATGAACAGGCTCGTGACGAGGTACGCCTCCGGCGCGGCGTTGTGGCTCGCGAGCGTGTGAATCGGCGACAGCGCGACGAGGCCGCCGGCCCAGAGCGCGGCTGCCGGTCCCGCCATGGCCGCGGCCGTCAGCGCCGCGACGGGGGCCGCCAGGGCGCCGGCGATCGCAGTGGGCACGTGACCGGCCGCGGGCACGCGAACCGCAGCGGCGAGGAGAAGGCCCAGCGCCACGCCCGCGCCGGGAGGAAGCGGCGGGCGTCCCGAGGTCGGCGTGGGACCCACCGCGCTCAGAAGCCCACGCGCACGCCGCCGTTGGCGACGAAGCCGTCGAGCGGGGCCCAGGCATCCACCGTGAAGCGGCCGTCTGCGGCGCGCACGGGCAGGAGCAGCGGGTCGTAGCGCGTCTGGCGCACGTTGCCCAGGTTCTCGAGATTGAGGAACGCCCGCGCGCGCCCGAAGCGCTTCTCGACGAGCGCCCCAAACAGCACGTACGCGCGGCCCTGCGTGCGGTAGGGGTTCTCGTCCGTCGGCTGGCGCCCGATGTAGTAGGCCTCGATGCCGATGCGGCCCTTCGCCTCGTCCTCCCAGATCGCGTTGACGCTCGCCACGTGGCCCGGGGTGAGCGGCACGTCGCGCCTGGCGCCCGGCGCCTCGGGGTCCTCCTCGCTCGAGCTCGTGAACGAGTGGGTCGCCATCAGCATCAGGCCGCCGCGCCGGTAGCGCAGCAGCAGCTCGGTGCCCCAGGTGCGCACCGGCAGCTCCGCGTTCACGATCGCGAAGGCCTCGGGCGCCGCCTGGCGGCGCTGCAGCGCGTCCTCGACCCGCGATCCGAACAGCGTGGCATTGACCTCGAAGCTCCCCCGTGCCAGCCCGAGGTCGAGCGAGGCGCTGCGCGCGCGCTCGGCGGCAAGCTCCGGCGCGAGCGGCAGCACGCGGGAGAGTCCGCTCTCGTCGTTCTCCTCGAGGAACGGCGTGGGCGTGAAGAACCCGGTCCCCGCGCTGAGCCGCGCGCTCAGGCCCGGCGCCGGTCGCACGAGCAGCGAGGCGCGCGGGCTCAGGAAGGAGCCGTAGCGGTCCTGGTGGTCGAAGCGCGCGCTGAGGCCCAGCGCCGCCCGGCCGCCGAGCCGGATCTCGTCCTGCGCGAACAACCCGGGCGTGACGTGGTCGTAGTCGAAGCGCTCCAGGTCCTGGTTGGCGTAGGAGTCGCTCTCGAGGGCAGCCCCGACGAGCCACGTGTGCGCGCCCGAGCTGCCGCCGAGGACCGCCTCGCCGAACGCGGTGGTGCGGCGGCCGCGCTCACGGGCTTCGCCGAGGAGCCGGTCCTCGTGCCTGTAGGTGAAGGAGCCGCGCACGCTCATCAGCAGGCCGCGCGCGAACGCGACGCGCCCGACGAGCCCCAGGTCGCCCTGCCGCGAGTCGAGGTCCTGCGCGAAGGGCAGGCCGTCGGGCGCCAGGGCGCCCGGCTCGGTGCCGCCGTCGCGGTTCTCGGCCATGCCGCCGATCGTCGCGAACAGCGAGCGGCCGGCGCCGTCGTCCCACGTCATCCGCGGGCGCAGCACGCCGCGCGCGAAGGCGGGCAGGTCGGACCAGCCGTCCTCGTCCGGGTCCTGCGCTTTCTGGCCGTGGAACCCCGCGAGGAGCGACCCGGAGCGGCCGGCGCGCGGCTCCGCGAGCCACGCCGTCGCGTCGAGGGCCTGCTGCGTGCTGGCGTTGACGAGCGCCTGGCGCTGGCCTTCACCCGGCCGCTGCGACACGAGGTTGACGACGCCGCCGATCGCCGAGGGGCCGTAGAGCGCCGAGGCCGCGCCCTTGACGATCTCGACCTGGCCGAGGTCGAGCGGGGGCACCTGCAGCAGGCTCAGCGAGCCGCCGCCCGTGCCGTAGAGCGGCAGCCCGTCGGACAACAGCAGCGTGTAGCGTCCGCGCAGGCCCTGGATGCGCACGTTCGCGGCGCTCGTCGAAGGCGCCGTGGTCTGGACCCGCAGCCCCGTGGTCTCGCCGAGCAGCATGGCCACGCTGCCAGGGGTCATCAGGGCCTTCTCCTCGATCTCTTCCCGGTCCACCACCTCGACCCGGAGCGGAACGTCCTGGATCCGCCGCTCGCCGTGGCCCGCGGTGACGGTGACCTCCTCCTCGAGCTCCAGAGGCTCGTCCTGCGCCGGCGCCGTGTCGGCGCGCTCCTGGGCCGGCAGGTGCGAGGCGGCAAGGAACAGGAGCGTCACGGCCGGCAGGAGCAAGGACCCGGTCACGGTCGGAGGCTAGCACGCGCGCTCATGACGCTCATTCCCTAGCCGGATCGCGTTCAACCTGTTATAATTGACAGGTTGGTTCGGGCCGGGTCGCCGGTGTGCCTGAGGCCCAGGCGGGGCGTCAACGGATGGGGAAGTCGAGACAGAGGCCCGAATGGTGCCGGATCATCGCGTTCGCGGTGGTGTGTGCCGGCCCGGGCTCGGTCGTCGCAGACGATTCCGCCGCCCCCGCCCCCGCCGACGTCGAGCGAATTGAAGAGCTCGTCCCCGAGAGCCTCGACAGCGACGTCGCGATGCTGCGGGACATGGCGGAGCGGGATCCCCGGGCGCTCGGGCCGCTGTCGATCGGGACACCGGACGCCGGGCTGCTGCTGAACCCGGTCCCGTTTCCGGAGGGTTCGTTCTGGAAGCTGCGCGAGCAGGACGACGCGTGGGCTACCGACGAGACGATCGACTTCATCGTGAACGCGATAGAGGCGGTCGAGGCCCGCTACCCGGGCTCGCCGCGGCTGGTGATCGGCGACCTCAGCAATCCCCGCGGCGGGCGCATCGACCGCCACCGCTCGCACCAGGCCGGCCGCGACGCCGACCTCGGCTTCTACTACAAGAGCGGCGCGGCCGAGACGTTCCGCGCGGCGCGGCCGAAGGACCTCGACGCGCCTCGCACCTGGGCCTTCGTGCGAGCGCTGGTCACGGAGTCCGACGTCGAGCGGATCTTCGTCGACCGCACGCTGATCCGCGTGCTCTACGACCAGGCGCTGGCCGAGGGCGAGGACCGCGGCTGGCTCGCCGACATCTTCGGCCGCAGCAGCGAGAAGGGGATCATCCAGCACGAGCGGCGCCACAAGGACCACCTGCACGTCCGCTTCTACAACCGTCGCGCGCAGGAGTTCGGCCGGATCGCTTACCCGGTGCTCGTCGAGTCCGGCGTCGCGCCGCCGCCGACGGTGCGCCATCGGGTGAAGAGCGGCGAGACGCTCGGGTCGATCGCCCGGCGCTACGGAACGAGCGTGAAGGCGATCCGACAGGCGAACGGCCTTTCGAGCACCCGGGTCCGGGCCGGGCGCTCGTACACGATCCCGATCCGCAAGGCGCCGGTGGACAGCGGTCCGGTCGTCGTCCCGCCGCGGCGGCTGCCGCCGGAGCTGTCGGTGCGGGCGCTGTCTACGGACTAGCGGACAACCCCGAGCTCCCGCTAGCGACCTTTCGGAAAAAGGGCCATCAGGAGGCCGAAGCCGGCGGCCGCGCCGCAGGCGTAGCGGGCGACTTCCCAGCGGCCCGCCGGCTGGCTCAGGCTATCGCCGATCGTGAGGCCCTGCGGGAGCGGGGCCGTCTCCGACAGTCGGCTCGAGCAGTACAGGAAGCCGACGATTCCGGCCAGCAGAAGAACCGCGCCGAAGTTTCGCATCGCAACAAAATCTTACCAAAGCCCGGGCGACCGGCGCGCTATGATCGAGGGATGTCGACACATTCGAGCGGCCGCCCGGGTGGGCATCTCTCGGCGCTGCTGAGCGGCGGGGCCGTCGTTCTCGCTGGCCTGGCCGCCCTCACCGCCACGGCCGACGCGCCGCCCGTCACGGGTGCGCTCCAGGTGGAGGTCACGCCGGTACCGCTCGACCCCGGCGACCCTTCCAGGACCCAGGTCGGCCCGATGCGCTTCATGGGCGGCCTGTGGCTGCGTGCCGAAGACCCGCGTTTCGGGGGCCTCTCGGACCTGCGCGTCAGCGCCGACGGCGAACGGCTGGTCGCGGTCTCCGACTGCGGCAACGGCCTGACCGCCCGGCTGAGCTACGACGCGGCCGGCCGCCTCGCGGGCCTGGGCGAGCCCCAGCTCGTCGCGCTCACGAGCTCGACCGGGAGCGCACTGGCAGCCGACGACGTCGACGCCGAGAGCCTGGTTGCGGCCCCCGGGGGGGGGCTGGAGGTCGGCTTCGAGGGCCGGGGCCGGATCGAGGAATACGGGGTCGGGTTCGCGGGACCCGCGAGGCCCCTCGGCGCGCCGGCCGGGCTCGCCGAGTGTGCCCGCAACGGCGGGATCGAGCTGATGGCCGACGCCGGCGACGGGAAGCGGCTGGTCGTGTGCGAGGAGCGCCGCACGGCCTCGCTGGCCGTCCCCGCCTGGGTCGGGCGCGGGGAGAGCTGGGAGGAGCGCGCCTACCCGCTGCGCTTCGACGGCGGCTGGGCCGGCGAGCCGTTCCGGCCGACCGCCGCCGCGCGCCTGCCGAATGGGGACCTGCTGGTGGTCGAGCGGCGCTTCCCGCCCCTGGCCGCGCGGATCGTGCTGCTCGAGCGGGAGGCGCTCGCGGGCCACGGCCCGCTCGAGCCCCGCGAGATCGCCAGACTCGAGCCCCCGCTCACGCTCGACAACTTCGAGGGCCTCGAGGTACGGCGGGACAGCGAGGGCCGCACGCTCGTGTACCTGCTCTCGGACGACAACAACTGCGTGAAGACGGGAGGCGTCGCGCGCCGGGGGGTGCAGCGCACCCTGCTGCTGCTCTTCGTCCTCGAGGGCGAAGCGGCCCTCTAGCCGGCGAGGGCCAGGGGCGCCGCCACGGCCGGCTTCGAACGCCGCGCCAGCCCGAGCCGCTTCATCTTCTCGTGCAGCGTGGTGGGGAGCACGCCCAGGGCCTGGGCCGCGCGGCGCTGGTTGCCGCCGGTGGCCCGCAGCGCCTCCTCGATCAGCCGACGCTCGTAGCTGTCCATCAGGTTCCTGAGCGTCATCCGTTCCCTCCGAGTCTCGCTCTTCTCGGGAAAGACGGCTGCGAGGCCCAAAAGGTTTCGCGAAACGTGAAAAGACCGCCGCGGCGGGGGTAGCATAGGGCGATGACGACGACGACGGCTACCAGGCGCATCCACAACTTCGGGGCGGGGCCGGCGGCCTTGCCGCTGCCGGTGCTGGAGCGGGTCCGGGAGGAGCTGCTGGACTACGCGGGCACCGGCATGTCCGTGCTGGAGATGAGCCACCGCTCGGCCGCATTCGAGTCGATCATCCAGAAGGCGGAGGCCGACCTGCGCGCGCTCGCCGGGATCGGTCCCGAGCACGCGGTGCTGTTCCTGCAGGGCGGCGCCTCGCTGCAGTTCGCGATGGTGCCGGCCAACCTCCGGAGCGAGGGCGCCTCGGCCGACTACGTGCTGTCCGGCCACTGGTCGAAGGCGGCGCTCCAGGAGGCCCAGAAGCAGGGTCGCGCGCGCGTCGCCGGCTCGACCGAGAGCAGCGGCTTCGACCGCGTGCCGCAGCAGGCGGAGCTCGACCTCGACCCGGCCGCCGCCTACCTGCACTTCACCTCGAACAACACCATCTACGGCACGCAGTGGCCGCAGCCGCCCGAGCCGCCCGCGGGGGTCCCGCTCGTCTGCGACGCTTCGTCCGACGTGCTGAGCCGCCCGTTCGACGTCTCGCGGCTGGGGCTGCTCTACGCGGGCGCCCAGAAGAACCTGGGCCCCGCGGGGGTCACGCTGGTGGTGGTGCGCCGCGACCTGCTCGAGCGCGCGCCCGGGGGCCTGCCCGCGCTGCTCGACTATCGCCTGATGAGCGAGAGCCGCTCGCTCTACAACACCCCGCCCACCTTCGCGATCTACGTCACGGGCCTCGTGCTCGAGTGGCTGCGCGAGCGGGGCGGCCTCGCGGCGCTCGCCGAGCGCAACCAGGCCAAGGCTGCGCGGCTGTACGCGGCGATCGACCGCAGCGACGGCTTCTACCGCGGCCACGCGCGGCCGGAGAGCCGCTCGCAGATGAACGTCACCTTCCGCCTGCCCGACGAAGCGACCGAGAAGGCCTTCCTGAAGCAGGCGCAGGCCGAGGGCATGGACGGGCTCAAGGGGCACCGCTCGGTGGGTGGCGTTCGGGCGTCCGTCTACAACGCCTGCCCGGACGAGTCGGTGGCGGCGCTCGCCGGCTTCATGGACGAGTTCCGCCGCAGCCGCGGCTGAAGCCAGGTTGGAGGACGACCGCCTCGCGCGGCTGGGCTGGGGCGAGGCGGACGCCGCTCGCTTCGCGCCCTTCGCCGCGCAGGGCCTCGTCCCGGGGCGCGTCGTCTCGGGCCACACGCGCCACCTGCGCGTCCTGACCGCGGCAGGCGAGAGCCTCGCCGAGCCCGCGCCGGCGCTGAAGCGGGCGGCTGCCGGCGCCGCGGAGCTGCCCACGGTCGGGGACTGGGTGGCGCTGCGGGCGCGACCGGGGAACGAGCGCGACGCCGTCGAGGCCGTGCTGCCGCGGCGAACGGCCTTCGTCCGCCGCGCCGCCGGCATGCGCGCGGTCGCGCAGGTGCTGGCGGCGAACGTCGACACGGTGTTCCTGCTGATGGGCCTCGACGCCGACTTCAACCCGCGCCGGCTCGAGCGAGCGCTCGTTCTGGCCTGGGAGAGCGGCGCCTCCCCCGTCGTGCTGCTCAACAAGGCCGACGTGGCCACGGACCTCGAGGCGAGGCGCGCCGAGATCGAGCAGGTGGCCGGCGGCGTTCCGGTGTGCGTGATCGCCGCCAAGCACGGCGACGGGATCGAGGCGCTCGCCCCGTGGCTGCAGCCCGGCCGCACCGTGGCGCTGCTCGGATCCTCGGGGGTCGGCAAGTCCACGCTCGTGAACTGGCTGCTCGGTCGTGAGAAGCAGCGCACGCGCGCGGTTCGGGAGAGCGACCAGCGCGGCATGCACACGACCACCCACCGCGAGCTCGTCGAGCTGCCGGGCGGCGCGCTGCTCGTCGACACGCCGGGGCTGCGCGAGCTGCAGCTGTGGACGGACTCCGGAGGGCTCGAGGCGGCGTTCGAGGACATAGCTGCCCTCGCCGCGTCCTGCCGCTTCACCGACTGCGGCCACGGCAACGAGCCGGGGTGCGCGGTGCGCCGGGCGGTCGAGGAGGAGCGGCTCACCCCGGCTCGCCTCGGAAGCTTCCTGAAGCTGCAGGGCGAGCTGCGCGCGCTCGAGATCCGCGAGGACCCGCTGAAGCGCCGGGCCGAGCGCGGACGCTGGAAGGCGATCTACAAGTCGCTGCGGCAGCCCAAGCGCGGCTAGCGGTACGAGCGCCGTCCCGCGGGGCCGTGATCGGGCGCCCGCTCGTGGGTTAGGATGCCAGGGTGCCGGGCCGCTACGACGCGATCCTCCTGGTTTCCTTCGGCGGGCCGGAGGGCATGGACGACGTCATGCCCTTCCTCAGGAACGTCGTCCGCGGCAAGAACGTCCCCGAGGAGCGCTTGCGCGAGGTGGCCGCCCACTACGAGCACTTCGGTGGCGTGAGCCCGATCAGCGCCCAGTGCCGCGAGCTGGTTTCGGCGCTGCGCGACGAGCTGGACCGGCACGGCACGCCGCTGCCCGTGTACTGGGGCAACCGAAACTGGCGCCCGCTGCTCGCCGACACGCTGCGCCAGATGGCCGACGACGGCATCTCGCGCGCGCTCGCGCTGTTCACCTCGGCTTACGGCTCCTACCCGGGCTGCCGCCAGTACCTGGAGGACGTCGCGCGCGCCCGCGCCGAGGTCGGCCCGCGCGCGCCGCAGGTCGACAAGCTGCGCGCGTTCTACAACCACCCCGGCTTCATCGAGCCCATGGTAGAGCTGGTCTCGGCCGCCTTCGCGCGGATTCCCGAGCCGCGCCGCGCTGAGGCGCGTCTCGTGTTCACCGCCCACAGCCTGCCGCGCGCGCTCGCCGCCGCCTGCGACTACGAGGCAGAGCTGCGCGAGACGGCGGCGCTCGTGGCGTTCCCGCTCGGGCGCCCACAGCACTCGCTCGTGTTCCAGAGCCGCAGCGGCCCGCCCAGCCAGCCCTGGCTCGAGCCCGACATCGTCGACCACCTGCGCGCGCTCGCGCGCGAGGGCGCGCGCGACGTGGTGGTGGCGCCGATCGGCTTCCTGTCCGACCACATGGAGGTCGTCTACGACCTCGACCTCGAGGCCAAGGCGCGCGCGCTCGAGCTCGGGCTCAACATGGTGCGCGCCGCCACGGTGGGCACCCACCCTCGCTTCGTGACGATGATCAGGGAGCTGATCCACGAGCGCAGCTCGGGCGAGACGCTGCGGCCGCACCTCGGCACCCGCGGCGCCGCGCCTGACGAGTGCCCGGGGAGCTGCTGCCTCGTGCCGCGGAGCGGCGCTTGAAGACGATCCTGTTCACGGGCTTCCCCGGGTTCATCGGGATGCGGCTGCTGCCGCGCATCCTCGAGCTGCAGCCGGGGACTCGCGTCGCCTGCCTGGTGCAGGAGAAGTTCCTGGAAGCAGCGCAGCGCTCGCTTCACGCGCTCGCGGAAGGACACGCCCACACGCGCGGCCGCATCGAGCTCTTGAAAGGAGACATCACGGCGGCGGGGCTCGGGGTCGAAAGAGCCAAGGCGGACGCGCTGCGGCGCTCGCTGTGGCAGGCCTGGCACCTGGCCGCCGTGTACGACCTGGCGGTCGCGCGCGACGTGGGCCGGCGCGTCAACGTGGACGGCACGCGCCACGTGCTCGACTTCGTGTCCTCCGCACCCGGGTTCGACCGGCTCCAGTACGTGTCGACCGCGTACGTCTCGGGCACCGCGCGCGGTGTTTTTCGCGAGAGCGACCTGGACGTCGGCCAGGGGTTCAAGAACCACTACGAGGAGACCAAGTTCCAGGCCGAGGTCGAGGTGGTGCGCTCGAAGGTGCCGGCCACCGTCTACCGCCCGGGCGTGGTGGTCGGGGACTCGCGCACCGGCGAGACTTCGAAGTTCGACGGGCCGTACCTGATTCTGCGCCTGATGGAGCGGCTGCCCTCGCCCGGCGTCTTCTTCCGCATCGGGACGAGCCGGGGCACGGTCAACATCGTGCCCGTGGACTTCGTGGTGGAGGCGATGGCGCGGCTCGCGGCCACCAGCGCCAGCGCCGGCCGCACCTACCACCTGTGCGACCCGCAGCCGCACTCGCCGGTCGAGCTCAGCGAGATGTTCGCGCGCGCGTCGGGCCGGCGCTTCGTGTTCGTGCCGGTGCCGCTCGGCGTGGCGCGGGCGTGCTTCGCCCCGCAGCCCGTCCAGCGCTTCTTCGGCCTGCCGCAGCAGGCGCTCGACTACTTCCACGACATGGTCCGGCACGACACGACCCAGGCGAGCCGCGATCTCGGGGCGCTCGGGGTCGAGTGCCCGCGCCTCGCCGACTACCTGCCGCGGCTCGTCGCCTTCTACCGCGGCCACCGGGACGCCGTCCGCAGCGAGGCGATGGCATAGGTTTCTGGCCGTGTCGGGCCGTGGGTCATCGTCTCCGCGGCGGACCGGGATCCCGTGCCGGGTCCG
>CAZMRX010000095.1:5418-15321 GCA_964568755.1 uncultured Acidobacteriota bacterium | reverse complement strand
CGTCACACCTGGGCCGAGCACACGCGCCGCATCGTGGAGGCGCTGGGACGCCGCTGCGCGAGCGAGGGCGTTGCGCGTGCGCCTGTTACGCTACGCTAGGCGGCTCACCCATGTCCCCGTCCGACGCCAAGCTCGAGACGCAGCGGCAATGGAACGCCAACCCCTGCGGCGCGGACACCGCCGCCGAGCTCGAGCGCGGCAGCGCGGCCTTCTTTCAGAGCGTCGAGCAGCACCGCTACGAGGTCTACGCACCCTGGCTGAAGCAGGCCGCGGGCTTTGCGTCCTTCGCCGGCTGCCGCGTGCTCGAGATCGGGCCCGGGCTGGGCACGGACCACGCGCAGTTCGCTCGCGCCGGGGCCCGCACCTACGCGATCGACCTCACGGCCACGCACCTCGAGCTGACACGCCAGCGCTTCGCCCAGGAGCGGCTCGTGACACGCCTCACCCGCGGTGACGCCGAGCGGCTGCCGTTCGCTGACGCGAGCTTCGACGTCGTCTACTCCTTTGGCGTGCTCCACCACACCCCCGATACCGGGAAAGCGGTCCTCGAGGCGTGGCGCGTCCTCAGGCCCGGCGGCGCGGCCATTGTCAGCCTCTACCACCGGCACTCGGCCTTCCACTGGATCGCGACCGTGCTGTGCCGGGGCGTGAGACGCGGCGAGCTCTGGACCCGAGGTTACAGGCGCATGCTCGCCGACGTCGAGCAGGGCGCCCGTGAGTCCGGGGCGACGCCCCTCGTGAAGGTGCTGAGCCGAAGGCAATGCCGGCGCCTGTTCGCCCCCTTCCGGCAGGTGTCCGTGCGCTCCGACCACATCGACATCGGGCACGTCTTCCCGTCCCGTCCGGCGTCACCAGCCGCCCGGAGGCGGCTCCTGGAGAGGCTCGCCGGGCGCTGGGGCTGGTACCTGACCGTGACTGCGCGCAAGTGACGCTGCCCCGCGGCTTCGACCTACGGCGGCTGACGGAGTCGGTGTTCGTACGACAAGTCTCGGAGACGTACCTGACGCAGCTCTCTGTCGTCGCGCTCGGGTTCATCAACAGCATTCTCGTGACCCGGATCCTGGGGCCCGAGGGCCGGGGCCTGTTCGCCGTGGCGAACACGCTCTCTGCCACGGGAGTCCAGCTCGGCAACCTCGGGCTGCAGTCCTCGAACACGTACTACGTCGCGCGCGAGCCCGGGAAGCTGCCCGTGCTGCTCGGCAACAGCCTCGCCGTGAGCGCGGCGAGCGGCGTCGTGGCGCTCCTCGGCTTCCTGCTGGTGCAGCTGCGACCCGACGTGGCGCCCATCGGCGGCACGCTACTGGCGCTCACGTTCCTCGCGGTCCCGGCGGGGCTCGTGAGCCTGCTGCTTCAGAACCTGCTGATCGGAACGCAGCAGATCCGCACCTACAACGTGATCGATCTCTCGACGCGAGTGCTCGCCGTGCTGCTGGTCGCCGCCACGGCGCCGCTCGGGCTGGTCTCGCCGGAGCTCGTGTTCGGCCTGGTGCTCCTGACGGTGGTGCTCGGAGCCCTGTGGTCGCTGGTGCGGCTCAAGACACAGCTCCAAGGCCCGATCGGATGGTCGTTCGAGACGCTGCGCGCCTGCCTGCCATTCGGGTTGCGCGCCTACGTCGGCAGCCTGTTCGTGTTCCTGGTGCTACGCTCGGACATCATCATCCTCACCTACCTGCGCGGTGCCGTCGAGACCGGCTACTACGCGATCGCCGTCGGGCTGGCGGACCTCCTGCTGATGCTGCCGACCGTGGTCGGGACGATCCTGTTCCCGAAGCTGTCCGCGATTCCCGATCTGGAGGCGCGCTGGCGGTTCGTGCGCCGCGTGCTCCTCGTCATGGTGCCGGCCACCCCCCTCGCGCTGGGGGCCGCCCATCTCGCGGCGGGACCCGTGATCCGACTCGCCTACGGCGCCGCCTTCGAGCCCTCGGCGGCGGCCGTCGGCTGGCTGCTGCCGGGCGTGGGCTGCTATGCCATCAACGGTATCCTGATGAACTTCCTCGCGTCCTGCGGCATGCCCAGGGTCGTGGTCGTGGGTCCGCTCGCGGCGCTGCTGGTCAATGTCGCCTTGAACCTGGCGCTGATACCGCAGCTCGGCTTCGTGGGCGCCGCGATCGCCTCGAGCATCGCCTACGCGCTGATGCTGGCGATCAGCCTGCTCTACATCCGGCTCCGGCTGTTCCGAAAGCCGTGAGCCACACGCCCGACGCGAAGGAACGCGAGGCGCGCCTGGTGCGGGAGACCGTCTACGGCAGCCGCAAACGGCTCGCCTGGGTGCTGCGGCACGTGACACCGGAGGACAGCATCCTCGAGGTCGGTTGCGGCACCGGATACATGCTGTGCCGGCCGCTCGCGAAGCTCGGCTACCGGGTGCACGGCATCGATCTCGACGCGAAGAGCATCGAGCACGGGCAGGAGCTGCTGCGGGGCGAAGGGCTCGACCCGGGGATCCTCGCGTGCCAGCCTCTCGCCGCGTCGCCCGTGAGGCCGAGCGTCGTAATCGCCTCGGAGGTCCTCGAGCACCTTCACGATCCCGAGCTCGTAGCGCTGCTCGGCGAGATCCGGTCGCGGCTCGAGCCGCACGGGCGCCTGCTCGTGACGGTGCCGAACGGCTACGGCTGGTTCGAGATCGAGCAGTTCCTCTGGTGGGAGCTGGGTATCGGACGGCTGCTGTTCCGCTCGGGCTTCTGTCACCTGATCGAGAAGACGAAGACCCGGCGCCTCGGACCCGAGGCGATCGAGGCGGGTCCCCCGTCGACGCTCTCGGGCTCGCCGCACGTCCAGCGCTTCACGCTCGCCTCGATCACCCGACGCCTGCGCGAAGCCGGCTTCGCGATCGAGGACGCGCGAGGCTCGGTCGCCGCCTCGGGCCCATTCAGCAACCTGCTCTTCGCCGGCCTCGAGCCGCTGCTCGAGGCCAACGGCCGCTGGGGCGACCGCCTCGGTCGCCTCGCCGCGGGCTACTTCGTGGCGTGCCGGGTCCACCCGCATGGCTGACCGCAAGCCGGTGCACGAATGAGAGTCGCTGTAACGGGCGCCACCGGCTTCACGGGCCGACGAGTCGTTGCCGAGTTGGTCAAGCGCGGCCACGAGGTTACCGCGCTCGTACGACCGCCGGTGGTTGGCCGGGCGCCGGCGGATGTGCGCGTGGTCCAAGGTGACATGGCCAACGCTGCGCTGCTCGCACAGTTGCTGCGCGATCAGGACGGCTTCGTGCACGTCGCATCGCTCGGGTTCGGGCACGCCGATCTCATCGTCAGAGCCCTTGAAGAAGCCCACGTGAGGCGCTCGGTGTTCTTCTCCTCGACGGCGGTTCATACCCGGCTGCCGGCGGCTTCGCGGCCTGTGCGGCTTGCAGCCGAGGAGCGCGTGCGGCAGCTACGGGGAGCCTGGACTATCCTGCGTCCCACGATGATTTACGGCGACGCGGGCGACCGCAACCTCTCCCGGCTGATTCGTTTCCTCGCGCGCTGCCCCGTCGTACCCCTCCCCGCGGGCGGGCGCGGACTGGTTCAGCCGGTTCATGTCGACGACCTCGGACGGGCTGCCGTGGACGCACTGGAGTGCGAGGGGGCTGCGCGCCACGAGTACAACCTGCCCGGAGCCGAGGCCGCGCCCCTCAAGGAGCTGATAGTCCACATCGGCAGGCTGCTGGAGCGACGGCTCCTGATCTTGCCGCTCCCCCTTGAGCCGACCGCCCTGGCTGCTGGGCTGTGGCACCGACTCGGCCTGCCTCCGCGCGTGTCGGCGGAGCAGGTTCGCCGACTGGCCGAGGACAAGGCCTTCTCATTCGACGATGCGCGCCATGATTGGGGATACTCGCCGCGAGGATTTCGCGCAGGCCTCGCCGCGGAGGTGCGTCTCATGCGGGAGACCGGCGCGATCTAGAAGGAACCGAAGCTAGTCAATGCATCCAGGCGGAGGATCGAACGGGTGGCGGGCCATGAAGAGCGTCGCGCCCTACGTTCTCATGGTGACCGTGTCGCTGGGCTTGAGTCTCGTGGTCGCCGAAGGTGTCCTGCGGACGACAAAGCTCGCGGAGCCTCTTCGTGTCCTCAAGCCTGTCGGACCGATGTTCTTCGAGCCCCACCCAGTTCGCGGCTGGGCGCAGAAGCCAGGTCGCTTTCTGGTACCGCGCTTTTCGGCAGACGGTCACGAGACCCATTACACGTTTCTCGCCGACCGTTCGAGGGCGACGTCTGAGCAGATGGCCAGCGCCGCCTACGATCTCGTCTTCGTCGGCTGCTCCATCACCCAGGCGTTTGCGGTCTCGGATGAGGACTCTTTCGCGTGGAAGGTGCAATCTGCCCTTCCCGCCGTCAGGGTCGGGAATCTGGGGGTGGGTGGATACGGAACCTTCCAGTCATTGCTCCTACTGAGGGAACTGTATGCGAGGGGCGCCCGGCCAAGGACTGTGATCTATGGCTTCTTGCCGTTCCATGCTGAACGCAACATCGCACACGCGGGCTGGCTCAGGGTACTCGCTCAGTACTCGAGGTTGGGGCACGAGACGCTACCGTTTGCGAGCTTGGACGACAACGGCGTGCTGCTGGAGCATGGGCCCGCGCCATTCCGAGCGTTCCCGTTCAGAGAACAGCTGGCCTTGGCCGATCTCGCGGCGAAGGTCCATTTCAAGTTCCTCGATCCGGAAGAGCGAAGGAGAAGGCGAGACGCTCAGCAGGTTACGTGCAAGTTGATATCGGACATGAACCGGCTTGCCAGGAGAAATGGCTCGGCCTTTTACGTCGCCCTGTTGGGCCAACTGCGAGAGCTTGGTCCCTTCCCGCCGGCCTACGAATCGTGCTGCCGGGAAAGTGGGGTGGAGACTATCGACTGTCGAATCGACCTCGGCGAGGAGTACATCGTTCGAGGCGAGAGCCATCCGAACGAAGAAGCACATGCAATCTGGGCAGAGTGTCTCACCAGCCATCTGAGAAACCGGCACGGCACTTAGCGCAACGATCCATTGCTAGGGAGCCCCGGCCTTCCCTGCGTCGATAGGCCTTGGCGGGTCAGGAGGCCGCTTCGGCAGTGGCGTTCCGGCACTCGTGCAGGGCACGCCCTCCCCGGCGGTTCAGCGATCGCGCTGGTCGGCCGCCTCCGGCGTCCCCCTAGGCGACAAGTTGATGCGGCGGGCGACGATGAACGGAGGCCGGGGGCGGACCTCCTCCAGGACGCGCCAGACGTACTCGCCGGTCAAGCCGGCGACGACCAGCTGGACCCCGGCGGTCACCAGCACCGCGACGAGCAGGGCGGAGAACCCGCGCGGCTCCACGATCTGACCCGAGAGCCGCAGTACGATCACGAAGGCCGCGTAAACGAAGCCCAGGCCCGCGAGCAGCAGGCCGAGTAGCGAGGCCGCGCGCACCGGCAGGTACGAGAAGGCGGTGAACGCGTCGATGAAGTACTTGACCTTGCGCCACAGCGTCCAGCCGGACCGCCCGCTCTGCCGCGCGGCGCGATCATAGGGGATCGTCGCCCGACGGAAGCCGACCCACAGTACCTGGCCGAAGAGATAGGAGTTCTTCTCAGGCATCGCCAGGATCGCGTCCACGACGACACGATCCAGCAACACCAGGTCGAAGCCACCCTTGGGGAACTGGGGAAACACCAGCAGCCGGAACAGGCGGTTGAAGACGGACGCGAACAAGCGGCTGAACAGGGGATCGTCGCGCTTGCGGCGAACCGCCAGCACCACCTGCGCTCCCGCGCTCCAGGCATCGACGAGCTCGGGCATCAGCTCGGGCGGGTCCTGCAGGTCCGCCGCCAGCGTCATGACGGCGTCCCCGCGCGCCTGACTCAGGCCGGCCAAGATGGCGGCGTTCGACCCGAAGTTTCGCGACAGCCCCAGAACCCGAACGCGCGCGTCGGCGGCCGCGAGGCTCGCCAGGACGTCGAACGAGTCGTCCAGCGACCCGTCGTCGACGACGACGTACTCGCACTCGCACGGGGCGACAGCGGCCGCTGCGGCCAGGCGCCCGTGAAGGGCGCGCAGCTCAGCGGCGTTCCCGTAGACCGGAATCACGACGCTCAGCAGGGGCATTGCTTCAACGCTCGACCGAGGCTTCGCGGCTCACCTGCGGGACCGTAGCGGCGATGGCCGAGGCTTGTCAAACCCGACACCCCGCAACAGAATGGCGGACTGATGCTGAACCAGGACGCGCTGAAGCGACTCGCCTGCCCGGCCGACGGGAGCGAGCGACTCGAGTGGACGATCTTCCGCGGTGAGCCCGACGCGATCGCCGAGGCGGTGATCGTCTGCGCGACTTGCAAGGCCTGGTACCCCGTCGAAGACGGGATCCCGGACTTCCTGACGGGTGAGCTGGCCTACGCCGAGGATCGCGCCCGCTTCTGGGGCCGCCACGAGGCCGAGCTCGCCAGGCTCGGGCTCGCGAAGGACGCAGCGGTTCCAGCGGACAAGGCCGAGCTGCAGCGCGCGCAGCAGAAGCACTTCGACTGGTACTCCGAGAACGAGAAGCAAACCTACGACGAGTACGAGCGGCTGCCCTTCTGGGTCGCGGCGGACGCCATCGCTTTCTCGCGCTGGCGTGCCCTGGTCCGGCCCGGCACGTGGCTCCTGGACGTTGGCTGCGGCCCCGGGCGGGCGACCGCGAAGGTCGCCGACCTCGACGTAGACGTGCTCGCCTTCGACGTCTCGAAGGCGATGGTGAAGCTCGCCAAGCAGCGCTTCGAGCGCTCCCCGACGAGGGCGCGCATGAGCTTCATGGCGGCGGATGCGATGCGGTTTCCCGTGCGCTCCGCCGGCCTCGACTACGTGATGGCGTACGGTGTCCTCCACCACGTACCCGATCCTCCGCGCGTCTGTCGCGAGATCGACCGCGTGCTCAAGCCCGGCGGCCTCTACCTGGGCCAGGAGAACAGCAGCAGCGTCTTTCGCGGCCTGTTCGAGCTGCTCCAGAAGCTGCGGCCGCAGTGGTACGAGGAGGCAGGGCCGGAGGCGCTCTTTTCGGCGCGCAGCTTCGGCGAGTGCTTCACGGGCACCCGCATGGCGCTCGCCACCCACACCTCCGTGTTCCTGCCCCCGCACCTCCTCTCCCTGCTCTCCCCTCGATCGGCGACGACGCTCATCGTGGCCACGGATCGCATCGCCGGGGCGATCCCATTCCTGCGCGACAACGGCGGTCTGATTCTCGTCGAGGGTCGCAAGCCGGAGACGCCGGCCTCCTGATCGGGCTGCACCCAAGGCGCCCGGCCGCGACGGTCGGGCCGCAGCCGACGCACGAAGCGCCAGGAACTCCTCGTAGTCGCGGATGTAGTCAGCGGGGTCGTAGGGGTCCGACGCGAGCACGGCGAGCGCGGCGTCCGCGGAGAAGCGGTACTGGGTCGACCAGACCAGCGGTGGCAGGTAGAGCCCGATCGCGGCGCTGTCGAGGGCGACCTCGTGGCGTGCGCGGCCGTCGTCCACGATGACCGACAGCGAACCCCGGACGCACACGAGGAACTGCCGGCACTGGCGGTGTGCGTGCTCGCCTCTGACCTCCTTGCCGGGAACGTCGGAGACGAAGAAGACACGCTGGGGCACGAAGGGTACGTGCCCCGCGACGTCGGCCACCGCGAGCGTTCCCCTGAGATCGTTGAACGAGCCCAACGGAACGAGCGTCGCGCCGCCCGGCAGCTCGCGCCGGTCGGCCGCGGTGGCCTCGATCGGCGGGTGCGACTCGGTGTCCACGTAGCCGACGATGCGCGCCGGGTTGCCCATCACGATCGCGCGCGCGGGAACCGAGTGGGTCACCACCGACCCGGCGCCGACCATCGCGTCGCGACCGATGTTGATCCCCGGCAGGATCGTGCAGTTGGCTCCGAGGCTGGCGCCGGGACCGATCGAGGTCTGGAGCGGCGTCGCGCGGTGGCGCTTGCTGCGGGGGAAAGGATCGTTTGTGAACGTCGCGTTCGGCCCGATGAAGACGTCGTCGGCGACCCGCAGGCCGTCCCAGAGCTGCACGCCGCACTTCACCGTGACGCGGTCGCCAAGCACGACGTCGTTCTCGATGAAGACGTGGTCGCAGATGTTGCAGTCGCGGCCGATGCGGGCGCCGGGCAGCACGTGAGCAAAGGCCCAGACGCGGGTCCCCGCGCCTATGGCCTCGCTCTCGCACAGCCCCTGCGGATGCACGAACACAGACATACGGGGCCTACTATAGCGCCTGGCCCGCCTGCTTCGGCCGCGGGCGGCGTCGCGCCAAGAGCTCATCGAGGCCGCACGCGACCGGGAGCACGAGCGCCCAGGCCCCCATCGCCATGTAGCGCGCGGTGAACACGACCCCAGCCTGTGCCATCGCCGTGTACAGGAACGGGCTCAGCAGGATCAGGATCTCGAGGCGCTGACCGGGGCGCCGCCAGACGAGCCGGATCGCGAGCAGCAGCGAGCCGTAGAAGAAGGCCGTGAGCAGGACGCGGTTCACGACCTTGTACGCGAACGACCCGGGGTGGCGCTGCGCGAACTCGAGCAGGCCCAGCCCCGAGCTCGAGAACTCGACCAGCGGGAACGGCGGAATCAGGTCGAGGGGTGTCTTCGCGATCTCGAGCAGGGTCAGGCTGAGGCTCTGGAGGTAGTAGCCGGGATCCTCGCGGATCACGCGCAGGGCGTACTCTCCGAGCAGTCGGTTCATCTCTGGCGAACCGTACGGGAGGTCCTTGCCGTGGTGGGCCTTGACCCAGGGCACGAGCGCCTCGTCGCTCTTGGCGAAGCCGTAGCGGTTGCCGGGGACGATCCCGAGCTGCTGCCACAGCGCGAGGCCGACCGAGTAGGTCTGGGGCACGCCGTAGTGCCGCAGGTTGAAGAGGCGCAGCGGGTAGCCGAACACGAGCCAGGGGATCAGGATCAGCATCGCGGCGAAGCCGACGCGGGCGCGGAACGGGCGTGAGCGGGCGACGAGCACGAGCGGGACGAGGACAGCCGCGTAGTAGTAGCCGTGTGGCCTCACCCACAGCAGCGTCGACCCGACGCCCAGCAGCACGGCAGACACGAGCCACGAGCGGGAGCCGCGGGCCCGGAGGAACACGAATGTGGCGGCGATAAACGTCGTGTACGCTCCCAGTACGAAGACGTCGCGCATCGGCTGGCTCACGATCGGCCAGATGAAGGGGTAGCCGAACACGTAGACCAGCCCCGTCAGCCGCGCCACCCCCACGCCCAGCACCAGCGACACGCAGCCGGCGAACAGCAGCAGGCTCGCCAACTCGACGGCCACTTGCACGGCGAGCGCGTAGCGCGCGGTTAGATGGTCATCGAACCAGCGGCTGGTGAAGGCGATGATGTAGGCGTATCCGGGCAGGTCGACCGCGGGGTACGTCGTGTAGCGACCGGAGCGCGGGATCTCGCGCCACTCCTCGATCGGGATGTGGCGGCCCTGCCGGATGGCTTCACGCAGCGCGGTGCCCGAGAGCGCGTGATCGTGCTGGAACCAGCGCCCCTGGTAGGCCGCCTCGGCCATGCCGTACTGGCCGGCCACCATGCCGTAGTAGTAGAGCGTGTCGCGATAGGCCACGATCGTCGCGACGCGCACCAGCAGGAAGAGCGCGGCGATCAGCAGCAGGCTTCGCCGCAGGCTCACGGGGCGGCCGTCGCGCGGATAGCGAGCATCGCGGGCAGGGTGCGCGGCGAATCGTAGTGTCAGCACCCGCCTTTCTCAAGCCCGGGCAGCTCGCGCCGGTCCGGGCATTCAACGGCTGCAGGCTATGATCGGCGGATGCGGGTCAGCCAGGCGTTTCACCTCGCGCGACGCGCGCTGCGCAAGCCGCCGCGACTGGTGATCAGCCGCGTCGCCCAGGAGGCGGAAGTCCAGGCCGAGCGCTACCTGGCGCCGTGGCGGGCGGGCCGCTTCACGACGCGGCGGCTGCTGCGGGCCTGTGGCGAGCGTGACCTGGACGCACTCTGGCGGCGGCTCG
>CAZMRX010000095.1:0-5408 GCA_964568755.1 uncultured Acidobacteriota bacterium | reverse complement strand
CGGTGGAGCACCGCAGGCTGTGTCCGGGCGACGCGGAGCGGATCCGCGCGGCCGCCGAGGACGCCGTTGCGCACCGCGTCAGGCTGCTCGGGCCTGACGCGGTGGATCTCGGGCCGCGGATCGACTGGTTGCGGGACTTCCGGTCTGGCGTCGCGTGGCCGCGCGGCTACATGCGCGACATCGTGTACGTGAACCCGCACGACTCGAGCGACGTGAAGGTGGCCTGGGACCTGAGCCGGCTGCACTGGCTGCTGCCCATGGGCCAGGCGTACCTCATCGACGGCGAGGAGCGCTGGGCGGAAGCGGCGCGGGCCGTGCTCGAGGACTGGATCGAAGCGAACCCCTACGCCTGGACCGTGAACTGGTCGTGCACGATGGAGGCGGCGCTCCGGATCTTCAGCTGGAGCTGGCTGTTTCGCGCGTTCCACGCGAGCCGAGCCTGGGCGGACGCCGGCTTCCGCGCGCGCTTCCTGTGCGCGCTCTACATGCACGGGGATTTCACACTGCGCCATCTCGAGTACTCCGACGTCAACGGCAACCACTGCACCGCCGACGCCAGCGGCCTGGTGTTCGCAGGTCTCTTCTTCGGGACGGGCCCCGGGCCGGCAGCCTGGCTCGAGCGAGGCTGGTCGCTGCTCTCCGAGGAGCTTCCGCGCCAGGTCTACGCGGACGGCGTCGACTTCGAGGCGTCCACGGCCTATCACCGCCTGGTGGCCGAGCTGTTCCTGCTGCCGGCGCTCTACCGCCAGGCGTGCGGGCTCGAGGTTTCGGCTGCGTACCGCGAGCGGCTGATCGCGATGGCGCGCTTCACGGCGGCCTACTCCCGTCCCGACGGCGGATCGCCCTTGTGGGGCGATGCGGACGACGCGCGCGCCCTGCCGCTCGGGGGTCAGCCGCTGACGGACCACCGCTACCTTCCGGGCGCGGTCGGCCTGGCGTTCGATGTCCGGGAGCTGCGCGAGGCCTCGGGGGGCAACCGCAGCGAGGCGTTCTGGCTGCTGGGGCCTGCGGCCGCGGCCGGCCTCCCCGAAGCCGAGACTGCGCCCCGCCCGCCCCATTCCACCGCATTCCCCGAGGGCGGGGTCTACGTCATGCGCAACGCGGTGGACCACGTGTTCATCGACTGCGGCCGCGTGGGCCTCGCCGACCGCGGTGGACACGGCCACAACGACTGCCTGTCGTTCGAGGCTGCTCTCGACGGCGTCCCGCTCGTCACCGACTGCGGCGCCTTCCTCTACACCGCGTCCTTCGAGGAGCGCAACCGCTTTCGCTCGACCGCGTTCCACAACACCCCGCGCGTCGACCGCGCCGAGATGAATCGGATCGATCCGAAGCTGCTGTGGGACGTGGTCTACGACGCCCGGCCGGCCGTGCGGGAGTTCGAGTCCGGGCCGCTCCAGGACCGCTTCACGGGCGCTCACGCGGGCTTCGAGCGTCTGTCGCCTGGCGTGACTCCGGTGCGGACGATCACGCTCGACCACGCGGCGCACGCGCTCGAGATCCGGGACGCCTTCGAGGGCGGAGGTTCGCACCGGATCGAGATCCCGCTCCATCTCGCACACGGCGTGGAGGTGGCCGTGCGCTCGCACGGAATCGTCGAGCTGCGCGCCGGATCGCGCCGCTTTCGCCTCGAGTGGAGCCCCGCGGGCGGGTGGTCGCTCGAGATCGGCGCCGGCCGCGTGTCGCCGAGCTACGGCGTGGCGCTCCCCATCGTCCGCCTGCTGTGGGTCCGGGAAGGACAACTCGACCCTCCCCTCGTCGTACGCATCGCACCAGGGGACAGCCCGTGAGCGCGAGGCGCGCGGCGGCCGGGCTCCTGTGGCTGGCCGCGCTGGGCGCAGCCGGGATCGCCGCCCTCGTCTGGCCGCGGCTCTTCGACTCCACACCGGCGGGCGTGGGCAGACTGGCCGGCGCACGCTGCGAGGGCGTCGCCCTGGCCCCCTGCGGCGTCGAGGTGCTGACGATCAGCCGCGGACGGCACTGGCTCGAGGCAAGCGCACCCGAGGCGAACCGCGTCGTCCTGGAGTTCGAGCTGGCGCCGACCCAGCCCGCGCCTCGGGCGCTCCTGCTCGGGGCGAGCGCGGACGGCTTGAAGGTCGACGTCGAGCACGCTGGCGGGGCCGCGTCGTGGCAGCCCACCCCGACCCGCGAGAGCGGCGGCGGCGGTGGTGTGCGTCGTCGCGTGGTCCAGCTCCACGGGCCCGCGAACGTCGGCAGACTGCGAGTGACGCTCACGCGGACCGCAGCACCCGCCGACCCGGAGGTACGGCTGCGCATCGAGGAGATCGGGCTCTTCGCGTCCGAGGCGGGGCTGGCCGAGGACGTGCGAAGGATCCTGGGCGGCGTGCCCGATCGGCGGCTCTACAACGGGATCCTTGCGCGCGCCTGCCTCTGGCTGGCGGCGCTGGGCATCCTCGCAGCCCTCGCGATCCCCCGCGGCGGCCGCTCGTGGGGTCTGCCCGCCTTCGTCTTCTCCCTCACGCTCGCCGCGTCGACCGTGATGCTCTACGTCGTCCACAACCCCTACTGGTACCGCGCTCGCGACCTGCGGGTGATGCTGGCCTCGGGGCCGATGCAGGAGGGCGTCGGGGCCAACCTCAACTACGGGATGTACCTGGGCTCGCGGCTGCTCGCGGGCGAGGGGCTCACGTTCGGGCCGGGCTGGGTCCCGTGGGAGCGGATGCCGGGCTACGGCTTCTTCTGTGCGCTCGCGGGCCTGCTCTCGGGGACGACCGACCTGTTCGCGATCGGCATCACCTCGATCCAGCTCCACCTGCTGTTGTTCGCCGCCGCGAGCGCGGCCTTCGCCGCCGCGGCCGCGCGCGTGATGCGCCCGGCGGTGGCGGTCGCGGTGACGGCGCTCGTCTGCTTCATGCCGAACCAGCTCGCGAACACGCAGGCCGACTCGATCATGGTCGCGGTCTACCTGCTGACCGCCGCCGCTCTCTGTCTCTACCTCGAAAAGGAGCGCTCGGGCTCGCGGCCGCCTCTGCGCTACCACCTGCTCGTCCACCTGTCGTTCGCGCTCTGGTTCATGACCCGGCCCGAGGCCGTCGTGGGCTGGGCGGCGCTGTCCCTGATCCTCTACTGGCGCGCGTGGCGCTACCTGCTGCTGCCCACCGCGCTGTATCTCGCGATCGGGTTGTCGTGGGGCGCCTACAAGTACCAGTACACCGGCGAGTTCTCGACAACGACCAACACGGTCGGGGACAACGCGTGGATCGGGCTCTGGCAGGTGCCCAGCCAGTTCCGCTGGCACACGAAGGACGAGAGCTACTTCGAGTGGGCCGACCGCGTCGGGGTCCCGGCGACATCCAAGCGGGCCTCCGACACGGCGCTCCGCGAGGTGGCCCGCTTCGCCCTGACCTACCCGGTGTACGTGGTCCACCTCGGCCTCTACCGCTTCCTCGAGATCGTGAACGTCAACGTCTTCAACGGCGTGATCAGCTACCCGCGCGTGGTGTACGAGCACCTGCGCGGACCCGCGGTGTGGTCGCTCCTGGGTGTAGTGGCGCTGTGCTTCGTGCTGCCCCACGAACCGCGGCGGACGCTGCTCGTGGGCTGGCCGCTGCTGTTCAACCTCCCGCTGTTCCTGCTGTTCTTCTCGGACGGGATGCGGCACATCGCACCCTGCAGCGCAGCGCTGCTGGTCACGGCTGTCCCCCCCCTGCTCGAGCCCACCTTCTATCGCGAGGTCGTGCGGCGGCGCTCGCGGGCCATAGCACTCGCCGCGTGCTTCGTGGTCGTCTGGTTCGGAGCCCACTGGCTCGATCGGACGCTGCTCGCCTCGGACGCCTGGCGCTACTGGACGCCTCTTCTCGACCCGGCCCCCTTCGCCTGGTACCTGCGCCCCTGAACGGCGGCCGGCCGCACCTCCCGTATGATTGCGGCATGGCGCGAGTGGAAATCGTCGCAGCCGCAGGCTTCGTCCTCGCGCTCCTGCTCACGCCTGCCCTCCGTGCTCTGGCGCGGCGTTTCGGGCTGCTGGATCGCCCGAACTCGCGTTCGTCGCACGCGGTAGTCGTGCCGCGCGCGGGCGGTGCGGCGATCGCGACGGCGGTCCTCGGCGCGCTGGCCCTGGCGCCCGACTTCTGGCAGGGGAGCGCGGCCATCGTGCTCCTCGGGGCGCTCGCGCTGGGGGTGGTCGGCCTCGCCGACGACCGCTTCGGGCTCCCCGCCGGAGTGCGCATCACGGCGCAGCTCGCCGTGGCGCTCTTCGTGGTCGCGAGCGTCGGGGGCCTGGAGCGCCTGCCGTTTCCACCGCCCTTCGACCCGCCGCTCGGCGCGCTCGGCCTTCCGCTCTCGGTGCTGTGGATCGTGGCGGTCGTGAACTTCTTCAACTTCCTCGACGGGATCGACGGCCTCGCGGCGCTGCAGGCGGCGATCACGGCCACGGCCATCGCAGTCGCGGCCTGGGACGCGGGCGCGATGCTGTTGGCCGCCGCCCTCGCAGGGGCCGCCTTGGGCTTCCTGCCGTTCAACTGGTCTCCGGCGAGCGTCTTCCTGGGCGACGTCGGCAGCTACTTCCTCGGCTGCCTGCTCGCCGCCCTGCCGCTCACCGCGGCGGCCGAGGCGCGCTCCAGCGCGGTGCTGCTGGTGGCACTGAGCCTGTGGCTGTTCCTGGCGGACGCCAGCTTTACGCTCGTCCGCCGGGCGGGGCGCGGGGCGCGCGTCTGGGAGGCCCACCGCGAGCACCTCTACCAGCACCTGGCCTCGTCGTTCGGTCACGCCCGCGTGACGCTGGCGCTGGCGGTCGGCTCGGCGCTGCTCACCGGCGTCGGCCTCGCCATCTGGCACACCGGCGCGGCGGGCGCCGCGTGGGCCGTGCTGGCGCTGGCGATCTTGCTCTTCGCGAGCGAGTGGCTCGCGGCGCGCCGCTGGAGGACCGCATGAGCGGAGGCTGGCGCTGGCGCGCTCCGCGCTGGTTCGGCGGCGCTCGCCGGCTGGTCCTGATCCTGGGCCTCGACGCGCTGCTGATCACGGCCTCGATCTACACGGCCTACCTGCTGCGCTTCGAGGGCAACATCTGGCCCGAGTACCGGGAGATCTTCTGGCGCTTCCTGCCGCTGTTCCTGGTGATCCGGCTCTCGCTCCACCTCGTCTTCGGGCTCCACCGCTGGTCGTTCCGTTTCTCGGGCCTGCACGAGGCCTCGCGCGTCGTGGGCGTGACGCTCGCCGGCACTGCCGTATTCGTGGCGGTCTTCTACTTTCTGCAGACGCCGGGTCCCCCGCGGTCCGTGCTGGTGATGGAGTTCTTCCTGACCACCAGCCTCGTCGGCGCCTTCCGCTTCTCGCCGCGCTTCGCCCAGACGTGGCTGCTCGCTCAGTCCCGCTCGCGCTCCGGGGCACGCGCGCGCACGCTGATCGTCGGGGCCGGCTCGGCGGGAGACCTGCTGCACCGCGACCTG
>CAZMRX010000094.1:0-15557 GCA_964568755.1 uncultured Acidobacteriota bacterium | reverse complement strand
AGCTGCTCCTTCGACTCCGCGTGGTCCGGATCGGGGATGATGCAGCCATCGACCGGGCAGACTTCGACGCAGCGCGGGGTGTCGTAGGCGCCGACGCACTCGGTGCACTTCACCGGATCGATGAGGTAGATGGGGTCGCCCGCGGTGATGGCCGTGTTGGGGCACTCCGGCTCACAGGCTCCGCAGTTGATGCACTCGGCCACGATCTTCATCGCCATGGAACTAGTTCCTCCCGAAACGCTCGAGACATCCCGCAAAGCTTGCGCTTCCCGAGCCCACGACAGTATGGATTGCACGTTTCCTGCCAGATTGAGCGGAAGGGGCGTTCGAAAGGCCCTTCGTCCCGCCTGACGTTATACTTGCGGGGGTCGCCGCTTCCCCTCGGACCGGCCCCCCCAGGCAACTAGTGCACATCCTCTACAGCGTCGTCCTCGCGCTCGGCTTCGTGGTCGGCCTGCCGTGGTTCCTCTGGAAGGGCCGCTCGTCGGGGAAGTACGTGCGGACGTTCCGCGAGCGGATGGGCCGCCTGCCCGTCTACCTGAACCTCGACGGCGACCGCTCGATCTGGATCCACGCGGTCTCGGTCGGCGAGGTGCTCGCCGCCCGGCCGCTGGTGCCGTCGCTGCGAGCGCGGTTTCCGAGCCACCGGATCTTCCTCTCGACGACCACGCTCACGGGAAACGAGGTGGCGAAGAAGAGCATCCGGGGGCTCGACGGCCTGTTCTTCGCTCCCTTCGACTTTCCCCACGCCGTGCGCCGCGCGCTCGAGGTGGTGAATCCCTCGCTGCTGGTGCTGGTCGAGACCGAGCTGTGGCCGAACCTGATCCACGAGGCCAGCCGCCGGGGCGCGCGCGTGGCGCTCGTGAACGGGCGCATCTCGTCGCGGTCGTTCCCTCGCTACAAGCGCATGCGCCACTTCCTGGCGCGGGTGCTGTCCGAGATCGACCTGTTCCTGATGCAGGGCGAGACGCACGCCGAGCGCATCCGCGCCATGGCCGCGCCTCCCGAGCGGGTGCAGGTGACGGGCAACCTGAAGTTCGACTCGGTCGAGGCCGGCCGCCCCCCCGAGCGCCTGGTGCGGCTGCTCCACGGCGGCTCGCCGCGGCCGCTCTGGGTGGCGGGCAGCACCGTGGGCGGCGAAGAGGAGCTCGTGCTCAAGGCCTTCCACCGCGTGCGCGAGCGCGTGCCGAACGCGCGCCTGATGCTCGCGCCGCGGCACCCCGAGCGCTTCGCCCTCGTCCCGGGACTCGTCGAGGCGGCCGGCTTCCGCTGCCTCCGGCGCAGCGCGCTCGACCCCGCCTCGTGGTCCGACGGCGAGGTGCTGCTGCTCGACTCGCTCGGGGAGCTGGCGCAGATCTACTCGCTCGCGAGCGTCGTCTTCGTGGGCGGGAGCCTGGTGCCCTCGGGCGGCCACAACATCCTCGAGCCCGCCGTCGCGGGCAAGCCCGTCGTGGTCGGCCCGCACATGGAGAACTTCCAGGAGATCGCCGACACCTTCCGCGCCGAGAGCGCGATGCTGCAGGTGGGCTCCGCGGACGAGCTCGGGCGCGAGGTCTCGGCGCTGATGCTCGACGAGCCGCGCCGGCGCGACCTGGGCGAGCGGGCGCGCAGCCTGGTGGGGCGCAACCGCGGCGCCGTGAGCCGCACCACCGACGCGCTCGTCCCGCTGCTCGCGTGAGGCGACTGCTGGGGGCCGTGTTCGGTGCGACCTCCGCGCTGCGGGTCGAGGCGTACCGGCGCGGGTGGCTGGCGCGCCACCGGCTCTCGGGCCCCGTGGTGAGCGTCGGCAACCTCGGGGTCGGCGGCAGCGGCAAGACGCCGCTGGTCCGGCGCGTCGCCGAGCTGCTGCGCGACGACGGCGAGCCGGTGGCGGTGCTGAGCCGCGGCTACGGCGGCCGCTTCGCGGGCGAGGCGCTCGTCGTGAGCGACGGCGCGAGCGTGCTGGCCTCGGCGACGGAGGCCGGCGACGAGCCGGTGATGCTGGCGCGGGCGCTGCCGGGAGTCGTGGTGGCGGTGGGTCCGCGGCGCGACGCGGTCGGCCGCGCCGTCGAAGCCCGCTTCGGCCGGCGCGTCCACGTGCTCGACGACGGCTTCCAGCACCTGCGCCTCGCGCGCGACCTCGACCTGGTGTGCCTGGACGTGCACGACCTGGAGGACCGGCCGCTGCCGGCAGGCCGCCTGCGTGAGCGCCCGGCCGCGCTCGCGCGCGCCGACCTCGTGATGCTGACGCGGCTCGAAGCCGCCTCGGAGGCGGAGCTGCGCGCGCTCGAGAACCGGATCGGACCGGACCGCACGTTCCGCGTGGAGCGGCGCGTGTCGGGCTTCGCGACGCCGGAGGGCGCCGCGCACGAGGCGCCGCGGAGCGCTTTCCTGCTCGCGGCGCTCGCGCGGCCGGCGCGCTTCGAGCAGGACACCGCGGCGGCCGGAGTGACCGTCGCGGGTCGCGCGTTCTTCCGCGACCACCACCGCTTCCGCCCGCACGAGCTCGCCTCGGTCGCGGAGCAGGCGCGCCGGGTGGGGGCGGACGCGATCGTGACGACCGCGAAAGACGTGGTTCGACTCGGGGGCGCGCCTCTCGGCGAACTGCCCGTGGTCGTTCTGGGCATCGAGGCGCGCGTGGCGGACGAGCCGCGGCTGCGCGAGCGGCTGCTCGCCGCCGTGCGGAGAGCCGCGTGACGCGCGCGCGGCGCCACGCGCTCGAAGCGGCGGCGGCCGCGTTCGTGTCGGTGATCGTGCGCCGGCTGCCGCGCACGCTGGTGCTCGCGATCGGTCGCGGCCTGGGGCGGATCTGGGCGGCGCTCGACCGCCGCCACCTGCGGATCGCCGAGGACAACCTGCGGCGCGCCTTCCCCGAGTGGGAGGAAGCGCGCATCCGCCGGACGGCGCTGGGCGTCTACGCCCACTTCGCCGCCGTCCTGCTGGAAATCCTCTGGATGGAAGGCCGCCCGGTGGAGGAGCTGCTGGAGCTCACCGAATTGAGCGGGCTCGAGCACATGAAGGCGGCGCTCGCGCGCGGCCGCGGTGTCGTGAGCCCGATCGCGCACCTCGGCAACTGGGAGCTGCAGGGCGTCGCGACCGCGCCGCTCATCGGCCCTTCCGCGGTGATCGCGCGGCCGCTCGACAACCCGGCTCTCGACCGACGGCTGGTCTCGTTCCGCGCCTCGACGGGCAACGTCGTCATCTACAAGCAGAAGGCGCTGGCGCAGATCCTGAAGACGCTGCGCGACGGCCGCGTGGTCGCGGTCATGCTCGACCAGAACGTGCAGGCGAAGGACGGCATCTTCGTGCGCTTCTTCGGCCGGCCCGCGTGCACGACGACGGTTGCCGCGGCGCTCGCGGTCAAGACCGGCTGCCCGATCGTGCCGGCCCACTGCGTGCGCCGCGCCGACGGGCGCTATCTCATGGCCTACGGCCCCATCGTCGAGTGGACCAGCTCGGGCCGCCGCGACGAGGACATCCAGGCCCTCACGCAGCAGATCACCTCGGTGATCGAAGGCTGGATACGCGAGTCCCCCGAGCAGTGGCTGTGGCTGCACCGCCGGTGGAAGACATCCCCATCCCTCGAGACCTCGTTGGCTCAGGGTCTCGAGCGATCTGGCCCGGAGAGCCGGTCGTGAGCGCCCCCTCGCGCATCGTGGTCCGCGCGCCCAACTGGGTCGGCGACGTCGTGCTGTCGCTCCCGGCGCTGCGCGACCTGCGGCGTTCGTTCCCGGCCGCGCGGCTCGAGGTACTGGCGCGCCCCTGGGTGGCCGAGCTGTATCGGGCCGTCGGCGAGGCCGACGCCGTAATCGAAAGCAAGGGCGTCGCGGCCGACGCGGCGGCGCTGCGTGGACGCTTCGACCTCGGCGTGCTGCTGCCGAACTCGTTTGCCTCGGCGCTCACGCTCTTCTGGGCCGGAGTCCCCGAGCGCTGGGGGTACGCGACCGACGCGCGCGGTCGGCTGCTGACGCGGAGCTGCCGCGTTCCCGGAGCCGTTCGGGGCCAAAGCCAGGTGTACTACTATCGGGCGATGCTCGAAGGCCTGGGGCTCGCGATCGAGGGCCCGCCCGACGCCTCGCTCGCGTGCCCGCCGGAGTGGGCCACGAGCGGCGAGGCCCTGCTCGGGGACGCGGGCCCCTGGATCGGGGTCAACGCCGGCGCCTTCTACGGCACGGCGAAGCGCTGGGCGCCCGAGCGCTTCGCGGCCGCCGCCGCGCTCGTGGCGCGGCGCACCGGCGCCCGGGTCGCGATCGTCGGCGCCCAGTCCGAGCGCGCGCTCGGCGAGCGGGTCGCGGCCCAGGTCGGCGCCTCGGCGCGGGTGCTGTGCGGCGAGACGACACTCGGAACGCTCGTCGGCGTGCTGAAGCGGCTGCGCCTGCTGCTCACGAACGACTCGGGCCCGATGCACCTCGCCGCGGCGCTCGGCACCCCGCTCGTGGCGGTGTTCGGCTCGACCGACTGGACCGAGACGGCGCCTTTCTCCGACCGGGCGCGCGTCGTGCGCGAGGAGACCGCCTGCGCGCCGTGCCTGCTGCGCGAGTGCCCGATCGACCACCGCTGCATGGCGCGCGTCTCGGTCGATCGCGTGGCAGCCGCGGCGCTGGAGCTCGTCGCGGCATGAGCCGGGCCGGCAAGCCCGCCATCTTCATGGACCGCGACGGGACGCTGTCGCACGAGGTGGGCTACGTCAACCACCCGAACCGCTTCCGGCTCTACCCGTGGGCGGCGTCCGCCGTGCGCGCGATCAACCAGGCGTCGTGGCTGGCCGTGGTGGTGACGAACCAGGCCGGGGTCGCGCGCGGCTACTTCCCCGAGTCGGTGTTCGACGAGGTCCAGGACCGGCTGCGGCGCGGCGTCGAGTCGGGCGGTGCGCGCTTCGACGCGGTCTACGCGTGCCTGCACCACCCCGCGGTGGGCGAGGCGCCGTACCGCGCCGACTGCGACTGCCGCAAGCCGCGCCCCGGGCTGCTGCGCCGCGCCGAGAGCGAGCTCGGGGCGGACCTGTCGCGCTCGTGGGTGATCGGCGACCGCCACTCGGACCTTCTGCTCGCCTGGAACGTGGGGGCACGCGGGGCGCTCGTCAAGAGCGGGTACGGGCTGGGCGAGCTCACCTACCTGGCGCCGGGCTGGTCGCGGCAGCCCGACCTCGTGGCCGAGAACCTGCTGGAGGCGGTCGAGCGGATCCTCGACCGCGACGGCGAGTGAGCCCGCGGTCGCGCAGGCTGCGGGCCACGCCGGCGGGGGCGAGCGAGACCGGAGCCGAGCGCCTGGAGGCGCTGGTGCGGCGTTTCCGCGGGCGGCGCGTGCTGGTGCTCGCCGACCTGGTGGCCGACGAGTTCGTCCACGGCCGCGTCGAGCGCATCAGCCGCGAGGCGCCGGTGCTGATCCTGCGCCACGACGCCACCGACGTCAGGCTGGGCGGCGGAGCCAACGCCGTCCACAACCTCCGCACGCTGGGCGCGCGCCCGCTGCCGTTCGGCGTCACGGGCAACGACGCCCACGGGCGCAGGCTGCGCGCGCTGCTGCGCGAGAAGCGGATCCCGACGGCCGGCATCGCCACCGCGGCCGGCTACGACACGCCGGTGAAGACGCGGGTGATGGCCGGCCGCGCCCACTCCACGCAGCAGCAGGTCGTGCGCCTCGACCGCTACGCGCCGCTCCCAGCGCGCAGCCCGGCGCGGCGCGCGCTCGAGCGCGCTCTCGTCTCGTTCCGCGGCGCGGTCGATGGCGTGCTGGTGAGCGACTACGGCTGCGGGCTGCTCGACGCCTCGCTGGTGCGCGCCGCCGTGGCGTTCGCGCGCCGCAGGCGCGTCCCGGTCACGGTCGACTCGCGCTTCGCCCTGCTGCGCTTCCGCGGCATGACCGCGGTGACGCCCAACGAGTCCGAGGTCGAGGAGGCGCTCGCGGTCACGATCGGCCACGACCGCCGCCGGCTCGAGGCGGCCGGCCGGGCGCTGCTGCGCCGGCTCGCCTGCCAGGCGGTGCTCGTGACGCGGGGCAGCGACGGCATGGCGCTGTTCGAGCGCGGCAAGCAGCCGCTGCACGTCGCCGTGCACGGGACCGACCAGGTGGCCGACGTCACCGGCGCGGGCGACACCGTGATCGCGACCTTCACGCTCGCGCTCGCCGCCGGCGGGACGCCGGCCGAGGCGGCCCGGCTCGCCAACTACGCGGGCGGAATCGTGGTGATGAAGCGCGCGACCGCCACCGTCTCGGCCGACGAGCTGGTGCTCGCCGTACGCGGGGATGCGCACGTGAGGGCGCGGCGCGGGTGAGGGACGCGGCAGGCAAGATCGGCACGCTCGACCAGGTGAGCGAGCGGGTGGAGGCGGCCCGGCGCGCGGGCCTGCGCATAGCGTTCGCCAACGGCTGCTTCGACGTGCTCCACGTGGGCCACGTGCGCTACCTCGAGGGCGCCCGCGCGGAGGCCGACCTGCTGGTGGTGGGCGTGAACGGCGACGCCTCCGTGCGGCGACTGAAGGGCGAGGGACGGCCGGTGATGCCGGCCGAGGACCGCGCGCTCGTCGTGGCGGCGCTGCGCGCCGTCGACCAGGTGGTGGTGTTCGAGGAGGACGACGTGAGCCGGCTGCTGCTCGCGCTCGAGCCCGACGTGCACTGCAAGGGCACCGACTACACCCCCGAGACGGTCCCGGAGCGCGAGGTGGTGCGCTCCTACGGCGGCCGCGTCGCGATCGTCGGCGATCCCAAGGACCACGACACGCGCGCGCTGATCGCGAGGATCCGCGGGTGAGGGCGCTCGTCGTCCGGCTCTCGTCGATCGGCGACGTCGTGCACACGCTCCCCGCGCTCGCGGCGTTGCACCGCGCCGGCTGGGAGACGGGCTGGGTCGTGGAGCCGCCGGCGCGCGTGCTGCTCGAGCACAACCCGCTGCTCGACCAGGTGATCGCGGCGCCCTCGCGCCGGGCCTTCGACTGGCTGCGAGCGTTCGCGGCAATCGGCGCCGTGCGCGCGCGCCGCTACGACGCGGCGCTCGACTTCCAGGGGCTCTGGAAGTCGGCCGCCTGGGCGCGGCTCTCGGGCGCGTCGCGCGTGCTGGGCTGGGAGCGGGCGGCGCGGCGCGAGGCCGGCTCGGAGCGGCTGCTGCGCGAGACGGTCAGGCGCATCGGCGGCGGCCACGTGATCGACAAGAACCTGGCGCTGCTCGGCCCACTCGGCATCGACGCGGTGGGCTTGCGCGAGTTCCCGCTGCCGTTCCGGCCGGAGGCAGTGGCGCGCGTCGACGCCTTCCTGCAGGGGCTGCCGGGCGACGGGCTCGTGGTGCTGAACCCGGGCGGCGGCTGGGCGAGCAAGCTGTGGCCCGCCGAGCGCTTCGGCCAGCTCGCGCGCGAGCTGCGGGGCATGGGCTTGCGCGCGGTGGTGAGCTTCGGTCCCGGCGAGGAGGCGCTCGCCGCCCGCGTGGTCGCGGCGTCGGAAGGGACGGCCATCCGCTCGTTCCCGACGACGCTCCTCGACTACGTCGAGCTCGCGCGCCGCGCGCGGCTGGTGGTGGCGGCGGACACGGGGCCGCTGCATCTCGCGTGCGCCGTCGGCACCCCGGTGGTCGCGCTCTTCGGGCCGACCGAGCCGGCGCGCAACGGTCCCTTCTCCGCGGACGACGTGGTCGTGCGGCGCGTGCCCGGCTGCGCGCCCTGCTACAGCCGAGGCTGCGCGCGGCACGCCGGGGTGATGGACGGGATCTCGCTCGACGAGGTGCGCGCGGCCGTCGAGCGCCGCCTCGCCCTGGCGCGGGCCTGAGGCGCGATGCCTTCGCGGCTCCGGGTGCCGGTCGGTTGGCTGGTGGGGCTCGTGGTGGCCGCGCTCGCGGACCCCACGCCGGGCTACCTGCTCGTCGGCCTGCCGCTCGCGCTCGCCGGCGAGGCGCTGCGGCTCTGGGCCTCGGGCCACATCGAGAAGACGAAGCGCCTCGCGACCGGCGGCCCCTACGCCCACTCGCGCAATCCCCTCTACGTCGGCAGCCTGCTGCTGGCGCTCGGCGCGGCCGTGGCGTGCGCGAGCCCGTGGGTCGTGCTGGCGGTGGCCGCATACTTCCTGGCGTTCTACCCCGCGGTCGTTCGCGAGGAGGCAGCGTTCCTGGCTCGGAAGTTCCCGAACGAGTACGCGGCGTGGGCCGCCGCCGTGCCGCTGTTCTGGCCGCGGCTCGCGGCTTCAGGCCCGCGCGATTCGCGCTTCGACTGGGCGCGCGTGCACGCCAACCGTGAATGGCGCACGGCCGCGGCGCTCCCGCTGCTGGCGGTGATCCTGCTGGCCCTACCGCACGTCCGCCGAGCGATCGGCGTCTAGCGGTCTGCACCGCGCCTCCGAAGCGGCCGACGGCAGGTGGTAGACTGCCTCCGCTTTCCGCGCCGGGAGGCGTGCCTTGAGAACCCCAGCCTTCGCCTTCGTCGCACTCGCGTTCCCGATCACCACGCTGGCCCAGCCGCAGGCGCCGCCGCAGCCCTCCACGCGCGAGCTGGAGCGGATCAACTGGATGGAGCTGCGCGAGTTCGTTCCCGCGCGCTCCCAGACGGTGCTGCTGCCGCTCGGCACGCTCGAGGCGCACGGCGTCACGGCCAACGGCGCCGACATCCTCGCGCCGCTGGCGATCGCACGGGACATCGCGCCGGGACTCGGCGCTTTCGTGGCGCCGGTCATCCCGTACGGCTTCACGGGCTCGATGGACGCCTACCCGGGAGCCTTCACCGTCCCGGAGGAGCCGTACCGCGCCTACGTGCGCGCCGTGCTCGTGGGCCTCGCGCGCAACCGCTTCCGAAGCATCGTGATGGTGAACGGACACGGCGGCGGGCAGACGGCGATCCTGAACGCGCTCGCGCAGGAGGTCGGCCGCGAGGAGCGCGTGCGGATCCTGGTGGTGAACTGGTGGGCCCACTGCGCGGACGTCACGCAGGAGGTGTTCGGCGAGGACGGCGGCCACGCGGGCGACAACGAGACAGCTTTCATGCAGGCGATCGACCCGTCGCTCGTCCACCCCGGGCGCTACGCGCCGGGCATGGCGCTCGCCAACCCGGCCCCGGGCACCTGGAGCGCCTATCCCAACCCGACCACGATCGGTCTCTACAAGGCTGGCCAGGGCTACCCGAAGTTCGACGCCGCGAAGGCGAAGGCCTACTTCCGCAAGGTGTGCGACAAGGTCTCGGACCTGGTCAAGGACACGATCCGCCGCTGGGACGAAGCCGGGCTATGACCAAGGGGTCAGGTCTTGAATCTTGGCGTGGCTCGGACCGAGGAGCGAGATGAGCGAGAGGATCAGCCGTCGGCAGTTCGTGAAGGCCGGGACGGCGGCATCGATGGCGGCGAGCGTTCCGGCGGCGGCGCTCGGCCAGGGCCCGAGCGTGCTGGTCCGCAGGGCGACGCCCCCCGTGGTGATCGCCTCGGGCAACGGCCACGAGCACAAGAACGGCGGGCCGCGCACCTGCGTCGAGGAGGCCTGGCAGCGCATCGCGAAGGGCGAGGACGTGCTCGAGTCGCTGATCGCGGGCGTCAACATCGTCGAGCTCGACCCGGCCGACACCAGCGTCGGCTACGGCGGCCTGCCGAACGCCGACGGTGTCGTGCAGCTCGACTCCTGCTGCATGCACGGCCCCCTGAAGCGGGCGGGCGGCGTCGCCTCGCTCGAGGGCGTGCGCACTCCCTCGCGGGTCGCCAAGGCGGTGCTCGACCACACCGACCACCACCTGCTGGTGGGCCCGGGCGCGCAGACTTTCGCGCGCAACATGGGCTTCGCGATCGAGGCAGACCTCAACACCGATCGCTCGCGCGCGCGGTGGCTCGAGTGGAAGCGGCGCATCGACCCCGGGCACTACCTCGATCCCAGGACGCGCGCCTTCGCGGGAGAGGCGGCCTCGCGCAGCATGGTGCGGGACGGCCTGCTCGACCCGCACCACCGCTTCGGCACGATCAACTGCGACGGCGTCTCCGCGAAGGGCGAGGTGTGCGGTGTGACCACCACCAGCGGCCTCGCCTTCAAGATCCCCGGCCGGGTCGGCGACTCGCCGATCCTCGGCGCCGGCCTCTGGGTCGACGGCGAGGTCGGGGCGGCCGGCTCCACCGGCCGCGGCGAGGCCAACCTCTACAGCCTGTCGTCCTTCTTCATCGTCGAGGAGCTGCGGCGCGGACGCGCGGCGAAGGACGCCGGCATGGCGGCGCTGCAGCGCGTGAAGGCGGCGACCGTCGAGAAGCGCCTGCTCGACAGGAACGGCCTGCCGAGCTTCCAGCTGGTGTTCTACGTGCTGACGAAGAAGGGCGAGTACGCGGGCGTCTCGATGTGGGGCAAGGAGGGCGGCAACCCCGAGCGCTTCGCCGTGTGCACCGAGAGCGGCCCGGCGCTCGTCGACTGCGAGCCCCTGCACGAGGGAGCTCCCGCGGATTGACGGATCGGCCACGTGACGGAGCGATGGAATGACGCAATGACGGAGGGATCGTCTCCGAAGCCGCTCGCGCCCGGCGCGAGGGCGGCCGCCGCCGCACCGCCGCTGTTCACCGCGCGCTTCTTCATGATGTGCGGCTTCACCTTCACGGTCTTCCTCTCGCTGTTCCAGCTGCTGCCGACGGCGCCCTTTCGCATCCTCGACCTGGGCGGCTCGAAGGCGGTGGCGGGCTTGTTCCTCGGGCTGCTCACCTACGCCTCGGCGGTGTCGGCCCCGATCACGGGGGCGCTCGCCGACCGCATCGGCAAGCGCCGCATGCTGCTGATCACGAGCCTCGCGATCGCCTGCTTCTCGCTGGCCTACGCGGCCAGCCGAAACTACTGGCTGCCGCTGGTGCTGGTGGTGTTCCACGGGCTGTTCTGGTCGGGCCTGCTCTCGGCCTCCGCCGCGTACATGACCGAGGTGATCCCGGAGAGCCGGCGCGCCGAGGGCATCGGCTACTGGGGCATGGCCACGATGCTCGCGACCGCGGTCTCGCCCGGGGTGGGGCTGTGGATGTACCACCACGGCTGGGTCTGGCTCTGCCTCGGCACGGCCCTCCTCAACCTGGTGATGGCGGCGATCGCCTGGCGGCTGCCTCCCGACACCACGGTCGCGGCTCGCATGAGCCGCGACCGGCTGATCGGCCCGGGCCTCGTCGAGTGGCGCGTGGTGGCGGTCACGGGCGCGCTCTTCCTCTGCTCCTTCGGCTACGGCGGCATCACCAGCTTCGTCGCCGTGCGCTCGGACGAGCTCGGCATCGCGCCGCGCAGCGTGTTCTTCACATCGTTCGCGCTCACGGTGCTCGTCACGCGCGTGTTCTCGGGGCGCCTCGCGGACCGCGTCGGCCACCGCCGCTTCCTGCTCCCGTGCCTCGGGCTCGTGACCGTGGGCCTCGCGCTCACGGCGCTCGCCCGCACGCGCACCGAGCTCGTGGTCGCTGCGGCGGTCTTCGGCCTCGGCTTCGGCAACCAGTACCCGGCCTTCGTCAGCCACGTGATGAAGTTCGTCGACCCCGCGCGGCGCGGAGCGGCCTTCGGCGGGATCCTGGCGGCCTTCGACACCGGCGTCGGCACGGGCTCGATCGGCGTCGGTGCGATGGCGGGGCGCATCGGCTTCGGCCCCGCCTTCGGTGTGGCGGCGGGACTGTCCGCGTTCTCGATCCCCTATTTCCTGTGGGCCGAGAAGCGCTTCCTCCAGCGCCCGGCTCAGGACCGTCCGGGAGCGGCTGTCGTGGGCGGGGGCGACGCGATCGGGGCAGACCCGGTCAGTGCCGACGCAGGCGGCGCGGCCGCAGCGGGGGGAAGGGCCGATGCAGCCGTGTCCGGGCGGCCGGCGGACGCCGCGGCCGGCTCGCCCGGCGGGATCGCGTAGAGCACCGTCAGCTTCTGCCAGATCTTGCGCGACAAGCCGGTCGTCAGCTCCTCGACTTCGTTCACGGCCTGCAGCGCCACGGCGTCGTCGAAGCGCTGGACGTAGAGAGCCGCGACCTTGCCGGTGAGCGAAAGCGCCTCCGAGCAGTAGTCGAGGTAGCGTGACAGCTCGAACAGCGTCATCGTGCGCCGGGCGAGGATCCCGGTCTCGCTGCCGCGTGCGAGCACCCACTCCGGGTCCTTCGTCAGCTGGTGCATGTCGATCACGTGCGCGATCGCGCGCAGCTCGTGGATCGCGGTCAAGGCGCGGCGGCGCTTCACGCGCGTCTCGATCGTGACGAGGAAGAAGACCGCGACCGCCACGTAGACCACGTCGTTGATCGCGGCCTCGATGCCCTGCACCAGCTCGGGCAGCGTGGGCGTGCCGACCCGGACCTGCAGCGAGCCGAGGCTCATGCCGAGCCCCGCCAGCATCAGCAGCCCGAGCAGCGCGATCACCACGCGCAGCCACACGATCGGGCGGCCGATCCAGGCGACCGTCGCGGAGGCGCGCTCGGCGACCTGCTCGAGCTCGAGCACCACCGCGGCGAGCCCCGATCCGGGAAAGCGCTGCTCGACTCGCCGCGTCAGCTGCTCGATCGTGCGCTCGATCTGGACGGAGTCGAGGGTGCGATACGGCATGCGGGATTGTAAGCCCGGCCCTCCGGCCGCAGTGGCTGCGGTAAGATCCCTCGCAAACACCATGGTCAGCCTACCGCCGGGCGGCGACCCGGGGGGCCCGCTCAGCGACTGGACCGCGAGCCGGCCCGGCGCGGACGCCCCGCCGCCGCCAGTCCAGACCGGCTTCACTCCCGGCACGATGCTCGCCGGCCGCTACCGCGTCGTCGCCCTGCTGGGCCGCGGCGGCATGGGCGAGGTCTACCGGGCGGACGACACGAAGCTCGGGCACCCGGTAGCGCTCAAGTTCGTGCGCGGAGCGCTGTCGCCGCAGCTGCTCGAGCGGCTCTACGCCGAGGTGCGGATCGGCCGCCAGGTCGCCCACCCCAACGTCTGCAGCCTCTACGACGTGGTCGAGGTCGACGGCCACACCTTTCTCGCCATGGAGTACGTGGACGGCGAGGACCTCGCCTCGCTGCTGTCGCGGATCGGGCGGCTCCCGGCCGACAAGGCGCTCGACCTCGCGCGCGATCTCGCCGCCGGGCTCGCCGCCGTCCACGACAAGGGGGCGGTGCACCGGGACCTCAAGCCGGCCAACGTCATGGTCGACGGCCGCGGCCGGGCGCGCATCACGGACTTCGGCCTGGCCATCGGGGTCGAGGGGGCGGGCGCGTTCGCGATCGCCGGCACG
The DNA here is from genome assembly GCA_964568755.1 of uncultured Acidobacteriota bacterium. GTDB lineage: Bacteria > Acidobacteriota > Vicinamibacteria > Fen-336 > Fen-336 > DATBSL01. The sequence continues at coordinate 2,433 of CAZMRX010000094.1, read as the reverse complement.
CCGGCCTACATGTCTCCCGAGCAGCTCGCCGGCCGCGAGACCACCGCGCGCAGCGACGTGTACGCGCTCGGGCTCGTGCTGTACGAGATGTTCACGGGCCGCCGCTTCTTCGACGCCGCGTCGCTCGACGAGCTGCTGAGCCTGCACGGACAGCCGAAGAAGCCGAGGCTCGCCAGCGCGACCCAGCTGCTCCCGCCCGCGGTCGAGCGGGCGATCCTGCACTGCCTCGAGGAAGAGCCGGCGGCCCGGCCCGCATCGGCGCGCGCCCTGCTCGCCATGCTCCCCGGCGGCGGCGACCCGCTCGCAGCCGCGCTCGCGGCCGGCGAGACGCCCTCGCCGGAGATGGTGGCCGCGGCGGGCACGGTCGGCGACCTCGCGCCGGCCGCGGCCTGGGCCCTGCTGCTGGCGGCCGTCGGCGCGCTCGTGCTGTGCGCCCACCTGGCCGACCGCACCTCGATTCTCGGCAAGACCTCCCTCCCCAAGCCGCCCGCCCTGCTGGCGGAGCGCGCGAAGGAGATCGTGACGCGGCTGGGGCACCTCGCGGAGCCCGCGGACCGGGCCTTCTCCTTCGAGTGGGACATGGCGTACCTGGATCACGTCGCGCACAACGACCCTTCGATCGACCGCTGGGACAGGATGCGCACGGCCCGGCCCGGAGCCGCCTACTTCTACTACCGGCAGAGCCCGCGCAAGCTCATCGCCGTGAACCGCGACGCAGCCGTGACCCGGGCCGACCCGCCTCTCGACGTTCCCGGCATGGTCGAGGTGCACGTCGATCCGCACGGGCGGCTGCTCGGCTACGTGGCGGTTCCGCCGCCATTCGAGGCTGCGCCCGGGCCGTGGCCGGAGCCCGACTGGTCGCGCCTGTTCCAAGAGGCCGAGATCGACCCGGCCTCGCTGCGACCGACGCCCTCGCAGTGGGCGTCGCCGGTCGACTCCGACCGCAAGGCGGCGTGGGAAGGCGCCTATCCGGGCGAGGGTGGGGTCCCCGTCCGCATCGAAGCGGCCGCCTACCATGGCCGGCCGGTATGGTTCGAGGTCCTGCCGCCGTGGAGGGCGGAGAGCCGGCGGCGCGAGGCCCGCGAGCCCGTCTCGCGAGCGCCGGTGTCCTCCGTCGGCGTCGCGATCCTCGCGCTGGCAATGCCGGTCGGCGGAGTGCTCCTGGCGCGGCGCAACATGCGGCTGGGCCGCGGCGACCGCAGCGGCGCCTTCCGTGTGGCGCTCGTCGTGTTTCTCGCCTACGCCGCCGCCCGCCTGTTTCGCGCCGACCACGTCGCCGGGGCCCAGGAGCTGTGGATCCTGATCAAGGTGCTGGCCTATCCCTCGTTCTGGGCGCTCGTGGTGTGGGTGCTGTACATGGCGCTCGAGCCCTACGCGCGCCGGCGCTGGCCCCACGTGCTGATCTCGTGGAAGCGCCTGCTCGAGGGCGGCGTGCACGACCCGCTGGTCGGCCGCGACGTGCTGCTCGGGGCGGTGGCGGGCCTGGTGCTCGCCGCGGGCTTCCGCCTGTTCTGGCTCGCGCCGGAGTGGCAAGGGCGGCCCTCGTCGATCCCGGACATCTTCGCCTACGGCGCGACGCTCACCGGCGTGCGCCACGCCGCCGGCTTCCGCTTGTTCGTCAACCTCTTCAGCAGCGTGCTCTACGCGCTCGTGTTCCTCTTCATCCTGGTGTTGCTGCGCGTGGTGGTCCGCAAGCAGTGGCTCGCCGCCCTGCTGTGGTGCGTGCTGCTCGCCGCGCCGATCCGGGCCGGCGAGCCCGCCCTCGAGTGGATCTACGGCGGCTTCCGGGCGCTCGTGCTCTACATGCTCCTCACGCACTTTGGCCTGCTCGCGTTCGCGACGGCCTTCTTCTTCATGTTCACCACCTTCGAGGCCCTGTTCACGCTCGAGCTCTCCGCCTGGTACGCGCCCTATGCGCTGCCGACCCTCGTGGTGTTCACCGCGTTGCTCGCGCACGCGTTCCACGCCTCGCTCGCGGGCAAGCCCCCCTTCGGCGCGTCGCTGCTGGAGGATTGAGCGGGAGCGCCTACTCCAGCGTGCCGCCCCACAGCCAGGCCGCGCCCCGCACGCCGCTCGCGTCGCCGTGCCGCGGCGGGCGCAGCGGGGTATCGACGCGGTCGGAGAAGGCCCAGGCCGGCAGCAGGCGCGGCACGTTCTCGTACAGCCGCGCCACTCGCGACAAGCCTCCGCCGAGCACGATCACGTCGGGGTCGAGCAGGTTCAGCACCACTGCGAGCGCGCGCGCCATGCGGTCCTCGTAGCGGGCGAGGGCCGCAGCCGCGGCCGCCTCGCCGCGCTCGGCCCTGTGCGCGATCTCGGGAGGCTCGAGCACCTGGCCCGTGGCATCCCGGTAGTCCCGCGCGAGCCCCGGGCCGGACAGGAAGGTTGCGATGCAGCCGGACTTGCCGCAGTAGCAGGCCGGCCCGGGCCGCT
>CAZMRX010000093.1:968-15888 GCA_964568755.1 uncultured Acidobacteriota bacterium | reverse complement strand
CCCAGCCGCAGCTCGCCCAGTCGCGCGCTGCGGGCGAGGATCACGTCCCCGCGGCGAGCTTCCCGGCGGAAGGCGATCTCGAAGCTGCGGAGCGCGTGAGCTTCCATCCATTCGTCAGGGACGGCCTCGAGCGCCCACTCGACGTAGCGGGAGTTGTTGGCGTGGCCGACGACGTCGAGGTCCGCGCGGCCGACCGAGAGCCGCGCCTCGCCCAGCATTGGCGCATCCGCTGGCAGCTCGGGCGTAGGACCGAGCTCGACGCCGGGCGCTTCTCCGATCGGCAATCCTCGGATCTCCTCCGTCAGCCGGACCGCCTTGCGCGCGCGCAGGTCGACGACCGCCCACCGGCTCAGGCCCCGCGCCAGCTCGGCTCCCGACGCGTCCGTCACCCGGAATGCGCGCTCGGCCACGGCACCGCTGAAGCGCGTGGGCCAGGTCAGGACGGCGATCTCGTCTTGCGCCGCAGGCCAGGCGCCGACTTCCACGCGGATCCGATGCAGCATCCAGGCGCGGCCTTCCGCGAGCAAGCCCTCCATCCCCACGCCGAGCGCGTGGGCGTGACGGCCCGCCGCCTCCTGCAGGTACGCACAGAGGGCGCCCGGCGCCAGCCGGCCGGCGGGGTCGGTGTCGTACGAGTGAACGCGGAAGGTCTGTCGGTGCTGCGTCGCGGCGGCCGCCACGGGACGCCTCAGTAGCGCCAGCTCTTCGTGTCGGCGCCCGGGGGGGCGCTCGCCTCGATCCGCTTCAGCATCTTCGGGGCGTGCATCTGGACGTAGCGCAGGCGCGAGTAGGCGTTGGGGCGGGTCGGGTCGCCGTTCCAGCAGTGCTCGGCGCGGTCGCCGTAGGCCACCTCACCGCCGTAGGGCGGGTTGGTCGTGCCCTTCAGGAAGTCCTCGACCAGGTACACGGCGTTGTTCAGGTAGTAGTTGTCCATGTCGCCGCAGTAGAGGCTGATCTTCCCCTCCAGCTTCTTCCCAAGGCCCTTCGACCAGTCGCGGCGCAGGATGTGGCCGAGGTCGTAGTTCTCCTTCCAGTGCGCCGCCACCTGCTTGTCGATCACCCCGGTCGTGCGATCCCAGATCCGCTTCGGGTAGCCGTCCTCCCCCACCGGCGAGTAGACCGCCTCCCAGACGTCGAACTGCCCGCCCGAGCGGCCCTTCGTCCCGAGCACCAGCTCGGCGCGGTTCGAGTCGCGGATCGTGGCCGAGACGTGGCCGAGCCAGTTGCGGTGGCCGGGCCGCGCCACGCGCCCGAAGGGCCCCTCGGCCCAGTAGGCGTTTTGGTCCTCGTAGATGTTCGTCGTCAGGTAGGCGCGGAAGTCGATCGGGTCGGGGCACGACGCCCAGGCGCCGTTCCACTCGTCCGGGTAGAGCACCTGGACCGCGAGCGCCTCCCAGCCGCCCGTCGAGCCGCCGTACATGAACCGCGCCCAGCCCTGCCCGATGCCGCGGAAGCGGCGCTCGATCTCGGGGACGAGCTCGTACTGGATCGCGTCGCCGTAGGGGCCGATGTTCTGCGAGTTCACCGCGTAGGAGTCGTCGTAGTAGGGATTCGCGTGCTGGATCTCCACCACCAGGAAGCGCGGGAAGCCGGGCGAGGTCCAGTCCTGGTAGAGCTCGTGGGCGAGCTGGTCCTGGATCCGGTTGTAGCAGTCGAGCTTGAAGCGGTCCGAGTACTCGCAGGGCAGGTTGGGGTCGGGCGGCTGCTCCCGGAAGCCGGAGAAGGTGTACGGGAAGTGCCCGTGGAAAACCGCGAGCGGGAAGCGGGCCTCGGGATGCTCGTCGAAGCCGTGTGGCACCAGCACCACAGCGCCCAGGTGCATGGGCCGGCCCCAGAACTTGGTGAGCCGCTCGCTCTGGATGCGGATGTGCTTCACGTAGCGCGTGTCGGCCGGCGGCTTGATCTCCGGGATCGCCTGGTCGAGCTCGACCGTGAGCACCGCGTCGCGCGAGGGATCGACCTCGATCTCGCGCGGGGCGGAGAGCAGGTTGCCGGGCGCACGGTTCCACTGCTGCCCTTCGCCGCGGTCCATCGGCAGCTTGACGACGTGGCCGTCGGCGCGGCGGAAGGTTTCGTAGCGGTGCAGCAGGGCCTGCACCCGGTAGCGGCCAGGCTTGACGGCGGCCAGGCTTTCGGCTGGAAAGCCGAGCACGCGGCCGTCGATCACCGCCGCCTCGCCAGGCTTCCAGGAGACGACGTCGATCCCGAACACCTGCTGGCTCGCCGGCACGTTGATGTCGCGAACCTGGAAGCGGGGCTCGGCGGAGGCGTCGGTCGAGAGCAGCAGCAGCAGGCGGCCGTCCAGCGGCCCCTGCGCGAGCGACTGCGGGTAGCGCACCTCGAAGCGCAGTCGGGCGGCGTCCTCGGCCCGGGCGGGTATGGCGAGAGCGGCGAGGGTCAGGATCAGGGCAGCGGCGGACACGGCTCGGCGCATCGGTTCCTCCGGTCGGGGTGGGGTGCCGAGTATATGATTCCGGGCGGGACGCGTCAGGAGGCCTGTTGACCCGAGCCGGATCGCGAGACGCGCACGCGGACGAGAATCCGTCGCCGGGCGGACCGGCCCTCGCCGAGACCGTGGTGGCCCGCACCTTCCTGGGCCGCTGGCTGCGACGCGGGCTGCTCGCGGGCTTCGGCGTCGGCTTCACGGTTCCCTACCTGTCGATCCTCAACGACGTCCACGTCGAGGGCGACGAGGTGCTGCACGGGCTGCCGCGCAAGAACGTGGTGTTCCTCGCCAACCACCAGACCTACTTCCTGGAGGCGCTCGCGTTCTTCGACCTCGTCTACGTCAGGCACCAGTTTCCGCTCGAGAACCCGGTCGTGCGCTTCTCCGCCGCCGAGGAGACGATGAAGAAGAACCTGCTCACCAAGCTGATGACGCTCGCGGGCGGCGTGACCTTCCGGCGCAGCTTCCGCGAGGGAGGCGAGGACGTGCGGCGCGCGGTCGACCTCGAGGGCGTGGCGCGGGTCGAGGAGGCGATCCACGACGGCTGGCTGCTGCACTTCCCCGCCGGGACCACGAAGAAGGGGGCGCCGCTGCGCTCCGGCGTGACGCGGCTGCTGCACAACACGAGATCGGTCGCGCTGCCTCTTCGCGTCGAAGGCTTCCGCGAGCTGCTGCTGCACAAGCAGGTGCCGGGCAAGCTCTTCAAGCAGTGCTCGCTGAAGATCCACCCGCCGCTGCCGCTCGACGACTTCTATGCCCGGCCCTACCAGAAGGCGGCCGGCGCACGCGTGCTGCGGATGCTGGAGGAGACGATCGGCGACTCGCCCGCGTAGCATGAGACACGAGCGTCGAGGGGAGCGGCCGGACGAAAGCTAGGCGTAGTTCTCGGGCTTCTTTCCCATCTCGGCGCGGTAGTGGGAGCGCAGCTGCTGCAGGTCCTTCTCGTAGTCGCCGGTCGGGTGAAACAGCGGCGCGAAGAACACGACCTTGCGCGAGTAGTCGAAGCCGACGGGCAGGATCGGCGCTCCCGCCTCGACGGCGATCCGGTAGAAGCCCGACTTCCACTGCGGGATGCGCCGCCGCGTTCCCTCCGGCGCCAGCACCACCGTCATCTGGTCGGCGTCGCGCAGCACGCGGCCGACCTCGCTCGCGAAGCCCGCGGCCGCCTTGCGGTCCACCGGGATGCCGCCGATCGCGCGCATGAAGATGCCGAAGGGCCAGCGGAACAGCGTGTGCTTGCCGATGAAGGTCCCGCCCAGCCGCAGCGCGAGCTTGGCCATCAGCCCGACCGGAAAGTCCCAGTTCGAGGTGTGCGGCGCCACGATCAGGACCATCTTGCGCACGTCGGGCACCGCTCCCTCGAAGCGCCAGCCGGTGATTCGCATCAGGAAGCGGCCGAGCGCCGCCGCGAACGCGCCGTGGGCGCGCTGCACGTTCGGGCCGAGCTTCGGGACCTGCGGGTCGGTGAAGAGAGCCAAGGGCTAGCGGCCTCCGCCGGCCTCGCGCCCGTCGAGGTACACGGCCTCGATCGCGAGCGACGCGGCGTCCGTGCTCTCGCCGCGCAGCGGACGCAGGCCGACGAGCGACGCCCGCGCTTCGGGGCGCAGCAGCGGTCCCGCGCCGGGCGCGGCTCCGACGAGGGCGCCGAGGCGCTCGGAGAGCGAGGACGCGCCCGGCGCCGCCTCGCGCCACGCGCCGTGCGTCAACGCCTGCAGCGCGGACGCGAGCGTCACGGGCTGCGCCGCCGCCAGGGGCGGTCCCGGGATCACGAGCGCGTGCTCGGGCGCCCCGGCCTCCGCGACCTCGACGACGGCGCGGCCGCCCGCCTGCAAGCGCTCGGCGAGCTGGCGCGCGGCTTCGCGGTCCGCGGGATCCACGTGCCAGCGTACGCGCGCGACGCCGAGGCGGCTCACGCCGTCGAGCGACTCGGCCGACAGCCACTCGCGCGCCGCCAGTCCGCGCACGGACGCGGCGAACGCTGGAACCAGCAGCAGGCCCGCCGCTGCGCGCCTCTGCCCGGCCACGAGCAGCCGCCCGTCGCCCAGCTCGCGGATGCGCGACGGCCCGGGAGGGCCGGGAGCGGGGCACGACGCGAGCAGCGGGTCCTCGTCGAGCAGGTCGAAGGCCACGTCGGCGCGGTAGGGCTCGGCGCCTGGCGGCTGCAGGATCCGGCCGCCCTCCAGGACCCGGTCGACGTAGCGGCCGTCGGTGTTGCGCGCGAGCCCCTCGTAGAGCGCCGGGGTCTCGCCTGCCAGGTCGTCCTGCGCGAGAGCGTGGAGCGCCGCGAGCAGCGCCACGTAGTTGAGCCGGGTCAGCTCGGCGTAGCTGCCGCCCGCCGGTACGGCGCCGCTCTCGATCAGCACGACTGGCGTGCCCCAGGCCGTCAGGTTGTCGCCGAAGGCGCGCGGGTTCCAGTCCTCGTCGTATCGCGCGATCCCGCCGGGCGCGAACGGCGCGAGCACGCGGGCGATCCTCGAGCACACGCGCTTGGCGCGCGCGCGTCCGGGCGTGAGCGTGCCTCGCTCGTCGCCCGACACGGCGAGCAGCGCGATGCTGGCGAGGACGCCGGTGTCGCCGACGGTGGTGCGCCGGTTCTGGTCGTGCAGGTTGAAGCCGAGCTCGGGCTGGAAGCGCTCGCGCAGGCTCTTCAGCAGGCGCCCCTCGGGAGTCGACAGCTGCAGCGCGTCGCGGTTGATGTCGATCGCCTGGGAGTTGCGGCGCGCGTAGCGCGAGGCGCCGTCGGGGTTGAGCATCGGCACCACCAGCAGCTGGAGCCGCTCCAGGATCAGCCGGTGCTCGGGCGCGTCGACCGCGAGCAGCGTCGCGACCAGGTCCACGAGCGCGGGGGTCGCCGAGGGCTCGTCGCCGTGCATCTGCGACCACAGCATCACGCGCCGCGGCCCGCGGCCGAGCGTCGCCAGCTGGATCTCACGCCCCTCGACGGAGCGCCCGACGGACTCGAGCGCCAGGGCCTGCGGGTGACGCAGCGCGAGCGCCCGCAGCGCGCTCGCGAGCTCGGCGTGGCCCAGGCACGGGGCGGCGGTCGCGACGAGGCGCCGCGCGGGCCACGCGTCCCACAGCGCCTGGGGCGAGAAGGCCGGGGCCGAGGCCAGCAGCAGCACGGCCGCGCCGAGCGTCACAGGCCGTCCTTTCTCAAGCTGCGGGCTCGGCCCGGTTGAGCGACTTGCGCACGCGAGCGAGGTCTGCGTCTCCCAGGAGCCGGAGCTCCCGCAGCCGGCGCGGCCGCGCCTCGCGCACGACGCCCGCGCAGAGCGCATCCGCGAGGACGAGGTCGGCGGCGGGCAGCAGCCGCCGCCACTCCGCGCGCCGCGAGGCCGGCCGGGCCTCGACCAGCAGCTCGTCGCCGCGCAGGCCGGAGATGATCGCCTGCCCGATCTGCAGCACGATCGGCGACCCGGAGACGAGCAGCACGGTCCCGCCGGCCGGCAGCGCCAGCACCGCCTTCTGGTCCTCCTGCGAGCCCTCGACGCGGACCGTCTCGACCGGGACGCCCGGCGCGGCGCGCGCCACCTTGGCGGCGTGGTAGGGCAGCGCGACGAGCAGCGCGCCCGAGGCGAGGCCGGGCTCGTGCTCGAGCTCCTCGAGCGTGCAGCCGGAGGCGGGAACGCCGAGCGCGCTCGTGATCTCGTGCGCCACCAGCTCGAGCGTCTCGCGGCGCGGGTCGACGATGACCACGCGCTCGGGCGGCGCCGCGAGCAGCCAGCGCTCGACCGCGGCGCGGATCTCGGCCCCCGAGTGGCCCTTGCGGAAGGCGGCGCTCAGCGCGAGGCGGATCAGCTCGTCGAGCCCGCGCGCGTCCTCGAGCGCCGCGGGCGATCCGGCTCGCACGTAGACGCCGGCCCCGCGCCGCAGCTCGACGTGGCCGGCGGTCTCGAGCGCGCGGTAGGCCGACGAGACCGTGTTCGCGTGCAGGCCGAGCCGCCGCGCGAGCGCGCGCACCGAGGGCAGCCGCTGCCCGGGCGCGAGCACGCCCGTCAGGATGCGCAGCTCGAGCTGCGCCAGCAGCTGGTCGTGGAGCGGCACGCCGCCTTTGCGCTTGAGCACGAAGTCCACTGTTCGTTCCCGCGAAGCTGGGGGATTATGGACCGGTGCGGTCACCGTTTGCCACGGGCACGCGCCCGGCTGCTGGGAGGCGGCGCTCGGCTTCCTGGCGGAGAAGGGGCTGACGCGCTCGCCGGTCGCCGCGGCTCAGCGGCAGCCGGTCGCGGGCGGAGCCGAGGCGAAGCGATAGACCGCGGCGCGCGGCTCCACGTGCACGGGAACGAGCGCCCCCGCCTCCAGCAGGACCTCGCGCACGCCGCGGGGGCGTCCGGCGGCGGCGGGCCCGGTATCGGACTCTCGCGGGCCGGCCGGGGCGCCGGCGAAATGCACGAAGCGCGCGCCTGTGCCCCGCGCCGCCTCGAGCGCCGCGGCTGCGTCTCGCGAGCGAAAGAAGGACAGCACCGCCTCCTCGCGCCGCGCGACCGTCTCGGGCGTCGTGAACTGGCGCCAGTAGGGAATGAAGCTCGCGAGCGGCACGCGCCGCCCCGCCAGCACCACCACCGGCGGCACGTGCAGGACCCCGGGCCGGGTCAGCACCACGTCGCCCGGACAGCTCGCCGCGCGGAGCGCCGTCATCGCGCGCACGACGGGCGCGCCGAGGCGCGCCGGCTCGAGCGCGGCGCGCCGGGCCAGCAGCTCGAGCGTCGCGGGTAGCGCCAGCAGCAGGAGCAGCGCCAGGCGCGCGCGCGAGCCGCGCGCGCACGCGGCGAGCACGGGCAGGGCCAGCAGCAGCAGCGCGAGGCCGCTCGCCTGCAGGAAGTAGAAGCTCTCGTCGTAGTCGGGATCCGCGCTGATGCTGACGAAGAGCGCGATCGGCCAGCCGCTGAGCGCGAGCGCCCCGAGCGCCGACGCCGCCCAGCCGCCCTCGCGCACGGCGACGAGCGCCGGCCACGCTCCGGCGGCGCGCAGGCCGAGCGAGAGCACGAGCCAGGCGAGCCCCGACGCCACGAGAGCGAGGCCGGCGACGGGAGCGAGGCCGAATGCGACGCGCGCCGGGTTCGTGGGGGCGAAGGGCAGGAACGCCACCCTCACTCCATCGGTTCCCGCGGGGGCCAGCGAGGCGAGCGCCAGGAAGGCGACGGCCGCCGCAACCGGCGCCGCCACGACGAGGAGCGCGCGCCGTCTGCGCCGCACCAGCCAGGCGAGCCCGAGCGCGAGGAGGAGCTGTGCGCCCGTGAAGGCCTTCAGGAAGCAGGCGCCGGCGCCGAGCGCGCCCGCCAGCACTGTGTAGCCACGGCCCTCGCCGCGCTCGGCCCGGTCGAGCGCCACGAGCGCGGCGAGCACCGCGCTCATCGCGGGCGAGATGGAGTTGGCGAACAGCATCGCCTCGACGAAGTTGCCGCCGAGCTTCATCGCAGCGTTCGGGGAGCCGAGCAGCAACCCCGGCACGAACGACAGGTCGGCCGCGAGCGGGAGGAAGCCGGCGAGGCGCACCGCGGCATCGCCGAGGCGGAGGGCGTGCGCCGCGGCCCGCAGCGCCAGGATCAGTGCGAAGCCCCACAGCGTCACGTCGAAGCGCGACAGGCCGTCGTAGGGATGCAGGCCCGCCCAGCGCGCGGCCGCCGCCCGCACCAGGTGGCTGCCGACGTGGTAGTGCATCGGGACTCCCGCCAGGCCGGGCACCTGCGGCGGGTAGCCCGCGACGAGCTCCCACGTCACGCCCACGTGAACGGCCGTGTCCACGTGCTCGCCCACGTCGAGCCGGAACGCGCCCTCCGCGTCGACCCGGTTCGTGCGGTACTGCGTCGCCGCGAGCACCGCCACCAGCACGGCGATCGCCGGCAGCGCGCCGCGCAGGCTGGGCCGGTGCTCGGCGAGACGAAGCCCGGGCTTCAGGAGCGGGAGCCAGGCGAGCGCCACGAGCAAGGGGAGAAGCGGCGCCCACGAGGCGACCAGGCTCAGCCAGTAGGCGCCGCCGCAGAACAGCAGTCCCGCCGGCACGACCAGCGCGGGGTCGATGCGGACGCGGACGAGCCGCTGCAGCGAAACCCCGGGCCCGACGATGGTCAAGAGCGCGAAGAGCGCGAAGCGAGCCGTGGCGAGGACCGGGTCGCTGCCGTCGGCCACGAAGGCCTCCTCAGATCTCGAGCTGCTTCGGAACCCGCGTGAGGCAGCGCGATCCCGCCTGCGTCACGAGCGCCACGTCCTCGATCCGCACGCCGCCGAGCCCGAGGTAGTAGAGCCCCGGCTCCACCGTGACCACGTGCCCCGCCCGCATCACGCAAGGCCGCTTCCCGATCGACGGGGCCTCGTGGATCTGCAGCCCGAGCCCGTGCCCGGTGCCGTGGAAGAAGCCCTGCATCCGGCCGTCCTTCACGCCCGTCTCGTACCCCTGCCGCTCGAACAGGCCCTGGATGGCGTGGTGGATCTCCATGCCCTCGACGCCGCTCTTCAGCATCCGGTGGCCGAGCCGCACGCCCTCGTGGACGATCGCGTACAGCTCGTGGAGCGCGAAGCTCGCCTTGCCGCGCACGACGGTGCGCGTCAAGTCGCCGAAGTAGCCGGTGGCCTCGGAGCGCGGGAAGATGTCCATCACCACGGGCTGGTTCGCGCGGATCGGGCCGTGGCCGCCCTCGTGCGGGTCGACCGCCTGGTCGCCGGGCGCGCAGATCGTGTGCGCCGGCACGAAGCCGTCGGCCATCATGCGCGTGTTGACGGCCGAGCGCAGGTCCTCGGCCGTGAACTTGCGCCCGTCGCGCACCAGGAAGCCGCCGCGGATCCGGCAGGCCTTGAGCGCCTCGATCCCGGCCAGCAGGCCCGCCTCCGCGGCCCGCAGCGAGGCCTCGATCGCGCGCACCTCGCGCGGCTGCTTGATCTCGCGCTCCGGCCAGAACGGCTCCGGCCCCAGGTCGAGGCGAATGCCGCGGCGGCCGAGCTCCTGCGCGAGGCCGAGCGGGAAGCTCCGCGGGACCGAGACGCGCCGGAGCCCGAGCTGCTTCAGCGCGAGCGCGATCACGTCGGCCGCCGGCGCCCGCCTGCCGGCCTTCTCGAGCGGCGCGGCGATCTTCGACCACGACAGCACGCGCTCGACCGTGGCCTGCGCGCGCGCCCGGTCCATCTCGAGGTCGCTCATCACCAGGATGCGGGTGCGGCCCTTCTGGATGAACAGGAACGGGTCGGGGGCGAAGAAGCCCGTCGGATACAGGATGTCCGCGTCGGTCTCGGACGCGGCGTAGATCAGTCGGCCCTTCGGCTCTCGCTTCATCTCGGACCCCGCCTTCAGATGCCGCCGTCGGCGCTGAAGCCGCCGTCGACCGGGATCACGACGCCGGTGACGAACGAGGCCGCGTCGCTGCACAGCCACAAGAGCGCGCCCTGCAGCTCCTCGGGCGAGCCGAAGCGGCCCATCGGCGTGCGCGCCAGGATCGCGCGGCCGCGCTCGGTCGGCGTGCCGTCCTCGTTGACCAGCACGATGCGGTTCTGCGTGGTCACGAAGAAGCCGGGTGCGATCGCGTTCACGCGCAGGCCGGGACCGCAGTGGCGCGCGAGCTCCACGGCCAGCCAGCGCGTGAAGCTGTCGACGCCGGCCTTGGCCGCCGAGTACCCGGCCGTGCCCTTGAGCGGCCGCAGCGCCGCCATCGACGAGATGTTGACGACGCTGCCCTTCTTGCGCTCGGCCATCGCCTCGCCGAACACCAGCGTCGGGTACACGGTACCGTGCAGGTTGAGGCGCAGGACCTCGTCGAAAGCGGCGAGCGGCATGGCGAAAGGGGGCGCGTTGTCGGTGCGGGCCCGCGCCACGTTGCCGCCGGCGGCATTCACCAGGATGTCGAGGCCGCCCCAAGCCGCGACCACCTCCGCGCGCGCGCGCCGCAGCTCGTCCTCGTCGAGCGCGCTCGCCACGAGCGCCATCGCCTCGCCCCCGGCGCCGCGCAGCGACTCGGCCTTGCGCTCGGCGGCGTCGCGATTCCGGCCGAGGATCGCCACCTTCGCCCCGGCCGCCGCGAGGGCGTCGGCGAGGCTGCCACCGAGGACGCCGTAGCCCCCGGTGACGACGGCGACCTTCCCGCGCAGGTCGAAGCGGTCTGTGCTCAAACCGGCACCTTCGGCACGCGGCCGTCCGCGGGGTCGGCGAAGCGGTCGTTCGGGACGAGCGGAGCCCAGCCGGGCCGGAGCGGGTCCTGGTCGTACGGGTAGCCGCCGAGCCGCTTGAACTCCTCGTGGTAGCGCCCGAGCTTCTCGCGGTCGAGGCGGACACCGAGCCCGGGCCCGGTGGGCACCGCGATCGAGCCCCCCGAGTACGGCAGGGGTCCTCCCACGATCACGTCGTCCACGAGGTGGTGATAGTGCGCGTCGGCCGCGAAGCTCAGGTTCGGGATCACGGCGCCCATGTGGAGCATGCTGGCGAGCTGGATGCCAAGCTCGCCCGAGGAGTGCACCGCCACGCCCAGCTGGAACGTCTCGCAGATCCCCGCGGCCTTCACGCACGGCCGGATCCCGCCCCAGAAGGTCGTGTCGAGCAGGATCACGTCGACCGCGGTGTCGAGCACGTTCGCCGCGAGCTGCTCGAAGCCCACCACGACGGTGTTGGTCGCGAGCGGCATGCGCACCTTCTCGCGCACGCGCCGCATGCCGTGGAGGCCGTACACCGGGTCCTCGAGGTAGTCGTTCTTCAGGTCCTCGATCGCCTGCCCGAACCAGATGGCCTGCTCGGTGGACCAGACGCCGTTCGGGTCGAAGCGGAAGCGGTCCCCCGGCAGCGCGGCCGCGACGGCGCGGTAGCACTCGAGCTCGTACTCGGGCGGGAAGACACCGCCCTTCAGCTTGTGGCTGGTGAAGCCGTGGGCCTGCTTCAGCGCCCGGGCCTCGGCCACGAGCTGGTCGGCGGTCCGGACCTCGCCCGTGCCGTCCCTCGGGCTCGCGTAGCGGAAGAAGAGGTAGGACGCGAACGGCACGCGGTCGCGCAGGCGGCCGCCGAGGATCTCGCTCACCGGCACGCCCCACTCCTGGCCCATCAGGTCGAGGCAGGCGAACTCGAGCGCCGCGACGAGCTGCGTGCGGTTGTTGTAGAGCGAGGCGGTCGGGTTGGCGATGCGGAAGCGCATCTCCTCGAGCCGCGCGGGATCGTGGCCCAGCAGGTACGCCTCCAGCGCCTTGAACGCGGCGACAGCGCTCTCGCCGCCGCCGCCCATCTCGCCGAGGCCGACGAGGCCCGCGTCAGTCTCGACCTCCACGATGGTGCGGACGAAGCGGCCCCAGTGGCAGCCGTTGGCGTGGCGCAGCGGCGCCTTGAGCGGGACGGTGACGGGGGTGGCTCGGACGGCGGTGATCTTCATATCGGCGTGCGGGGCGGATTGTACCCCGCGGCCCTGCCCGCTCGCGGGCGCCGCGCTTCCGCTAACGCGGCGGCCGCACGCAGCGTCTCCTCCCGTAGCGCCCGCCTCCGCGCGGGCTCGGGAGGAAGCCATGAAGAAGACCCTCGTCGCCGCCGCCGCTCTCGCACTCGCCGGGCTCGCCCACCAGGCCTTCGCGGGCGGCCAGCAGGTCGTCGCGCAGGTGAGCGCCGACGGCCAGTCGATCGTGGTTCGCACCTACCGCTGCGGGACGCCGTCGAGCCTCTCGCTGCGCGGCACCGCGGAAGGCCTCGTCTCCGGACAGCGCCGGACGCTCGAGCTCGAGATCGCTCGCGGCGCGGAAGCGGGCGTCTTCAGCGTGGCGCGTCAGTGGCCGGCCGAGGGCCGCTGGGCCCTCGTCTTCAGCGTCGTGGGCGGCCACGACGTGAGCACCCTCGTCACGCTCGAGGCGGGCCAGGCGATTCGCATCGCCGACCAGCGGATGAGCTACGAGAAGCCGTCGCCCCAGCGCATCGAGGCGGCGCTGACGGACGCCCAGGTCACGACGTCGTCGCCGCGCTAGGCCGGATTGTCCGGAGCGCGGCGGCGGGCTAAGCTCCCGGCCCATGAGCAACGCCGAGCTGCCCCCGAGCCACGGCCACCTGCCGGCGTGGAACGTCGCCGAGCTCGAGGCGCCGCCGCGCTTCGCCTTCAAGGGCGTGCTGAAGGTGATCGGCCCGGGGGCAATCATGGCCGCCACCTCGATCGGCGGCGGCGAGTGGCTCGTGGGCCCCGCCGCCGCGGTCAAGTACTCCTCGCAGATCTTCCTGATCGCCACCGTCGCGATCGCGCTGCAGGTGATCTTCAACCTGGAGGCGATCCGCTACACGCTCTACACGGGCGAGCCGATCCTGGCGGGCATCATGCGCCTCTCGCCCGGCCCGCGAGCGTGGGCCGCGTTCTACACGGTGCTCGGCTTCTTCCAGCTCGGCTGGCCCGCGCTCGCGGGCAGCGCGGCCGCGACGCTGCTCGGGGCCTGGATCGGGCGCATGCCCGGCGCCTCCGACCAGGCGACCCACGCCTGGATCGCCACGGCGCTCATCCTCGCGGTGGTGCTGATCCTCTCGTTCGGGGGCACGATCGAGCGGATGCTCGAGCGCTTCGCCTGGATCATGCTCGGCGTCGTGTTCGTGTTCCTGCTCGTGGTCAACGTCCTGTTCGTCCCCGCGGCGCACTGGGCTCACACCTTCGCGGGATTCTTCAGCCTGTCGGGCCTGCCCGATCCGCTCGACTGGGGCCTGATCGGCGCGCTGGCGGCGACGGCCGGGTCCGGCGGCCTCGGCAACCTCACGGTCACCAACTGGATCCGCGACAAGGGCTTCGGCATGGGCGCCAGGGTGGGCGCGATCCCGAGCGCCGTCGGCGGCCACGCGATCCCGCTCTCGCCCGTCGGCACGGTCTTCCCCGCTTCCGGCGACAACCTGGTCCGCTGGCGCGAGTGGCTGCGCTACGTGCACGTCGACCAGATCTGGGTGTGGGGCCTGTTCTGCTTCGTCGGGATGTACCTGAACGTCAACATGGCGACGGCCATGGTCCCGCAGGGCACCGACCTCCAGGGCCTCGCCGCCGGCGCCTACCAGGCGGAGTACCTCGCCAAGATCTGGCCGGGCTTCTGGTTCCTCACGCTCTTCAACGGCTTCTGGATCCTGTTCAAGACCCAGCTCGGCAACACCGACGTCCTGGTCCGGACCACCGCCGACGCGGTCTTCATGGCGCACCCGCGCTTGCGCGAAGGCCTCGGCATCCGCGCGATCTACTACGGCATCCTGCTGCTGTTCTCGGTCTGGGCTGTCGTCGCGCTGCGCTCGGCCTCGCCGTTCCAGCTCTTCAAGGTGATCGCCAACGTGGCCGGGCTAGTGCTCGTGATCGCGGGGATCCAGATCTTCCGCGTCAACCGGCGCTTCCTGCCGAAGGCCGTGCGGCCCGCGCTCTGGCGCGAGGCGGCCCTGCTGCTGTGCGTGGCGTTCTACGCCTTCTTCTCGTGGTTCGGCCTGCGGGCCATCCTGACCGACTTGCTGCGCTGACCCGGATCGTTCGCTAACTCTTGACCAATCCTACAGTTGCGTTGTACAGTGTTACTGTGAAGAACGTCACAGTTTCACTACCAGACGATGTCTATCGTGAGGCCCGGATCCGGGCAGCCGAGCGGGACACGTCGCTGAGCGCGCTCGTTCGCGACTTCCTCGTTTCGCTCGGCGAGGAGGAAACGGACTTCGAGCGACGCAAGCGGCTCCAGGACGAGGTGCTCGCCTCGATCGGCGCCTTCCGTGCCGGCGACCGGCTGGGACGCGACGAGACGCACGACCGCCGTGCGCTTCGTTGACACGAACGTCCTGCTCTACGCCCTGAGCACCGCCGAGGACGAGCGCGCGAAGGCCGGTGCGGCCCGGGCGATTCTCGAGTCGCAGGATCTCGGGCTGTCGGTGCAGGTGCTCCAGGAGTTCTACGTCCAGGCCACGCGCCGGACGCGCGCCGATCCTCTCACCCACCAGCAGGCGGCGGCGCTCGTGGAGGCGTTCCTGCGCTTCCCGGTGCAGGAGAACGGCGTGGCCCTGATGCGGGCGGCGATCCAGACATCCGTGCGCTTCGGGATCTCGTACTGGGACGCCGGCGTCGTCGAAGCCGCGCGCAGCCTCGGCTGCGACACGGTGCTCTCGGAAGACCTCGACCACGGGACCGACTACGGCGGCGTGCGCGTCGTCAACCCCTTCGCGGGCTAGCGTGACGCGGCGAGAGCGCCAGCAGCAGCAGCAGACCGGAAGCGCACACGCCAGCCTGGAACACGTCGCGCCAGACGTCGTACCACTCGCGGCTCAGCGCCTGCGACTGGCACGCGAACATCGCCGCCAACAGCAGTAACCGCCGATCGCGCACCCGCAGGTACTGCAACAAGCTCACGACCGTTGCTGCGATGAACCCACCTACCAATGCACCGGACCTTCTAGTGAACAGGCAACAAGGGGGGTATGGGGGGACAAAGTCCCCCCATCTCAAAGAACGCTAGCACCCGCCCGGCGGGGGGGGCGGGGTGGGGGGGGGGGGGGGGGGGGGGGGGGGGGGGGGGGGGGGGGGGGGGGGG
>CAZMRX010000093.1:0-958 GCA_964568755.1 uncultured Acidobacteriota bacterium | reverse complement strand
CCCCCCCCCACGCCCCCCCCCCCCCCCGCCCCCCGGCCCCCCCCCCCCCCCCCCCCCCCCCCCCCCCCCCCCCCATCTCAAAGAACGCTAGCACCAGCCCGGCCGTTCTTCCCCCCATCTCCATCCCCCCAACCGAGTCGATAGGCCCGGCCATCACGACGTTTCCGGCGCCACGTCCACCAGCACGTCGTAGAACGTCGCCCCGCCGCCCATGTCCGTGAGCTCCTGGCCGGTCACGGCGTTGGCGTTGCGGCCGCCGGGGCACATCTTGGCCCACCAGATCGACAGGCCCACGACGACGCCCGGCCGCGCCGCGTCCGACACGCGCGCCTTCGCGAGGAACGAGCC
This sequence comes from uncultured Acidobacteriota bacterium, assembly GCA_964568755.1. GTDB lineage: Bacteria > Acidobacteriota > Vicinamibacteria > Fen-336 > Fen-336 > DATBSL01. The sequence continues at coordinate 610 of CAZMRX010000093.1, read as the reverse complement.
GCGGTCGTTGAAGACCCGCACCATGCCGCCATCCGAGATGCCGCGCCGCTCGGCGTCGCCGGGGTGGATCGTGAGGCAGGGCTCGCCCTCGCGGCGCACGAACACCGGCTGCGCCGAGAAGGTCGAGTTCAGGAAGTGGTGCGCGGGCGGCGAGATGAACGCGAGCGGGAAGCGCTCGGCCAGCGCCGGGGAGCTGGTCGGGCCCTCGCGCGGCGGCGTGTAGCCGGCCAGCGGCTCGATGCCTTCGGCCGCGAGCTTGTCCGAGACCAGCTCGCAGCGGCCCGACGGCGTCGGGAAGCCGCCCTCGGCGAACGGCAGGTAGGGATCCGGCACGCTCAGGCGCACCGACGTCTCGCGCTCGAGGCGCTCGAAGGTGATCCCCGCCATGTGCGGGTGATCCCACTGGAACGCCTGGCGCGCCATCTGCTCGTCCGACTCCTGCAGGCACGGGTGCTCGAGCCCCATGCGCGCGGCGAGCCGGCGGAACAGCTCCGTGTTCGGGAGCGCCTCGCCCTCGGGCGCGATCGCGGGACGGCTCAGGCTGATGTAGAGGTGCCCGTACGCCTTGTGGATGTCGTAGTGCTCGAGCGCCGTCGTCGCCGGCAGCAGC
>CAZMRX010000092.1:1407-16047 GCA_964568755.1 uncultured Acidobacteriota bacterium | reverse complement strand
CGACGCTCAGGCCCAGGCCGGGCCTGCCCGACAGCGGGTAGAAGCCGTCCACGGGTTGCTCGTCCCAACCGCTGATCGCGGCGCGGAACTGTCGGTCGGCAGCGTTGCTCGAGAAAGGCGTTTCTTGAACGAAGGAGTTCGGCAGCGCGGCGCAAAGCTGCGTCCCGGCGGCGGCGCCGATCGGCCCCCCGCGGTGGAACGGCGCCACCGCCACGTAGTAGGCCTCGGCGATCGCCGCGGCCTTGCGAACGGACGTGAGCCCGTGGATCGAGAGAGCGGGGCGCAGCACGTCGATGCCATCTTCGCGCAGGAGGTCCTGGAAGCGGGCGTTCTCGGTAAAGTCGCGCCCGTAGCCGACGGGTATGCTCGAGCCCTTGGCGATGGAGGCCTGGGCCGCCGCGCTCAGCTCGCCGCAGGGCTCGTCCATCCAGAGCAGGTGAAAGCCCTGCATGCGGTCGGCGATCGACCGGGCCTCGCCGGGAGACGGCCGGCCGCCGCAGTCGAGCACGAAGTCGCACTCCTCGCCCGCGGCCGCACGCAGGCCGTCGAGCGTGGCCCGAACGCCCGTGTAGAACTTGCGGCCCCGTTCCATGCCGGTGGGCATCGCCAGCGGCACGGAGAAGGCGCGATGGCCCTCGCGCTTGGCGACGAGGACCTGCTCGCGCAGCTCCGCCTCGGACGCCGGGGCGAGCACGGCCAGGGCGCGGACCTTGTGGCGAGTCGGACCTCCCAGGATCTCGTAGACCGACGCCTTCGTCAGCTGGCCGAGAACGTCGAGGCAGGCCACGTTCGCGACCGCGCGTGACGCGAGCGAGGCTCCCGAACGCCGCAGGTCCTCGTCGATCCGCACGGCGTGGTCCGGTCTCATGCCAACGAGCGCCTGGAGCTCGCGCTTGAGCCGATCGACAGAAACCTGGGGCACGGTCCCGGCGTCGGTCTCGGCGTAGCCAGAGACGCCGCCGTCGGTGTCGACCCGAACCACGACGTAGCGGCGACCGCCGGGCTCGGCGACGGCTCGCGGCGTGACTCGCGCGATCTTCATACAGGCCCCCTCACCTTCGTCCGGAGCAATCTCAGGCGGCCGAATCGAGGCGCGAGTATATATCCCGCTCCTCCTGCGTCTGCTACTTCGCGGCCTCGGGCAGCGCGAACGCCACGTAGACGCCGCCCGTCGGCGGCACGCGCCGTCCGCCCGCGGCGATGAGCACGAACTGACGGCCCCCGGCCAGGTAGGTGATCGGCGTCGCCGTCCCCGCGAACGGCAACGTGGTCTCCCACAGCAGCGCGCCCGTGTCCTTGTCGAAGGCCCGGAACTTGCGGTCGTGCAGCGTCGCCCCGATGAAGACGAGGCCGCCCGCCGTGACCACCGGGCCGCCGTAGCTCTCGCTGCCCGTGTCCTTCAGGCCCTTCGCCACGAGCTCGGGGTACTCGCCGAACGGGACCGTCCAGGCGTACTGCCCGGTGTTCATGTCGATGGCGTTGAGCGTGCCCCAGGGCGTCGCCGCGGCGGGATATCCGTCAGGGTCGACGAAGCGGTTGTAGCCCGTGAAGCGATACGGGCCGCGCTGCGGCGGCGCGCCACCTCCGCCTCCGGAAGGCATCACCGCACCCGTCGTGACGTATTGCAGCAGACTGGCGATTGTCTTCGTCCCGAGGCTCGCGTAACCCGCCATGGGGCCCGAACCGTTCCGGATCACGGCGTCGATCTCCTCGGGACTGCGGCGGCCGCCGACCCCGACGAGCGACGGCACCTGCGGTGGCTTGCCCCGCAAGTCGTCCCCGTGGCACGCGCCACAGTGGACGCGGTAGAGCTCACGCGCGTCGGCGTCGGCCGTCGCCTCCGTGTTCTCGACCAGGCTCGTGAACTCCGGCATGTTGTTGGCGTTCACGAAGAGGCGCCCCGTGGCCGGATCGAAGGCGGCGCCGCCCCACTCCACGCCGCCGTTCATTCCGGGGGAGATCAGGGTGTTCCGCCCGACCGCGATCGGCACGAACTCTCCCGTGCGCATGCCCCGAAGCGCCTCCACGGCCCAGGCGTTCGCCTGCGGCGTCCGAGAGGTCAGCGTGGCCTCGGTCGTCGTCTGCGGCACGAGCGGCCGGGGCAGGACCGGGATCGGTTGCGTGTCGGCGGCCCTTTCGCCGGGCACGTCCGAGCGCGGGAACGCACGCTGCTCGATCGGGAACAGCGGCTCGCCCGTCACGCGGTCGAAGGCGAAGATCGTGCCCTGCTTGGTCGCCTGCGCCACGCCGGGTACGTCACGCCCGCCGCGGGCCACGGTGATGAGCGTGGGCGGCGCCGTCAGGTCCTTGTCCCAGATGTCGTGGCGGACGGTCTGGAAGTGCCAGAGACGTCTCCCCGTGGACGCCTCGAGCGCGACGAGGCAGTTGGCGAAGAGGTTGTCGCCGTGCCGGTCGCCTCCGTAGAAGTCGAAGGCCGCCGATCCCGTCGGCACGTAGACGATCCCGCGCGGCTCGTCGAGGGTCATGCCCGCCCAGTTGTTGGCGGACCCCGACTCGGTACGCGCGTTCGTCGGCCAGGTGTCGGCGCCGAACTCGCCCGGTGCCGGGATCGTGCGGAACGTCCAGCGGATGGCGCCCGTTCGAACGTCGTAGGCGCGGATGTCGCCGGGCGGCGCAGGGAGCCGTTCGCCGGTCACGCTGCCGACGATCAGCAGGTCGCGGTAGACGACGCCCGGAGTCGAGAGCGTGACCGTGAGCGCTCCGTCGTCGCGGCCCAGGCCGCGGCGCAGGTCGACACGCCCTGCTTCACCGAAGCTCTTCTCGATGGCACCCGTGCGCGCGTCGAGGGCGTAGAGGAAGGTCGAGACCGACGCGAACACGCGCGCCTCCGCGCCGCTCGACCAGTACGCGACGCCCCGGTTCGGCCCGCGCGAGGCGAGTCCCGCGTCGAACTTCCACGCGAGCGCACCGGTCGAGGCGTCGAGGGCGACGACGCGATGCCCGGGAGTGTTGGCGTAGACGAGGCCGCCGACCATCAAGGGATGCGTCTGCAGCCCGCCGGTCTCGCCGGTGTCGTAGCGCCAGGCCTCCCTCAGCTTGCCGACGTTGCCGCGATTGATCTGCGTGAGCGCCGAGTAGCGGGTGCCCTGGTGCCCCCCGTACTCGCGCCAGTCGTGCCGCACATCATCGGCGCCCGTCCACCAGGGAGCGGTGCCCGCTGCGCCCAGCGCGACGGCGATCACCCTTGCCCGGAGGCGGCGCCGAGACGTCCTCTCGAGCTTCGTCATCGTCGCCTCCGCCGGCGGCGGGACCCCGGCCCGCGTCGCGGAGGCACGCTATCGCCGTCCGAAAGCGGACGTCAAGCGTTCCCCACGGAGCGTCGCCCGAGGGCAGAACGATCGCCGTCTCAGCTGGAGCGAAGGGCCAAAAAACAGGCGTGTCCAGGCGACGGCGGGGCCCTACTACGTGATTATCGCTCCGCCAGCCCCCGCAGAACAAGACTGTTTCTTGGTCGCTGCGGCTCCTATCTTCGCGTCTCATGCCAAAGCCTGCCGGTAGTGCCCTCGCACGACTGCTGGGAGCCTCCGATCTCGCACGAGTCGTTCCCGAGCTCGCACCCGAGACGCTGCACCAGATGATCCGGCACTCCGGGCTCGACGCCTGCGGCGAGATCGTCGCCCTGGCGACGCCCGCGCAACTGGCGTCGGTGCTCGACCTCGACCTGTGGCGCAGCCCGCTGCCGGGCCGCGACGAGAGCTTCGACGCGGACCGGTTCGGCGCGTGGCTCGAGCTGCTGACGCACACCGGCGTCGCTGCGCGCATCGTGGCGAGCCTGGATCTGGACCTGGTCGTGGCCGGGCTTTCCCGCCACCTGCGGGTCTTCGATCCCGCCACGTTCGAACCGACCGCGCAGAGCGACGACGAGCCGATCGAGGACCGGGCGCACGACGGTCCCGAGTGCGAAGTGGGCGGCTATCTCGTGCGCGCGCACCGGGCCTATGCGTGGGATGCGATCGTGGATCTGCTGGTCGCGCTCGACGCCGAGCATCCCCACCGCTTTCACGCGCTGATGCGGGGCGTGAGGCGGCTCTCCAACTCCGCGCCGGAGAAAGACGGCCTCGACGACCTGCTGCTGGCGCCGGAGCAGCAGCTCCACGACGTGGCGCTCGACCGGGAGCGTCGGCGCTCGGAGCAGGGGTACAGCACGCCGGCCGACGCGCGGGCTTTCCTCCAGATGGCGAGACAGCGGCGCCCGCCGTCCCTGAATCCGATCGCCGCCGAGTACCTTCGAGGCAAAGGGGCCAGGTCAGGCGAGGCCGCGCCGGGCCCGGGGCCGAGCGTCTCGGGCCCGCCGCGCACGCTCGCCGGCACTTCCGAAACGCTCGACGCCTTGGCCGAGCTGCTCGCCGAGGCGGGCGTGGCGCAGCGGCAACCCGCGCTGCTCGAAGGCGGCCCGGGGGAGGCATCTCGGCTCTCGCTGATCCGCATGCTGCTCGAGTCGGTCCGCGACAGCGATCCCGACGCATACCTCTCCCGCGGCCGCGAGCTGGCCTTCCTGGCCAACACGCTCGTTGCCGGGTGCTCGGCCCAGTCGCGGGCGTTCACGCCGCAGCAGGCGTCCGACGCGGCCGCCAGCGTGTGCCAGCTTGGCCTCGAGCTCTCCGGAGACCTGCCCGCGACGTACCTGGTCGATCACGATCTGGTCGCCGCGTTCGAGGCGGGCTGGGCGGCGCTCCACGAGCTCTGCGCGTTCGTGGCCGAGCAGCTGATCGCCGCGCTCTCGGGCCTGCGCTGCCGCGCTGCCGGCGTCCAGGAAGCGCTGGACGCGCTGCGAACGGAGCTCGCTCGGCAGCTCGAGGCCGGGACGCCGTGGCGGGCCCGCGACGGGCTCGAGGTGATCGCGATGCTCGACATGCCGGCCTGGAGCAGCCTGCTCGGGCTGCTGGAGGAATGCCCGGTGATGCCGGCGATGCTGACCGCGGCTCTCGAGGGTCGTACCGGCGCGGTCAGCGCCAGCGACTTCGACTTCATCTCGACGCAGCGCCAGCTCGCCGCGGTCCGGGAGTTCATGGCGCGGCTTCCCAGCGCGCTGCGCGGCTCGGACGCGCCAAGGACCTCTTGACGCGGGCCGCCTCGCGGCCTACTATATCGTCCATCGATACATCGACCATGGATAGCCCACGCACTCCCGGGTCGTTCCTGCCCCTGCCGGACGCCGAGCTCGAGATCCTGATCGCGCTGGCGGACGGCGAGTCCCACGGGTACGCGATCATGCGGGCGGTGGCCGAGCGCACGGAGGGGCGGAGGCGGCTGGGGCCGGGGACGCTCTACACGGCCCTGAAGCGGCTTCTGGCCGCTCGCCTCATCGAGGAAGTAGGGGCGAGCCGCGATGCGGGGGATGAGGAGGCGCGCCGCCGCCTTTACCGCCTGAGCCACTTCGGCTCACGGGTGCTAGAGGCCGAGCTGAACCGGTTGTCCACCCTCGTCCGGCACGGGAGAAGGCGGCTGCAGACCCTGCCTTCGGGGGGACGGTCGTGAGGCAGGCTTCGCCTTTGGCGCTGCGCCTGTCCGTGTGGGCGTATGCGCACCTGCTCCGGGCCTATCCGGCGTCCTTCCGGGCGGAGTTCGGTGGCGAGATGGCCCTCCTGTTCTCGGACTGCTGCCGGGACGAGTGGCGTTCCGCCGGCCCGGCGGGCGTCTTCTGTCTGCTGGCCCGCGTCGCGCTCGACACTCTCGTCTCGGCCCCGCCCCTGTGGACGGAGCGACTGGAGGAGACCATGACCGGACACTCGGCCGATCGTCGATGGGGCTTCTGGCTGGCCGATCACGGGCTCGCCATCGGCGGCCTTGCCCTGCTGGCGGTGGGAGCGGCGACGTCGTGGTGGGCGATGTCGCTGGGCTGGGCCGCCCTGGCGATCGCCTTTTTCGCCTGGGTGGCCGAGGCGGAAGGCCTCGCCGTGCCCCGCCCCGGGCGTGTGGCGATCCGGTGGGGCGGCTTCGAAATACCTCTCGCCTTCAAAGTCCGGCGCGGGGAGCGGGTGTTTCTCTTCCTCTGCGAGGAGGACCCCGAGCGAGGAGGCTGGTCGGACGTCTACACGGTGCTCGACCAGCCGAAGGGCACGGATGGCTCCGACGGCTTCGAGCCTCTCTACTGCATTCCCCCCGCCACCTCCCCCAGCGGGTGGTCGCTCCGTGGCCATGTCCCGGTCGACGACCTGCGCTTCGAGCACCACGAACGTGTGGTCTACGTCACGCGGGGATCGCTCGAGCGCTCCCTGTCCGCGGCCGGGCTGTGAGCCCACAGTGAGCCATGACGCCCGTCGGGTCGGAAAGCTGATCCTCGTGCCGGCTGTGATCACGCTCGCCGTCACGTTGCTGCGTCTCTTCGGGGAGTTGCAGGGCTGGTCGCCGACTCTGTTCAACCGGGGCGACAAGCCGTGGAGCCCCTCGCTCGTCGGGATCGTGTGGCTCGTCCCGGTGTTCGGCGCCTGGTTCGGTTGGAAGCTGACCCGCGCCGGGTCGGGGCCGGGGAGTCTCGGCCGCGCGTGCGGCCTGACGTTCGCTGCGCTGGCTGTGCTGCCTCTGGCCGCATTCCTCGCACCCAAGGCCGGCATCGTGCCGGAGCACATGTGGAGACCCAACGTACCGCTCACTGAGAGCTTCACGATCCTGGCGGTGTTCGTCGTCGTCTTCTTCGTCGGTATCGCGATCGGCATCCTGGCCTGGCCAGCGCTCGGCCGCACCCTTCTCGCCTACGGCCTGGCCGTGCGCATCCCGATCGCGTTGCTGATGCTCGTGGCCATGCTGGGCAACTGGGGCACCCACTACGACGCCCGGCCGTCTTACCAGATGAGCACGCTCGGGTGGTGGGTCGCGATCGGGCTGGCGCCGCAACTCTCGTTCTGGATCTGGATCACGATCGTGTTCGGTGGGCTGTTCGGAATCGTCGCCGCGGCGATCGCGCGGCGGCGGCGAACGGCAGCAGCCTAGACAGCCGGACGCTCCGAGCATCCCGGCCAGGCCGCCCACGGCATGGGCGAGCGGCACCGGCACGAAGCCCAGGCTGGCGGCGTCCACGAAGAGGGCCTGCCCGGTCGCGAGCTCGTAGCCCACCTTGCCGAGGAGGACCGCGACCGAGAAGGCGGCCGCGGCCCCCCAGGTGCTTCGACCGTCCGCCCGGAGCTTGTGCCCCAGGCCCAGCGCGGCGGTCACGAACAGGGCCGAGTCGAGCCCGCTCAGCCCGCGATAGGTGGGAAGGCCCGGCTGCAGCACGAACAGCCCGACCGGGATCGCGAGCGTGGCGGCACCGAGCGAGACCAGGCAACGGACCCGCCCGAGCCGCCAGCAGAGGACCGCGAGCAACGCGAACACGGCCGCGTCCCAGACCAGGTGCTCGAGCCCGAAGTGGACGAAGTGGCAGGTGACGAGCCGCCAGAGCTCGCCCTGGGCGATCGCCTCGCGATCGTACTGGAGCCAATCGCTCGCAGCTGCGAAGACGTCGCCCATAAGCACCTCCCTGGCGGCTCGTGCCGGCTCACTGCCGACGTCGCAGCGAGCGCAGTCCCGCCGACCCGGCTGCGAGCAGCAGCACGCCGGTCACGGGGTCGATCGCACCTCCGCCACCGCTGCGGCGGCGAGGGGCTGGCAGGTCGAAGCCCCTGCGGCTCTGGGTGGGCGCGGTCTGGACCGAGGGCGATGGCTGGGTCCCCGGCGCCTGCGACGCTGCCGGCGTCGGAGCCGGCGACGGCGGAGCGTCGGGATCGACCGGGCCCGCCTGCTGCTCGGCCTTGCGCCGCAGCGCCTCGAGCTTCTCGCGCACCGCCTCGAGCGCGCGCTCGTCGCGCTCGACGCGCGCCGCGTTGCGGCGCTCGATCTTCCAGCGCTGGTACTCGGCGTCGTTCTCGAGCACGATGAACGAGGCGTACTCGCTCGCGATCGAGTAGGCCTCGCAGAGCCTCACGACCTCGTCCGCGTCGACCTGGCCCGCGCGGCGGCCGTCGTCGAGCAGCCGCTGGACGCGCCGATACGCCCACATGCGCTCGATCTGCGGGTTGTCGTCCTCCTGCTCGGGCAGCACGATCGGGAAGCTCTGGCTGAGCGGCTGCCCCATGAGGTCGGCCTCGACCTTGAGCACGGCGCGGCCGGGCTTGCGGTAGCGCGCGTAGAGCCGCAGCGGAGCGCCGTGGTAGAGGTTCGGCAGCGTCAAAGGCTCGACGTCGTAGACCTCGCCGCCCTCGATCGTGATCTTCACGCCGGTGGCGGCCGGGTGCTGCAGCTTGCGGCGGAAAGCCTGCGCCTGGCGCGTGAAGTCGTCGCCGTGCGAGATGAAGGCCGCGAGCCCGCCCGACTCCTCGGCCAGCTGCCGCAGCAGCGGCTGGTTCACGTCGTTGCCGACGCCGAGGCAGAAGACGCGCGTCCCCGGCGGCCGCTGCGCGATCAGCGCCACGAGCTCCTGGTGCTCGCGCTGCTCGGTGAGCCCGTCCGAGAGCACGACCACGTTGAGCGTGCGATCGGGATCGCGGTAGCGGTAGGCGGTCTCGAGCGCCGGACGCAGCACCGTGCCGCCACGAGCCTGCTGAGAGCCCAGGTACTCGCGGGCGGCCTTGCGCGTTGCGGGGTCGGGCGCCACCAGCGACTGGAAGTGCGGCATCGGCGCGATGTTGAACGTCATCAGCTCGAAGCGGTCCTCGGCCGCGAGCGTCTCGACGAACGCGGCCAGGGAGTCCGTGCCCAGGCGCAGCTTGCCGTCGTTGGCCATCGAGCCGGAGACGTCCAGCACGAACACGTAGTCCATCCCGGAGGCCGCCTGCTCGAGCTCCTTGCCGGCGGTGAGCGTCAGCAGCAGGTAGCCGTCCTCGGAGCCGGTGCGGTTGGCGACGAGGTCGAGGCCCGTGCGCGCCCGCTCGGTGCGGTAGGACACGACCACGTCGCGGCTCAGGTCGGCCGCGGTCGTCTCCATGCTGGCCTGCCGGTAGTGCGCGTCGTGCCGGGCTGTGGCGAGCCGCTCCTTGTGGGACGGGCTCGCGAGCTCGACGATCGGCACCTCGCTCCGCGCGTCGAGGTTGAACGAGAAGCGGCCGGCCGTCTCCACGGCAGCTCCGCGCGTCGTGGTGGCCAGCGGGTAGACGTACGTCGCGACGTCGGAGTCGAAGTCCAGCTCCTGGTGGTAGACGAGCCGCACGCGCTGCTCGGCGCCGGCCGCGATCGGGAAGATGCGCATCTCGAAGCGCCGGAAGTCCACCTGCTCGAGCAGCCCCGGGTCGCGGCGCACCTGCTTGTAGCTCTCGTAGATCTCGCGCGCCCGCTTCTTCTCGACCACCTCGCCGACCATCGGCTTGCCGCCGATCCACATCGTGAAGTCGCTGACGCTCGCGCCCCGCGGCACCGGGAACGTGTAGAGCGCCTCGACGACACGGTTCTCGCGATTGAGGAACGTCTGGTCCACCTCGGTGACCGCGACGCCGTTGTTGATCACGACGCGCACGCGCTGCTCCTTGATCTCGAGCATCCCGCCGAAGCCGCCCTCGGCGACGAGCAGCCCTGAGGCTTCCGCCCTGGCATGGGGCAGCAGTGCGGCCGCCAGGACCAACGCCAGTCCGACGAGTCTTCGCAGCATCGGTGACTCCCTTGGGAGGCGATCCTCCCGACCCCGCGGCCCCCCCAGGAGCCGCGGATACCGGGGGAGCTTCAATCCCCGTTCCCGGTGGGCGAGCCACCGGCCAAGCGTTTCGCCGATAGCGACTTGGCGGCCCTCGGGCCGGCCCCGGGCCCCCCAGCAGGGAGGAACTGGGATGACATTGGATGTACACCTGTCGTACATTGGATGCCCGATGGCCTGCGAGGCTCCATGCCGCTGCTGACCCCCGCGGAAGCGGCCTTCGCCCGCACGGTGTCGGAGCTCGTGCACTGCAACCCGTTCACCGCTCGCCGCATCGAGCTCGAGCGGGAGGCGCTCGGGACCGAGTTCGTGGAGAAGGACTCCGAGTGGAACCTCCAGCCGGAGGGACGCCACGACCACCCCAACCTCGTGGCCCTGGAGCGCCGCATGGACGAAACGGCGGAGCGCGTGCGCCAGCGCCTCGCGAAGGGCCAGGGTGCCACTGAGGCCGAGCGGACCCTCTACGAGGACCTGGTGCTGATGGGGCTCTATCGCCGCCTGCGCCCGGCGCTCGACGAAACGGTCGCCACCGCCGCGGCGGGCGCGCGCGGCGCCCGGCCCGCGACGCTCTACCGCGAGCTCGAGCAGCAGGCGGCGCGCGCCTTCGTGGGAGCCACAGCATCGTCGCGGGCGGCGGTGCCGCACTTCTTCGCCTGCGCGTTCCAGCTGCGCCGCGCCGTCCACCACATCTTCGACGCGATCATCGGCGTGTCGCGACCGGCGGCGCGGCTGCGCGCGCAGGTGTGGCAGTCGGTCTTCACCCACGACATGCGGCGCTATAGGCGGCTGCTCTACGACCGCATGAGCGACATCTCGACGCTCGTGACGGGGGCCTCGGGGACCGGCAAGGAGCTGGTCGCGCGCGCGATCGGCCTCTCGCGTTACATCCCCTTCGACGCGCAGAAGGGCGGCTTCGCCCTGCACTTCGAGGGCTCGTTCATCCCCCTCAACCTCTCCGCGCTGAGCCCGACGCTGATCGAGGCGGAGCTCTTCGGCCACCGGCGCGGGGCTTTCACCGGCGCCGCGGCCGACCGCGCGGGCTTCCTCGAGGTGTGCCCGCCGCTCGGCAGCGTGTTCCTCGACGAGATCGGCGACCTCGACCCGGCGATCCAGGTCAAGCTCCTGCGCGTGATCCAGAACCGGCGCTTCCAGCGGCTGGGTGAGACGGAGGACCGTCCGTTCCGCGGGAAGATCATCGCCGCCACCAACCGCGACCTCGCCGCCGCGATGGCCGCGGGCCGCTTTCGCGAGGACCTCTACTACCGGCTCTGCTCGGACCTGATCCGGACGCCGACTCTGGCGGAGCAGCTGGAGCAAGCGCCCGAGGACCTCGCGAACCTGGTGCGCCACATCGCGCGGCGCCTGGTCGAGGGCGAGGCGGACGCACTCGCGGAGGAAGCGCTCGTCTGGATCGGTCGCAACCTCGGCCCGTCCTACCCCTGGCCGGGCAACATCCGCGAGCTCGAGCAGTGCGTGAGGAACGTGCTCGTGCGGGGCGAGTACCGCCCGGCGCGCGCCGGGGGCGAGAGCGGAGAGCCGTCGCTCGCGCAGCGGATCGAGGCGGGCTCGCTCAGCGCCGACGAGCTGCTCACGCGCTATTGCACGATCGTCTACCGGACGAGCGGCAGCTACGAGGCCGCCGCACGCCGCCTGGGCCTCGACCGGCGGACGGTGAAGGCCCGCGTGGTCGCTGCGTCACGGCGCGCGCGGGGCCCCGCGACGCCACCGGGCAGCGCGCGCGGTCGTGCACGCGCCCGCAGGTAGCGGGCCCTCGGCCTCGCGCAGCGACTCGCCCTGAGTCGAGCGGATCGCGGAGGTGCGGGCGGCCGGGGTGTTGTGGTTCTTCTCGCTTTTCCGCCTTGCCTGTCAGAGACCTGCCGTTTCGAGGCGAGGAGGGAGCATGCGACCGCACCTGCTGACCGGGAGGGGCTTCGCCCGCTGGATCGCCACCCTGGCGATTCTCTGGGGGGGCGGCGGTCCGGCCGCCGCCGCGGAGCGCCTCATCCAGCTGGACTTCCCGGAGGCTCCCGGCCTCGCGTGCGGGTTCGAGGCGGGCGGGATCCGCCAGGTGCCTGCCGCGCGCCGCGCCGAGCTCGAGGGGATCCTGGACCGGACCTACGACGACATCGTCGCCGTCTACGGCGACCCGATGGTGGTGGTCGACGCGGCGAGCTTGAAGCGCCGGGTCGCCGTCTACTTCACGCCGGGCACCGGGGCGGGGATGTACCTGACCCACAAGTCCGAGGGGACGCTTCGCCTGGTGGGGGCGATCGTGGGCGGCTTCCTGACCGGCGGGACGGGGACGGTGTGCGCCGTGCTTTCCGATATCCCGGACCACGCCATCTTCATCGACCCCGACCTCGACGGCTTCCGGAACATCTTCCTGCACGAGCTGATCCACGTCTTCCACGACCGGCAGAGCTACCTCGGCTGGTACGCGCACTCGTGGGTGGAGGAGGGGATGACGGAGGCGGCGACCGAGCTGGTCGTGGACCGGCTGCGCCAGCGGGGCATCCACGACCTCGTCGGCTCGGGCTTCGGCCACACCGCCTGGGACAACCTCAAGCACTACGACCCGTGGAGCTACCCGTTCAACGGGGCCTGGCTCGGCGACCCGCGCTTCTCCGTGCTCGGCTCGATGGAGTTCTACCAGGGCAGCTACATGCTCCTCGGCTTCGGCGACAAGGCCATCAAGGTGCCCCCGGTGATCCCCTCCCAGGTCCGCTACGCGGCGGCCTCGTCGGTCTGGCTGATGATGGCCAAAGCCTTCTCGCCCGACCCAGCCAGCCCCGACTTCCTGCGGCGGGTGAACGCACGAATCCGCGAGCGGGGCCTGCGGGACCTGCCAGACGATCCGCTCGACGCGAAGCTGAAGATGATCGGCCTGCTGGAGGAGGTGCAGCCCGCGGCCAGGATGGAGGGCCAGCCCCTGCGCGAGTGGCTGCTTTCCCAGGGGATCCTCAAGGGCGCCCCCTCCGGCCAGGACTACCTGTTCCTGGACGTGAGGGACCCGGAGAACCTCAGGCTCGACCAGCAGCCGATCACCGTGTACGCCATCTACCGGGGGCTTCCCTCGGTCCTCGAGCCGGTCCCCAAGCACCTGTCGGCGGCGGAGCTCCCGGCCCGGGGGTGCCCGGTGGAGGTCCAGGTCCTCGACGCGTTCGGCCGCGAGGTCCACACGGATGCCGGGACGACCGACGCCTGGGGCGCGTACGTGGTCAGCCGCGGCCCCGCGCTCGAAGTGGGTGCCTACTCGATCCAGGCCCGGGTGAGCGGGGCCTGCGAGCGGATCGAGGACGGCTTCTTCGATGAGCACACGCCGGGTGGCATGGACGCCTCGACCTACGCCGTGGTCAGCCGGGAGACGATCGACGGCTCCTCGGCGAAGGCGAACGCCTCGCTCTTCGGGGCGACGGTGCGCCCGGCGGAGATCGCCTGGAAGCAGGGGCTGCGCCAGGCGGTGTCGATCGTCGGCGCTGACGCGATCGTCGAGAGCCTGTCGCCGACTCGTCGCCTGATCGAGGCGGACGACACGCTCGGCTACTTCCGAGCCGAGGTGGCCGAGCCGTCGTTCGGCCTCGACAACGTGCTCACGTACGTCCCGATCGATCTGCGCGTCGGCCAGCGCGACTCCGGCACGGCGTGGGGCCACAGGCACCCGCGCTTCGTCTTCAAGCCCAGCCCGTACACTCGCGTCGTCTGGCAGGGGACCTCCCCGGACTGGTCGATCCTCGTCTCGCCGGCGTCGCTCGCTGTCGACGTCGGGGCCTCGCTCCGGATCGCGGCCATGCTGTTCCCGAACGGGGTCGCCCGCGACACGGCCTATCCCGATTGCCCGCTCGGCGTCACCGTCCCTCGCGGGAGCACGCTGCCATTCACGCTGCGGACCTCGCTCTCCGCGGACTTCGTGACCCTGAGCGACCACGCGCCCGAGGTCGCGATCGTGGATCTCGTGGTCGAGGTCGGGGCGGGCACGCCGCCCGGTCGCTACGCCATCCCGGTGCAGGCCAGCGGCAGATCGGACGGTACGTGCCAGGGGCTCTCCCGCGAGGCGGTGTTCACCCTCGACGTGCTCACGCCGCCCGTGCCGGTCAGCGTCGACGCGGTGGTCGCCGACGCCTCCTCCGCCACGCCCCTCAGCGTCCCCGTGCGCGTGGTGACGACCGAGACCGACGAGACCCGGTTCACCGCCTTCGTGGCGAAGGCGCGCCAGGGCACCACTTTCACACTCGAGGCGCCGTGGGAGGCGGCGGGCGGCAGCCTGCGCTTCCTCGAGTGGGAGTTCGACCACGAGCCGGGCCGCCGCACCTCCGACAACCCGGTGGCGGCCACCGCGACGGCCGCGCGCTCCGCGACGGCGCGCTACGTCTCCGCCCACGCGGCCGTGCTCACGATCGAGGCGACTGTGGACGGCTCGTCGATTCCCGCCCCGATTCCCGTGCCGATCCGCTGGTCGTGGTCGCTGCCGCGCGGCGACTCGTTCTCCGGAACCGACACCACGCGCTTCCAGGTCAAGGCGCGCCCCACGATCGCGGTGAGCCTCGACGCCCCCGCGAGAATCACGCTCGACGGCCGCGAGCTCGAGTTCTACGCCTGGGAGTCGGGCGGCTCGCGCACGACCTCCACCCACCTCCTGTTCACGGTCCCCGGCGACGCCATCGTCGCCGCCCGCTACCGGGTTGCGCCTCCGGACAGCGTCACGCTCACGGTCAGCGCCCTGTGCGAAGGCTGCGCGACCGGGCTCGTGTCCCTCGCCGGCCTGCCGGTGACCGTCGGAGCGCCGTGGGTCGGCATGCTCAAGACGCCGTACGCGTTCTCGATGCCCAGGAACGGCACGCTGGCGCTGACCGCACCGCCGGCCGTGCTCGTGGGCGGGCGCACGTTCCGCTTCGCCTTCTGGATGTCGATCACCGACTGGCGCTGGCTCACCTCCTCGACCACGCTGCGCGGCCTCGCCGACAAGACCGAGACCCTGGCCCCCGTCTACCGCCGCTAGCCGTCGGGTCCGCCTTCCGGCAGGG
>CAZMRX010000092.1:0-1307 GCA_964568755.1 uncultured Acidobacteriota bacterium | reverse complement strand
CGAACGCTGGGAAAGAGATGGTAGCCGGCTAGCGCAGAGCCACCGGCGAGGGTAAGGGCTCGGTCGAGTGCGTCGAGTCCCGCGGCGGGGCCTTGGGCCATGCCGACGGCGACTGCGCGGTTGAGCGCCACGATTGGAGACGGGCTGACTTGCAGCAAGGCGTCGTAGAGAAGAACGACGCGGTCCCAGTCTGTCGCTTCGGCGCTGCGGGCACGCATGTGACATGCGGCAATGGCAGCCTGCAACGCGTAGGGTTTCGCGCCGCCGCCCAGTCTTTGCGCGCGTTCGAGCGCGGTCATTCCACGCTGGATCTGCGCGTGGTCCCACAAGGAGCGGTCCTGATCCGGCAACAAGACGGCCTCGCCGTTCTTGCCCCGCCGGGCTGGGCTCCGCGATGCCTGCAGCTCCATCAATGCCACGAGTGCATGAACCTCCGATTCGCCCGGGAGCAGCTGCCCCAGCATGCGCCCCAGGCGCAGCGCCTCTTCGGACAGAGCCGCCCGCATCCATTCATCACCCGAGGTCGCGGTGTAGCCCTCGTTGAAGATCAGGTAGACCACCGTGAGGACGGACTCGACCCGGCGACGCAGCTCGTCGCCACTCGGCGTCTCGAAGGGAACGTGCGCCTCCGACAGGGTCCTCTTCGCGCGTGAGATCCGTTGGCCCAGCGTCTTCTCCGGCACGAGAAATGCACGCGCGATCTCGGCCGTGGTGAGGCCGCCGATCAGGCGCAAGGTGAGCGCGATGCGTCCCTCCACCGAGAGCACCGGATGGCACGCGGTGAAGACGAGCCGCAGGACGTCGTCATCGATCACCTGATCGAGCGCGCGCTCCAGAGAATCTCCAAGCCGCTGCTGTTGCCACTCCAGGTCGCGGGCGATCTCCTCGTGCTTCTGTACGAGCATGCGGCCGCGCCGCAACGCATCGATCGCGCGCCGCTTCGCCGCCGTCATCAGCCATGCCCCGGGCCTGTCAGGGATGCCTGCTTCGGGCCAGACGTCGAGGGCAGTCGCGAGCGCATCCTGCGCCAGCTCCTCGGCAATGCCGATGTCGTGGGTGACGCGAGCAATCGCGGCGATGAGGCGTGTGGACTCGATCTTCCAAACGGCCTCGATCGCCTTATGGACGTCGCTCATGCGTATGAGACGCCTTCTAATCGGGTGCCGGACTGAAGAAGATTTCCCGGACCTCGACCTGCCCCCGAGTGGCGGCGACGCCTTTGCGCGCCCAGGCCACCGCCTCGTCCATGTCCGCGCATTCCAGGATCCAGAAGCCGCCGATGTGCTCCTTGGTCTCGAGGTACGGCC
>CAZMRX010000091.1:0-16050 GCA_964568755.1 uncultured Acidobacteriota bacterium | reverse complement strand
CGAGGCGGGTGAGGGTCGAAGCCGAGGCCGCTGCGACTGTGTCCGGGCACAGTAGGTCCTGCTGCTGGACTCCGGCGCGATCCGGCTGCGGATCAGCCTCGGCTCGACGAACCGGGGCGTCCACTGCGTCCTGACCTGGCGACACTCTGGCCGAAGGCCGCTCGGCAATCACGCTGGCCGGCGCGGCCAGGGCGGTCGCGGCCGGCAGGGCGAGCAGGGCTGGCTCCTGCGGAAAGGCTGGGCGAAGCGCGCATCGCTGCTGCGGCAGCTCGCGCATGCGTGCCGGGACGTCCGGCCGGGGGCTGAGCTCGGCGACGATCTCCAGGATCTGGCGCTTCGAGCAGAAGGTCGCCCGCGCGAGGAGCGCGTCGCGGTTCTCACGGGTGAGCACCGGCAGCAGCCTCACGATCCCGCTGAGGTGCAGGCGGCCTTCCCGCAGCATGTCGAGCAGGAGCGGATGTCGGCGTGCGGCACGGGCGACCCGGATACGCATGTAGGCCTCGGCCTCCGAGAGGTGCAGCCGCTCTCGACAGTAGGCAAACATGGAGGGCGAGGCTTCACGAGCGTAGAGCCTGCGTCGCTCGACCTCGCCGATGTGGGCGACGAGGTCGGCCTCGACGCGGCGCGAGTGGGAGACGAGCTCGTCGAGGCGGCGCAGCAGCTCGTCGTCGGACAGGCGGTCGAGCGTAATCGGGGATTCCATAAATGCAATATAGGCAGCACATCGCACGCTCCTCAGGAGGGCGCCAGCGCGCGTGGATGGTGAGGAGCCTCGCGCGCGGGCCCCTGGCGCAACTCCGCGGCTCGCCGCGTGACCACGCGCGCGACAGCGTGATTCTGCGGAGCGAGTGGCAACGCGCGGCGAATCGCGCCCGAATCTTGTCAAGTGCTGCTCGAAAAAAAGATCGCACGAACGCAGGCCCTGGACCTGTCCCGGGATCGCGGTCCGCCGCGGAAGGCGATGGCCAACAGCACGAGTCGCGGTGACCGAGCCCCTGCTGGCGGTGAAGGCGACCGCCGGCGGCAGGCAGCCGATTGCTGTAGGCTTGTCGCCCGTGAGCCACCTCCTCGCCCGGCTGGGCCTCGAGCGGCGCGAGCAGCGCGCCTGGGCGCTCTACGACGTGGCCAACTCCGCCTGGATGACCACGGTCATGACGACCGTGTTCCCTCCTTTCTTCGTGGGACTCGCGACGGTGGCCGGTCTCGCCGACGCCGACGCCCGCTCGCGCTTCGCCTTCGCCAGCGCGATCTCCGTGATCCTGGTGGGCCTCACCGGCCCGGTGATGGGCG
Source organism: uncultured Acidobacteriota bacterium (assembly GCA_964568755.1). Classification (GTDB taxonomy): domain Bacteria; phylum Acidobacteriota; class Vicinamibacteria; order Fen-336; family Fen-336; genus DATBSL01. The sequence continues at coordinate 14,760 of CAZMRX010000091.1, read as the reverse complement.
CGATCGCCGACCTGCGCGGGAGCAAGAAGCGCTTCCTCGGCGCGTTCATCGCGACCGGCGTCGCCTCCTGCGCGGCGCTCTACTTCGCGACCTCCGAGCGCTGGGCGCTGGCGCTCGCGATCTTCGTGATCGGCAACGTCGCGGTCACCTCGAGCCTCGCCTTCTACAACGCGCTGCTGCCGGCGGTCGCCCAGCCACACGAGATCGACCGCGTCTCCATGGCGGGCTTCGGCCTCGGCTACCTCGGCGGCGGCCTGCTGCTCGCCGCCAACCTGGCGATGATCTCGTCGCCCCAGCGCTTCGGGATCCCGGACGCCGACACCGCGATCCGGCTCTCCTTCGTGAGCGTGGCCGTGTGGTGGGCGCTGTTCTCGATCCCGCTGCTGCGCCGAGTCGCGGAGCCCGCGGCCCGCGTCGAGCCGGGCGAGGACGCCTCGCGCGGGCTGATGCAGGTGGCACTCGGGCGCCTCGGCGAGACCTTCCGCGAGCTGCGCCACCACAAGGACGCCGGGCTGCTGCTGCTCGCCTTCCTGGTCTACAACGACGCCGTCAACACCATCATCAAGATGGGCGTGATCTACGGCGGCGAGATCGGCATCCCGCTCTCGAGCATGATGACGACGCTGGTGGTGATCCAGCTCGTGGGCGTGCCGTTCGCCTTCGCCTTCGGCGCGCTGGCCGACCGCATCGGCGCCAAGCGCGCGATCCTGATCACGCTCGCCGTCTACTCCGGCATCTCGATCTACGCCTTCGCGCTCCAGACCGCCACCCAGTTCCTGGTCATGGGAATCCTGGTGGGGACCGTGCAGGGCGCGGCGCAGGCGCTCGCGCGCTCGCTCTTCGCCACCATGATCCCGCAGCACAAGGCGGGCGAGATGTTCGGCTTCTTCGGGGTGTTCGACCGATTCGGCGGCGCCATCGGCTCGCTGATCTTCGCCGCGACGCTCGCGACGCTCGGCACCAGCCGCCCCGCGATCCTGAGCCTGATCGTGTTCTTCGCGATCGGCGCCTACCTGCTCTCGCGCGTCGACGTCGAGCGCGGGCGGCGCCTGGCGCGCGAGGCCGAGGCCGCGACCGTGGCCGCGGAGGCGCTCCGCAGGCCGGTGGTAGACTAGCAGGGTCGCCAAGGCGCTCGGACGCGGCCGGCGACGCCCTGCATGACCGGCCTCCCGCCCACCAGCCGAATCGCACTGGCCGCTGCGCTCGTGGCCTGCCTCGGCGGCTGCTCGATCCGCAGGACCGCCGTCAACAAGCTGGGCGACGCGCTCGCGAACACCGGCTCGAATTTCGCGGCCGACGAGGATCCCGAGCTGGTCGGCCAGGCCATCCCCTTTGGGCTCAAGACGATGGAGGGCCTGCTCGAGGAGTCGCCCCGTCACGAGGGGCTGCTGCTGGCGGCCGCGAGCGGGTTCGTCCAGTACGCCTACGGCTGGGTGCAGACAGAGGCCGACTTCGTCGAGGCGAAGGACCTCGCGCGCGCGACCGAGCTGCGCCAGCGGGCGCAGAAGCTCTACCTGCGCGCGCGCGAGTACGGCCTGCGCGGCCTCGAGTTGCACGCGCCCGGGCTGCGCGACGCGCTGCAGCGCGACCCGAAGGCGGCCCTCTCCGGGATGAAGCGCCAGCACGTGCCCCTGCTCTACTGGACCGCGATGGCCTGGGCCGGCGCCCTCGCGCTCAAGGTCAACGACTCGGAGCTGAGCGCCGACCAGCCGGTGGTCGAGGCGCTCGCCCGCCGCGCGCTCGAGCTCGACGAGGGCTGGGGCCTGGGCTCGATCCACGAGTTCTTCGTGAGCTGGGAGGCGGCGCGCTCCTCGATCGGCGGCTCGCTCGAGCGGGCGCGCGGTCACTTCGACAAGGCGCTCGCCTTCTCGGAGGGGCGGCGCGCGTTCCCGTACCTGACCTATGCCGAGAGCGTGAGCGTCGTGCGCCAGGACCGCGCGCAGTTTCGGGAGCTGCTCGAGAAAGCGCTCGCGGTCGACGTGAGCCGCAAGGACGACCAGCGGCTCGCCAACCTGCTGGCGCAGAAGCGCGCCCGCTTCCAGCTCGGCCGCGTGGACGAGCTGTTCGTCGAGTAGCCGGGAAGCCGCGTGTCGTCGAGGTCGAGGTCGAGAGTGAGAAGCGATAGCGAGGAGCCGATGAGCCACCCCCGTCCCGTCCCTTCCCGAGGCGCGCAGGCGCGCGGCGCGGCGATCGCCGCCCTCGTCGCCGCGATCGTGGCTATCGCCGCCTGGCCCGCGGGGCCCGCGGCCGAGGCGCAGGCGCCGGTGATCGTCCGCATGGCGACGCTCGTCCCCGACGGCTCCTCCTGGCACCTGATCCTGAAGGAGACGGCCGACCGCTGGAAGCAGGCTTCCGGCGGCCGCGTCACGGTGCGGCTGTTCCCCGGCGGTGTCGCGGGAGACGACCCCGACGTGGTGCGCAAGATGCGCCTCGGGACGCTGAACGCCGGTGTCCTCACGTCGGTGGGCGTCGCCGAGATCGACAAGTCGGTCTACGCGATGGGCATCCCGCTGATGTACGAGTCGTACGAGGAGGTGTACTGGGTCCACGAGAAGATGCGCCCGAAGCTCGAGGCCAGCCTCGAGGCCAAGGGCTTCGTGGTGCTCAACTGGGTCGACGGCGGCTGGGTCCACTTCTTCGCGAAGAAGCCGGTGGCGGTGCCCGACGACCTGCGCGCGCTCAAGCTGTTCTCCTGGGCGGGCGACGCCGAGGCGGTCGAGGTGTGGCGCTCCGCGGGCTTCAACCCGGTGCCGCTGCCTTCGACCGAGCTCGCGACCGCGCTGCAGACCGGGCTGGTTGAGGCGCTCGGCTCGCCGCCGCAGGTGGCGGTGATCTCGCAGTTCTTCAACCACGCGAAGCACATGACCGCGCTGCGCTGGCAGCTGCTGCAGGGCGCCACGATCATCAGCAAGTCCGCGTGGGAGGGTCTGCCTGCGGACGTGCGCCCGCAGCTGCTCGAGATCTCGCGCGAGGCCGGCGCGCGGCTGCAGAAGGAGATCCGCGAGGCCGAGTCGAAGGACGTGGAGGCGATGAAGAAGCGCGGCCTGGTGGTCGTGCCGGTGAGCGCCGCGCAGAAGGCGCAGTGGGCGAAGCTGACCGAGAGCCTCTACCCCCGCATCCGCGGCAAGATCGTCCCGGCCGAGGCCTTCGACGAAGCCATGCGCCATCGCGACGAGTACCGGAAGAGCCGCGGCGCGGCGGCCGGCCGGTGAGCGAAGCGGCCGCGGGCGCGGCCGACGGCAGCCTCTCGCCCGCGCCGACGGCGCCGCTCGCCCGCGCCGTGCGGCGGCTCGAGCACGCGGCGCTCGTCGCCGCGCTGCTTCTGGCCGCCCTGCTGCCGCTCGCGGACACGCTCGGCCGCCCGTTCGGCCTGCACGTCCCGGCGGGCGCCGACTACCTCCAGCAGCTCGTGCTGTGGCTCGCCTTCCTGGGCGGCCTCGTCGCCACGCGCGAGCGCAAGCACCTGACGCTCTCGACCGCGGAGCTCTTCGGCGAGGGAACCCGCGTGCGCCGCTTCGGACGGGTGCTCGCGGGCGCCGTCTCGGCGGCCACCGTGGGGATCCTGACCTACGCCGCAGTGGGGCTCGTGCTCGCGAACCGCGAGGAGGGCCGCGTGCTGATGGGCGGCACGCCGGTCTGGCTGCTCGAGCTGGTGATGCCGCTGGCGCTCGGCCTGATGGCGCTGCGCTTCGCGTGGGCGGCGTCCCTGCGCTGGCCGGGACGGCTGATCGCGCTCGCTGCGATACCGGCGGCGTTCGCGCTCGGCCTGCTGCCCGACCGCCTCGCGTCGCTCGGCTGGCCGATGGCCGCCGCGATCCTGGCGGCGCTCGTGCTGGGAACGCCGGTGTTCGTGGCGATGGCGGCGCTCGCGCTCTTCTTCTTCTTCCGCGACGGGCTGCCGGTGACGGCGGTGACCGCCGAGGTCTACCGCCTGATCTCGTCGCCCACGCTGCCGGCGATCCCGCTGCTGACCGCCTGCGGCTACGTGCTCGCGGAGAGCCAGGCGTCGCTGCGCCTGCTGCGCTTCTTCAAGGCGCTGCTCGGTTGGATGCCGGGCGGCCTGGCGGTGATCGTGATCGCGGTGTGCGCTCTCTTCACCACCTTCACCGGCGGCTCCGGGATCACCGTGATCGCGGTCGGCGGCCTGGTGCTGCCGATGCTCCGGCAGGACGGCTACCCCGAGGGCTTCTCGCTCGGGCTCGTGACCGCGGCCGGCAGCCTCGGCCTGCTGTTCCCGCCGAGCCTGCCGGTCGTGCTGTACAGCGTGGTCGCGGGCACGCGCGAGCACAACGTCCCGGCCGACTCGCTGTTCATCGCCGGGCTGCTGCCGGGAGTGCTGATGGTGGCGATGGTGGCCGCCTACGCCGTGCGCAAGGGCCTGTCGCTGCGGCTCCCGCGCCAGCCCTTCGTCCCGGCCGAGGTGGCGGCGGCCACCTGGGCGGCCAAGTGGGAGCTCGCAATCCCCGTCTTCGTGGCCGTGCTGTTCCTGAGCGGCAAGGCCTCGATGGTGGAGACCGCGGCGGCGGCGCTGGTGTTCGCCATCTTCGTCGAGTGCGTCGTCACCCGCGACCTGCACGTCTTCCGCACGCTGCCGGCTGCGCTGGTCAAGTCCTCGGTGCTGGCCGGCTCGGTGCTGATCCTGCTGAGCGCCGCGATGGGCATCACCAGCTACATCGTGGACGCGCAGATCCCCGACGCGCTCGTGACCTGGGTCAAGGCCCACATCGAGTCGCGGGTGGTGTTCCTGCTCGCGCTCAACCTGCTGCTGATCGTGGTCGGCTGCCTGGTCGACATCTTCTCGGCGATCGTGGTGCTCGCGCCCCTGCTGGTGCCGATGGCCGCCGCCTTCGGCGTCCATCCCGTGCACCTGGGGGTGATCTTCCTCGCCAACCTGGAGCTCGGCTACCTGACGCCGCCGGTGGGCCTCAACCTGTACCTGGCCGCCTCGCGCTTCGACAAGCCGCTCACGACCGTGGTGCGCACGGTGCTGCCGTTCCTGCTGATCCTGCTGCTCTCGGTGCTGCTGATCACCTACCTGCCCGCGCTCTCGCTCGGCGTGCTCGAGGCGCTCGGACGCTCTTGATTTCCCTGGAGGCCCCCATGCGACGTGCCCTCGCCATCGCAATCTTCGCCGCCCTCGCCGCCCCGCCCGCGCCTGCGCCCGCGCAGGAGAAGCCCGTGAGCGCGGCCTACTACTACCGGGTCCGCTGGGGCTTCCAGGCGGAGTTCGAGCGGCTCTTCTTCAAGAACCACTACCCCGTGCTGCGCGAGCAGATGGGGCCGTCGGGGCGGATCCAGGCGGTGAACGTCTACCGCCCCACCTTCCACGGCGACGGGCGCGCCGACTGGACGTTCCTGGTGGTGATCACGTTCTCGAGCTGGGGCGCGATGGGCGGCCCCAGCCCGGACGAGGCGATCGCCAAGCGCCTGTACCCCGACCAGGAGACGTTCCGGAAGGAAGAGCAGCGGCGCTTCGAGATCCTCGACGCGCACTGGGACGTGCCGCTCGACCCGGTCGCGCCGCCGAAGTAGCCGAAAGGCCTCAGGCGCGCCGCCGGCGCCGGGCGCGGCGGACCAGCAGGGCCAGCCCCAGCACGAGCGCCATCGCCGGACACGCGAGCGTCAGCGCGACGGACCCCGGCGCCGCAGGCGGGTCCGGCGGCTGCAGCTCCGGTGGGACGGCGAGGTCGCGCCCTTCCGCGATCTCGTCCTCGGTGAACCGCACGAGCGTGGGCGGCCCGGCACCCCGCACCTCGATCGCCTTGAACGGCCGCCAGGCGCGCTGCGTCAGCCCCTTGTAGATCTTGAACTCGCCCGCCTGCTCGCTGCCGATCAGCACGCGCACGACGAGCTCGGAGGCCCCGAGCACGGCCGGCGGGCCGCTGTAGTCGTGCACCCAGTACTGGTAGCTGCCGTTCGCGGGGTTCGTGAGCGTGATGGTCTCGGGCCCGCCCCAGTCGGTGTCGTCGACGTCGAGCTCCACGACGTGCCCGTGAGCCTCGTGCCGGCGGCTCTTGTAGGACACGTGGCGCTCCGGCGCGCCGCAGGCGCAGACCAGGTGAGAGTCGGCGTCCCTCACCTGGTCGGGGCGCGAGCCCCAGTTGAGGATGATGCGCACGTCGCGGGCCGCGGCCTCCGTGGCCTCGAGCATGCGCGACAGGCTCACCGTCACGAGCTGGCCGTCCGCGGCGAGCTCGGTCGCCTCGCTGGTGTAGGGCACGTAGCCGCCGAGCCTGTAGCTCACCTCGTACGTGCCGGGCGCGAGCCGCGTCGCGAAGCGCCCGTCGGGACCGGTCTCGCCGGAGGCGACCTCGGCACCGCCACCCACGCGCGCCACGCGCACGGCCACGCCGGGAAGCCGGCGGTCCTTGACCTGCGCGTCGTTCAGCTCGAAGCGGACCTCGATGGCTTCGGCCGCCGTCTGCGCGAAAGCGTCCCCGACCAGGAGGCCGACAAGGGCGCTGGCGACGCAAGCGAGCCTCATGGCGCGGCGGCCTCGCGCGCGAGCGTCTCGACCACGCGCGGCGGCAGCAGCCGCCAGTTGCCGTCCGGCGCCTCGAGCAGCCGTCCGCGGGCGCTCCAGTAGTCGGCCATCAGGTCCCGGATCGCGCGGTCGCTGCGCCAGACGATCCGCGCGTCGCGGAACATCGTGTAGCCGCCCGAGCCGGCCGCGCGGTAGTTGTTGACCGCGATCCGCAGCGGCTCGTCGTCCCGCAGCGGCGCGCCGCGGTAGCGCAGGTACTCGAGGCGCGAGCCCGCGGGCCGCCTGAGGTCGAGCGCGTACTCGACGCCCTGCGCCATGTCGTAGTTGTAGCCCGGGATCGTGCGCTCGACGAGCGGGCCGCGCTCGCAGGAAGGGTCGGGGCAGGTCTTGAAGTAGCGCGCCGCGTTCTCGAGCGCCTCACGCACCATGCGGCCGTTCCCCTCGATCGCGTACAGCTCGTTGTCGTACAGGTAGAGCGCCGCGAGCTCGCGCAGCGTGACCGGCCCGCGCGGGATCTCGACGCGAGACTGGAAAAGCGACGCGAAGCTCACCTGCGCGCCCGTGTAGTGAAGCTGCACCTCGTGGATCGCGTCCACGAGCGCGCTGTCCTCGAAGCGGCCGCGCGCCCCCGAGAGTGCCGTCCCCGACTCGGCCACCGGGCGGTCGAGGTAGCGCTCGGCCGCCTCGTGGTACGGCCGCGCGAGCTCGAGGACCTCCGGGTCGGCCGGCGTCTCGGGCGTCACGGGCAGGAGCCGGCTGGTGGCGCCCGCGAGGCGCCAGGCGCCGCCCGGGTCGCGCTCGAGCGCGAGATCGACACGCGCCAGCTCCATCGCCCACGGCCGCGGCTGGACCAGCAGCACGTTGCCGACGCGGCGACCCGGCTCGCGGCCGTGGCTGTGGCCCACGATCACTGCGGCGAGCTTTGGGAATTGAACGGCGATGTCCCAGGCCGGGTTCTCGCCCGGCTCCTGGTTGGGGCGCACCGCCCCTGTCTCCGGGTCGTGCCCGAGGCCGCCGTGGACGGCCACCAGCGTCACGTCGGGCTGCTCCTGCTCGAGAGCCTGGAGCGCGCGCCTCACGCCCTCCTCGGGCGCGAGCCACGACAGGCCGCGGATGTTCTCCGGCTTCTCCCACTTGGGTATCGCGGACGTGGTGACGCCGATGATCGCGAGCTTCACGCCGGCCACGGTCTTCAGCAGGTAGGGCGCGAACGGCGGCAGCGCGCCTCCCGTCACGGTGTTGGCCGACAGCCACGGGAAGCGGGCGGAGTCGCGGGCCGCGCTCAGGCTCTCGAGGCCGTAGTTGAGCTCGTGGTTGCCCAGCACCATCGCGTCGTAGCCGATGCGGCTCATCGCGAGCATCATCGGCTCCGGCGCGCGCGTGCTGCCCGCGCGGCGCTCGGCCTGGTAGGCGCCAGCGAGCGACGAGCCCTGGATCGTGTCGCCGCAGTCCACGAGCAGCGCGTGCGGCGTCTCGCGGCGCACCTCGGCCACGAGCGTCGCGACTTTCGCCAGTCCGCGCGCGGCGGGCTGCCGCGTGAAGTAGTCGTAGGGGTAGATGTAGCCGTGGGTGTCGGTCGTGGCGAGCACGCTGACGGTGACGCGCTCCGCGGCCGGCGCGGGGCTTGCCGGCCCGGGGCTTGCCGGCCCGGGGCCTGCCGGCCCGGGCGCCGACTGAGGCAGCAGGACGAGCAGAAGGGCCGCGAGCCTCATGCAGCCCGGGACGATAGCACGCCGCGCTCAGCGCGGGTTCGGCCCGACGAAGTAGGCGCGGCGGCTCAGCACCTTGCCCGATCGCCGCACCAGGCGGACGTCGACCGTGTGCAGGCCCGGCCGACGCGGAGACTCGGGCTCGAAGCGCAGCACGTAGCGCGTGCGCATCGCCTCGAGGACGGCGCGGAACGCGTCGCTCACGCTCGCGGTCGTGGCCGCAGCCCAGAGCTGCCCGCCGGTGACCTCGGCCATCCGCCGCAGCGTGCGCACGTGGGCCGCCTCCGGCGGCGGCAGCGGGGCCATTCGACTGAAGCTGGGTGTCGGCGGGTCCGGCGGCAGGCTGGCCACGACCTGCACCAGCACGTTCGACTCCTCGAGCGCGCGGATCACCTGCGGCCCGTCGAGCCAGCTCAGGTTGTCCTCGCCGTCGGAGAACACGACCAGCAGCGTGCGCCCGCGCCCCGCCGCCAGCAGCGTCGCCGCGTAGATCGCGTCGTAGAGAGCCGTCGAGCCCCGGGGCTTCAAGGCCAGGATCGCGAGCTCGAGGCGCGCGATGTCGTTCGTGAGCGGCGCCCGCACCGCGATCTCGTGGTCGAACGTCAGTAGCGCGGCCTCGTCGCCGGGCCGCAGGCCGCGCAGCAGGTCCAAGCCGCCGGCGCGCAGCTGCGCCAGCTTGTCCCCGCTCACGCTGCCGCTCGTGTCGAGCGCGACGAACACTCGCAGTGGCAGCGCTTCCACGGCGGCCAGTATGGCGGCGCGGCGGCGGCCGTCGACGCGCAGCTCGAAGTCGCGCTCGGTGAGCCCGGTCACGGGGCGCCCGTCGCGGGTCACGAACACGTCCAGGTACACGGCTTCGACGTCCGCGGCGAACGTCGGGGTCTGCGGGGCTTGCGGGGTCTGCGGCGGGGTTTCCGAGGCTGGCGAGGGTTGAGCCGCCAGCAGCAAGGCCAAGCCAAGCTGGGCCCCAAGCCGCGCACTCGGCGAGATCATCGCGACGAGGCCTCGGCCCGAAGAGCCTCGAGACGAGACTCGACGCCCTCCGCGGGCCCCCACGGGTAGACCCAGTAGGAGTCGGGGCTCTGCGACCGCGGAGCCGGCGCGAGCGCGGCTTCCGCCTCGAGGCGCGCCGCCGCCGGGTCTCCGAGCCGGAGGCGCGCGTGGCTCAGCGCGAGCCGGGCCGACTGGCTCGCCGGGTCGAGCGCGAGCGCCGACTCGTAGCCGCGCACGGCATCCTCGAGCCGCCCGGCGTCCTCGTCCAGCCGGCCGCGGAAGAGATGCGCCAGGAAAGCCGCGTAGCGCGACGCGCTCTGCGACAGCACCACGTCGAACGCGGCGCGCGCCTGCTTCGCGTCGCCCAGGCGCCAGGCGACGCGGCCGAGCCGGAGCCGCGCGTCGTGCAGCGCGGGTTCGGCCGCGACCGCCTCCCGCAGCAGGTCGCGCGCCCGCTCGAGCCGCTGGCGCGCCTCGCGCCAGCGCGCGAGGTTCGCCCTGGTCTGGACGCCGCTCGGGTCGAAGACGTCGCCGCTGGTGCGCGACGCCTGCTGGCTGCTCACGCCCTCCTCGATCGCGCCCTCCACCAGCAGCAGCTCGGCCGTCCCCGGGAAGGCATCGAGCCCCCGCCCGGTCCAGGCGAGCGCGTCGTCCCAGCGCGTCTCGGCCAGGGCCAGCTCGGCCATGACCCGGTACCAGCGTCGTGCGAAGCCGTGGCGCTCCGGGTCGTCCGTCAGCGCCTGCGCGAGCTCGTTCGCCAGGGATTCCTGGAGCCGGACCGACGCTGCGTCCGTCCGCTGCGCGATCGCGGCGTCGGTGTGGAGCATCAGGGCGGCCGCGGCCGGAGACTGGCGCCACGCCACCGAGTCGGCGCTGGCGTTCGAGCGCTTCGCGAGCGCGACGAGCACCTCGACCTCACGCCGCTGCTGCTCCTCCGGCAGCGCGCCGAGAGCGGCGACCGCACCGTCGCGGTCGCCCGACGCATAGCGCTCGACGGCCGCGGCGTACGCGCTCGAGACCCCTCCGGGCGCACGCAGGGGCTGAGCCTGCCAGGGGGGCAGCGACGCCGGCACGCCGAAGGCCACGGCCGGCCCCGCGAGCCCTACGATGCAGACCAGAGCCCATCTCACGCGGGTGAGCATACAAGGAGCTCGCCCCGGCCGAGCGCGTCTAGAAGGCGACCGCGGTCCTCCCCGCGTCGACTTCCTTCAGGAAGCGCACGAGCCCCGCGGCGTAGGTGCGCTGGTCGTCCCACATCGCCATGTGGCTGCCCTGCGGGCAGAGCAGGAAGCTGCCGTGCTTCACCTGGGTGGAGACCCAGCGCATGTGCTCGGGGTCCATGGTGTCGTGGGTCGCGCCGATCACCAGCGTCGGGACCGCGATCTTGCCGAGGTCCGCCTTGCGATCCCACTTCTCGAGCCGCCCGGCGGCCCCGAACTCGCTCGGGCCCTGCATCCGCACGTACAGCTGCTTGTTGAGCTTGCCGAAGCTCCGCGTCACCGCGTCGGGCCACTCCTCGAGCCGGCAGATGTGCTTCGCGTAGAAGTGCGGCATCAGCAGCTCCATGTAGCGCGGGCTCTCGTACTCGCCGCGCTTCTCGAGGTCCTTGATCTCCTTGACGACCGCGGGGTCCATCCCCTTCGCGAGCACGTCGGCCGCGTAGCGGTTGTAGTCGGGGATGCTCATCATCATGTTGGAGATGACGAGCCCCTTCAGCTGCTGCGGGTGCGCGAGCGCGTACTCGGCCGCCAGGATCCCGCCCCAGGAGTGGCCGAGCAGGTAGAAGTCGTCCTTCGTCAGGCCCAGGGCCTGGCGCACCTGCTCGACCTCGTCCACGAAGCGTTCGAGGGTCCAGAGCGAGTCGTCCTTCGGCTGGTCGGAGTACGCCGAGCCGAGCTGGTCGTAGTAGATGAGCTCGATGCCCTCGGCTCCCGCGTAGCGCTCGAGCGCCTCGAAATACTCGTGGGTCGCTCCCGGGCCGCCGTGGAGCAGCAGCAGCTTGATGCGCGGGCTGCTGCCGAAGCGCTTGGTCCAGACCTTGAAGCTGCCCTTCGGCGTCTTTACCGGGATGAGGCGCACGCCCGCGGTGTCGACGCCCGGGTCGAGGGAGAAGTAGCTCGCGAGCGAGGGGGAAGGCGAGACAGCGGAAGCGGGCGAGGCCGTCGAGGCGGGCGGCGCCGCGGCGCGCTCGCACGCACCGGCCGTGAACGCCGACAGGACCGCCACCGACAGGAGAACGTGCCGTCGCATCCAAGCCTCCTCCGACAACTCAGCGTCGCAACGGCCTTCGGGGCTCCCGGCTCGATCCGGACCGACGCCTCTTCGTCTCCACCCGCGAGAGCTCGTCGTACAAGTAGATCGCCGAGCGCATCGACTTCACGAAGTCGCCCAGGTCCAGGCTCTCGTTCTCGGAGTGGGCGTTGCAGTGCGGGTCCTCGACGCCCATCAGCAGGCAGGGGGCGCCGCCCAGCAGCTCGGCAAAGGGCCCCACGAAGCCGATCGAGCCGCCCGCGCCGATCATCGCCGTCGGCTTGCCGTAGCCCTTCTGCAGCGCGCGCCGCGCCGCCTCGAACGCCGGGCCCTCGGGGTCGGTCGTCCACCACGGCGTCGTGCCCACGACCCTGGCCGTGACCTTGACGCCGAACGGCGGCCTCGCCGTCAGCTTCTTGACGAGCGCCCTGCCGGCGGCCCTCGGGTCCATGTCCGGCACCGTGCGCAGCGAGAGCCGCGCTCGCACGCTGTCGATGATCTGGTTCGACGAGCCCTCGATCGGGCGCGCCTCGAAGGCGATCACTGTCAGCGCCGGGCGTGTCCACAGCTGCTCGTACACCGAGTAGCCTTTCTCGCCCGCGAGCGTCATGCCCTTCATCAGCCCGGCCTCGCGCTTGAACTTGGCCTCGCTGAACGGCAGCTTGCGCATGCGCGCGAGCTGCGCCTTGCCCGTCTTCGCCACCTGCGAGTAGAGGCCCGGCACGTCGAGCCGGCCGTCCTTGCCCTGGAGCCCCGCGATGATCTGACACGCCAGCTGCACCGTGTCGGGCACCGGGCCGCCCCACATGCCGCTGTGGACCGGGCGCTCGAGGCCTTGCACCTCGAGGTCCACGGTGCAGATGCCGCGCAGCTGGTAGGTGAGCGCCGGCACGCCGGTGTCGAAGTTCGCCGTGTCCGAGAGCACGATGAAATCGGCGTCGAGCCGGTCGCGGAACGTCTTCAGGAAGCGGCCGAGGTTCTCCGAGCCGATCTCCTCCTCGCCCTCGATCACGAAGCGCACGTTGAGCGGCAGCTCGCCGCCGGACTTGAGGTAGGAGGCGACCGCGGCGACGTGGGTCATGCAACCGGCCTTGTCGTCCGCGGTGCCGCGGCCGAACAGGCGCCCGTTGCGCACCACCGGCTCGTAGGGCGGCGACAGCCACTTCTCGGGCCGGCCCTCGGGCTGCACGTCGTGGTGGCCGTACAGCAGGATCGTCGGCGCGCCGGGCTTCCTGAGCCAGTCCCCGTACACGTACGGGTGCACGCCCTCGATCTCCAGGACCTCGACGTTCTCGACCCCCGCCTCGCGCATCACGCCCGCCATCGCCGCCGCGGAGCGGCGCAGCGCCTGCGAGGGCGCACGCTCGGCCGAGACGCCCGCGATGCGCGAGAGCGCCACGAGCTGGTCCTGGAAGTGGGCGAGGTGCGAGTCGAGGTAGTCGAGCGCGCCCTTCAGGCGGCCGTCCGGCTGGGCCATCGAGTTCCTCCGGAGCGGGGAGTTTAGCCCAGATCCGGAAAGCGATCAGCCCTGACGCACGCCACGCGGGCGCGCGTCACGAAGCGGCCGAAACCCGCATGGTAGGATCGTCGCGGGTCGGATGGAGCTCAGCCAGGTCGGCAAGTACGCCATCATCGGAAAGATCGGCGCGGGCGCCATGGGCGAGGTCTTCCGCGCCCACGACCCGGTGCTCGGCCGCGACGTGGCCATCAAGGTCGTGCTCGGCAAGCTGAGCGAAGACGAGGGCGCCCGCCAGCGCTTCCAGCGCGAGGCCCGCGCCGCGGCCCAGCTCAACCACCCCAACATCATCACGGTCTACGACTTCGGCGAGGAGCGCGGCATGGCCTACATGGCCATGGAGCTGCTCGAGGGCCAGGACCTGCGCGAGCTGCTCGCGAAGGGCCAGCTGCGCTCGCTCGAGGACAAGCTCTCGATGATGGAGCAGATCCTCGACGGGCTGGCCTTCGCCCACTCGAAGGGCGTGATGCACCGCGACTTGAAGCCCGGCAACGTGCACGTGCTGCCGAACGGGCAGATCAAGATCATGGACTTCGGGCTCGCCCGCCGCGCCCAGGACGCCGCCGCCAGCGGCGTCGTGATGGGGACGCCCTACTACATGGCGCCCGAGCAGGCGCAGGGCGAGCGCGCCACCGCGCGCTCCGACATCTTCTCGCTCGGCGCGATGTTCTACGAGATGCTCGCGGGCAAGCGGCCGTTCACGGGCGCCACGATCCCGGCGGTGCTGTTCTCGGTGGTGCACCGCGACCCGGAGCCGCTCGGCAAGGTCTGCCCCGACCTGGCGACCGGCATCGTGGCGAGGGTGATGCGCGCGCTGGCCAAGGACCAGAACGCCCGCCACGCCGACGCCGGCGAGATGCTGCGGGCGCTGCGCGTGGCGTGGTCGGGCGGCGAGGTCGCGGCGGAGGAAGCCGCCTTCGCCGCCGACGACCCGACGCCCGCGCGCGCGCTCGGCGAGCCGCTCTCGGCCATGGAGACGACCAGCCCCGACCTGCGCTCCGCCCTCGGAGAGATCGAGCAGTACCTGGCCGACCGCGTGCCGCCCCTGATGGTCTCCGACTCGGTGGACGCCTTCATGGGCACCCCGGCCGATGCCGCGGCGGCCGAGCTCTGGCGCTGGCGCGAGGAGCTGCAGAAGGTGCAGCCCGAGCTGCCGCCGGCGGAGGTGCTGCAGCACGCGCTGCACAAGCTGAGCGTGATCGGCGAGCTCGAGCTGGTCGAGAACGGACGACTGCTTTCGTTCCTGCGCGAGGTGGGCGGGCTGGTGGCGCAGGCGCTGCCCCCCGGCGAGGCGCGCGACCGCTTCCGCCGCGCTCTCGCCCGCCTCGGCGAGGCCGAGATGGTGAGCGAGCCCCCGCCTCGGCCGCGCGCGGCCGAGGCGCAGCCGGCGCTGCCCCCGCTCGTGGCCACCACGCCGGGCCTGAAGCGCCTGTCGCTGCTGGAGCAGCGGCTGCGGCGCGAGGGCGTGGGGCAGGGAGCCGGCGCCGAGAGCGCGCGCCGGCGCGTCGCGTCGCAGGCGATCGCCGCCGCGGCCACCGAGGCCACGAGCGAGATCGAGCTCGAGAGCCACCTGCGCCGGCTGAAGGACGCGGGCGTCGCCTCCGGCGCCGAGCACGTGTTCCGCAGCCTGGGCCAGGAGCTCGGCGACTGGGCGATGCCGCAGGACATCGCCTCCGACACCGCCGAGCTGCCGCCGGCCTTCGAGGTGCGGGCGATTCAGAAGATAGTCGCGCTCCCCGTGGACCCGGTCGAGGTAGCGCGCCGATACCGACAACTGGTGAACGCGGCCACCGAGGAGTTCAACGAGG
>CAZMRX010000090.1:0-16118 GCA_964568755.1 uncultured Acidobacteriota bacterium | reverse complement strand
CCGCATCCTCGCGGCCGAGGCCGTCCTGGCGGCGGCGCAGACGGCCGCCGCGGACCCCGGCGTGGCGTCGGACCACGCGGCGCTGCAGGCCCGGCTCGAGGCGCTGGCGCGGGCGCAGCTCGAGGTCGATCGGCTCTACGCGCGCTGGGCGGAGCTCGAAGCCAAGGCCGGGGCGTAGAATCGGCGCGTGGCAGCTCCCCCGTCTCCCGCCCAGATCGCCAAGGCGCTCGAGAAGCGCGTGGTCGGACAGAAGGACGCCGTGCGCGAGATGTCGGTGGCGCTCGCCAAGAAGCTGGCCGGCCTCAAGGTCGGCAACGTGCTGCTGATCGGCTCGTCGGGATCGGGCAAGACGACGCTGATGCGCGCGGTCGAGGAGCTGCTGGCCGCCAACCCGGCGCTGTGGTCGCGCTCGACGCTCGTGCGGATCCACGCGAACGTGCTCGGCGAGGAGGCCGAAGCCGGCCACCCGGGCGAGAAGCTGCTGCGCCGGCTGCTGGAGCGGGCGCGCGAGCAGCTCGGCGACAAGGCGCCGGTCGAGAAGCTGCTGGAGCAGGCGACGCACGGCCTCGTCTTCGTCGACGAGGTGGACAAGATCAGGAGCCACGTGGGCGGCGAGCCCAACGTCGCCGGCATCCGGGCGCAGGAAGCGCTCTTGACCCTGATCGAGAACGAGTCGGTGACGTTCACGCTGCCCGACTGGGCGGGCGGAGCCGCGGTCAACCTCGACTCGAGCGGGGTGCTGTTCGTCTGCGCCGGGGCGTTCGAGGGCCTGTACGACGCCGTCTACTACCGCGTCACCGCCGGAAAAGACCAGGGCGCGCTCAAGCCGGTGACGGTGGTGGACGAGGGCGGGCGCGCGCGCGAGGAGCTGCAGTTCTCGCTGCGCGACTGGCTCAAGACCGAGGACCTGTTCGAGTACGGCATGAGCCCGCAGTTCCTCTCGCGCTTCGACGCCGTGGTGCTGCTCGAGTCGCTCGCCGAGGAGGCGCTCGCGAAGATCTTCGCCGAGGGCGCCGAGTCGGGGCTGCGCCAGTCGCAGGCGTACTTCGCGAGCTTCGGCTGCAAGCTGGAGATGACGGCGGAGGCGGCGCAGGCCGTCGTGCGCGAGGCCGCGCGCAAGCCGCGCCTGGGCGCGCGCGCGCTCAAGGAAGTCTTCCGGCGGGTCGTGTCGCCGCTCGAGTTCGACCCGCTCGCGGCCGCGGGCCCCGGCGGCGTCGTGCGCATCGACCTCGAGCGCGTGAAGCAGGCGCTCGCGGCCGACCGTCACGGCGAAGGCCCGGCCTCGAGCACGGCGGGCTGGGACCAGTCGTTCCGGGGCTAGCCGCGCCGCTCGACGAGCAGCGCCAGGAAGGCCGGCAGGAACGCGAACGCCCAGCAGGCGAAGTGGTACGGGTAGTCGATCGTCTGCGGGTCGAAGCGCCGCCAGATCCCGGAGACGAGATAGAACGCGAGGCCCGAGCCCAGCGCCGCGACGACGCCCCGCGCGAGCGCCTGGCGCGTCGAGTGGCGCGACCCGAGCCAGCGCCCGCCCAGCAGGCCGAAGCCGAGCCACAACGCCATCCAGAGCACGAACATCGCGGAGTATCCGAGCAGCGGCAGCAGCGCGTAGAAGCCGAGCGCGGCAACGAGCACGATGGCGGCGCCGCCGAGCAGGCCGGCGACCGCGCGCCGACGGGCGAGCCCCAACGCAAGGCCGATCGCCGCGCCCAGGAGCGCACCGTGGACCAGTCCGAGCCAGGCCTTGTGCTCGGGCAGCCACGTCGCCCACACGAAGTCGAAGAGCGTGCTGACCGCCGCGAGCGCGACGGATGAGAGGAGCGCCGGAGCGAGCTTGGTGGCCATCGGTCCCATCGATGCTACCCGTTCCTCGGCGCCTCGAAGTGGGCACGCAGGCGCGCCGCGGTCGCTCTTCCGACGACTCCCGAGAGCTCGGCCTCCGAAGCGCCCCGCACGCCGCGGACGGAGCCGAAGGCCGAGAGCAGCTTGCGGCGCTTGGCGGGCCCGATGCCCGGGATCAGGTCGAGCTCGGAAGCGATGGTGCGGCGCGCGCGCACCTGGCGGTGGAATCCGACCGCGAAGCGGTGGGCCTCGTCGCGCACCCGCTGCACCAGCTGCAGCACCGCCGAGGAGCGCGGCAGCGCGATCGGTTCCTCGCGGCCGCGCACGAACACGAGCTCCTCGCGCTTCGCCAGCGAGGCCACCGGCTGCTCGCCGAGCCCCAGCTCCTCGAGCGCGTCGACCGCGGCCGCGAGCTGGCCCTTGCCGCCGTCGACCAGGACCAGTTCGGGCAGCTCCTTGCCTTCCTCGAGCAGGCGCTTGTAGCGGCGTCCCACCACTTCGCGCATCGAGGCGAAGTCGTCGGGGGCGCCCGAGACCGTCCTGATCTTGAACTTCCGGTAGTCGGCCTTCTTCGGCAGGCCGCCCTCGAACACCACCATCGAGGCCACGATGTCCGATCCCTGGATGTTGGAGATGTCGAAGCACTCGATCCGCTGCGGGTCCAGCTCGAGGTCGAGCAGGTCGCGCAACGCGCGCAGCAGCTCCTGGGACTGGCGGCGCGCCTGCTTCCACTCCAGCTCGTAGGCGAGGCGGGCGTTCCTCACCACCAGCTCGAGCAGCCGCAGCTTCTCGCCGCGCCGGGGGACGTGGATGCGGACGGCGCTCCCGCGGCGCGCGGCGAGCCAGGCCTCGAGCAGCTCGCGGTCGGGGATCTCGTTAGGCACGACCACCTCGCGCGGCACGTAGCGGCCGGAGGCGTAGAACTGCTGCAGCGTCTCGGCCAGCACCGCGTCGGGCTCGGTCAGCCGGTCGAGCAGGAAGCCCTCTCGCGCCACGACCTTGCCGTCGCGCACGCAGAAGACCTGCACCGCCGCGCGCTCGCCGTCGACGTGCGCGGCCATGAGGTCGCGCTCCTCGATCTCGGTGGTGGTGATCTTCTGCGGCGCCTCGAGCCGCACCAGCGCCTGCACCTGGTCGCGCAGCGTCGCCGCCTCCTCGTAGCGCTCCGCCCCCGCCGCGGCCGCCATCTGCTCGCGCAGGCGCCGCGTGACGTCCTCGGTGCGCCCCTCCAGGAACAGCCGCGCGTCCTCGCAGGCTCGCCGATAGCGCTCGGGCGAGGCGATCTCGGCCACGCACGGCGCGATGCAGCGCTTGATCTGGTACTGCAGGCACGGGCGCGGACGCCGGCCGTCCAGCGTCTCCTTGCAGGTGCGGATCCCGAACAGCCTCCGCACCAGCGCGGCCGTGCGCCGCCCGAGGCTCGCCGGGATGTAGGGCCCGCCGTAGGCGTTGCCGTCCTCGGCGGGGCGGCGCACCACGAACAGCCGCGGGTACGCCTCCGCCAGCGTGAGCTTGAGGTAGGGGTGGTTCTTGTCGTCGCGCAGCCGCACGTTGTATGGCGGCTGGTGGCGCTTGATCAGGTTGTTCTCGAGCGCGAGCGCCTCCATCTCGCTGTCGGTGACGACGAGGTCCAGGTCCGCGATCTCTTCCACCAGTCGCGTCTTGTGCTGCTCGGCCGGGCGGGACGCCTGGAAGTAGGAGCGCACCCGGTCGCGCAGCACGCGGGCCTTGCCCACGTACAGCACGCGGCCCTCCGCGTCCTTGAACAGGTACACGCCGGGGCGCCCCGGCAGCTGCGCGAGCTTGTCCTGGAGCGCCAAGGGCTACCCCGGCGGATAGCGCCGCAGCGCCAGGATCGTGACGAGCGGCGGCGCCACCAGCAGCACGGCGTGCAGCGCCGCGTAGCGCAGGTCGCGCAGGGCCGCGAGCGCCGCGATCAGCGTCGCGCTCGCGAGCAGCAGCGCGTTGAGGATCAGCGCGACGCGCCGCAGCCGCCGCACCAGCCGCTCCCCGCGGCGGCCGCGAGCGGGCACGCTGAGCGCCGCGGAGTTGAGCACGGCCACGGCCGCTACCCCGGCCGCCGACCAGCGGTCGCTGCGGTCGCGCGGGTGGGCCTCGAAGTACAGGCCGGCGCCGAACAGCGCCAGGTTGGCGAGAACCGCCGCGGCGCGCAGCAGCCGGCGCGCGCGCGTGCGCGGCGAGACGCGCTCGGGCGCGGGGCTCACCGCTTCGTCCGCCCCCGGGTGCATGACGCAGCAGTATAAGGCGGGGCGCCGCCGCCCGACGCGCAGCCTGTAGAATCGAAGGCGGCCATGCACGCGCGCGCGACGATCCTGCTCGCCGACGATCACGTGCTGCTGCTCGAGGCGTTCCGGCGCATGCTGGAGCCCGCGTTCGCGGTGGTGGGCACGGCCGTGGACGGGGCGGCGCTGCTCGAGGAGGCGCTGCGGCTCGAGCCCGACCTGGTGGTGGCGGACGTGTCGATGCCGAGGATGAACGGCATGGAGGCGGCGCGCCGGCTACGGGGCGAGCTGCCCCGCACCCGCGTCGTGTTCCTGACCGTGAACGAGGATCCGCAGATGGCCGCGGAGGCGTTCGCGCTCGGGGCGTCGGGGTACGTGCTCAAGAGCTCGACGGCCCTCGAGCTGGACCAGGCGATCCGGGCGGCGCTGGCGGGGCGCCGCTATCTCTCGACGCGGATCTCGGACGGGGATCCCGGCCGGCTGCCCGCGCCGTCGTCCTCGGACCCGATCGAGCGGCTCACGCGCCGCGAGCGCGACGTGCTCAAGCTGCTGGCCGAGGGCCTGTCGATGAAGCAGGTCGGCGCCGAGCTCGGGATCGCTCCCCGCACCGTGGCCTTCCACAAGTACCGCATGATGGAGACGCTCGGGCTGCGCTCGAGCGCCGAGCTCGTGGGCTTCGCGGTGGAGAACCGACTGACGTGAGGCCCGCTGGCGGCCTCGCGCTCGCGCTAGCGCTCGCCGCCGGATCGCCTTCCGCCGCCCACCAGCCGCCCGCAATCCTGGTGGTGGAAGCGGGTGAGCCAGGCCAGGAGGAGCGGGACGCCTTCCAGGAGGCGTTCGCGCAGGCCCTGCAGGGGCCCTCCCCGGTGGCAATCCACAGCTTCAACCTCGAGCTCTCGCGCCCGGGCATCACGGACTCGCCGCGAGCGATCGACGCCCGCGTCCGCGAGCGCTACCAGGGCGTGCAGATGGCCGTGCTCGTCGCGCTCTCCAACCCGGCGATCGAGGCGGCCCTTCGCTGGCGCGAGGCCCTTTGGCCCGGCGTCCCCACCGTCTGCCTCCAGACCTCGGAGGACGAGACCCCGTGTGCGAGCGCGCCTTCGAGCTCCACCATTCGGCTGCACGTCGACCCCGAGGCGACGCTGCGCACGGCGCTCGCGCTGCTCCCCGGCACGAAGAACCTCGCGATCGTCGGCGGCGCCGAGGCGCGGGGCCGCGAGGCGTCGCGGGTGGAGGCTGCCGCGCGAGCGGTCGACGCGCGCCTGAAGCTGATCGACCTGGTGGGCCTGCCGATGCCGGAGCTCAGGCGGCGGGCGGCGGAGCTGCCCCCCGCCACGATCATCCTGAGCGCCGGAATCAGGCTGGACGGACGCGGCCGCCGCTGGATCTCGACCGACGCACACGACTATTTCTCGCCGTCCGCGAGCGCGCCGATCTTCACCGGGCACGGAGGCTTGCTGGGACACGGCGTCGTCGGCGGCGTGGTGGTGGACTACCACGCCCTGGGCCGCGAGGCGGCCGAGGCCGCGCGGCGGCTGCTCGCCGGCGAGACGACGTCCGCCGTCGGGAGCGTCGACACCGGCTCGCTGCGGAGCCAGTTCGACCACCGCGAGCTCGGGCGCTGGGGAATCTCGGCGAGCTCGCTGCCGCCCGGCAGCCAGGTCGTGTTCCGGCCGCCGTCGTTCTGGGAAGAGCACCGGGGAAAGGCGGTCGCGGCCGGCGTCGCGCTCCTGCTCCAGAGCCTGGCGATCACCTCGCTGCTGCTCGAGCGGCGCCGGCGCCGCTCGGCCGAGGGCCGGCTGCGCCACCTCTCCGGCCGCCTGATCGCCGCCCAGGAGGAAGAGCGCAGCCGCATCGCGCGCGACCTCCACGACGACGCCAGCCAGCGCCTGGCGCTGCTGGCGATCGAGCTGGACCAGCTGCAGGCGCAGTCGCTGGCCGACGGCGCGCGCGCTCTCTCAGCGGACCTGCACCAGATGGCGCACCAGCTGCACCCGGCCATCCTCGACCAGCTCGGCCTGCTGCCGGCCGCCCGTCGCTTCGCGGCCGAGCTCGCGGCGCGGCACGGCGTGACCGTGGACGTCACCTCCGACGGCTGGCCGGAGTCGCTGCCGCGCGACGCCGCGCTGGTGCTGTACCGCGTGATGCAGGAGGCGCTCCACAACGCCGTCAAGCACAGCGGCGCGGTCCGCGTCCAGGTGGCATTCCGAGCCGACGCGCGGGAGCTCACGCTGCGGGTGGCGGACCAGGGGAAGGGCTTCGCCCCCGAGCAGCTGGATGGGGCCCGCGGGATCGGCGTGGCGGGGATGCGCGAGCGGCTGCGGCTCGTGGGCGGCGGGCTGCGTATCCAGAGCGCTCCGCAAGGGGGTACAATCGCGGAAGCTTGGCTGCCCGCGCCCGGGGCGGCCGACGGAGCCTCGCGTGCCGCCACTTCCCTTTCCTCCGGCTAGACCCCGCATCGTCCTCGCCGAGGACGACACGCTGCTGCTGGAAGCGCTCGGCCGGCTGCTCGAGCCGGCCTTCGAGGTGGTGGGCACCGCCAGCGACGGGGACGAGGCGGTTCGCGTGGCGCTGGGCGTGCGTCCCGACCTGGTGCTGCTCGACGCGCGCATGCCGCGCGCGAGCGGGTTCGACGCCGCGCGGCAGCTGCGCCTCGAGCTGCCCGCCTGCCGGCTGGTGTTCCTGACAGCCAACCGCGACCCGCAGCTCGCAGCGGAGGCCTTCCGCCTCGGCGCCTCGGCCTACCTGCTGAAAGACTCCACCCCGGAGGAGTTCGAAGCGGCGCTGCGGGCGGCGCTGCGGGGCGAGGTCACGCTGTCGCCGCACATCGCCGGCGGCGACCCCGCGTCGCTGCCGCCGCCCCCGCGCGCGGAGGGGGCCCCGGAGCGGCTGTCCTCGCGCGAGCGGGACGTGCTGAAGCGCCTCGCGGCCGGGCTCTCGATGAAAGAGGTCGCGGCCGAGCTCGGCATCGCCACGCGGACGGTCGCGTACCACAAGTACCGGATGATGGAGACGCTCTCGCTGCGCTCGAGCGCCGAGCTCGTGGGCTTCGCCGTCAGGAACGGCCTGAACTAGGGCGGCCCGGAACGAGCCGCGCCGGCTCAGGCCTGGTCAGGGCGGCGGCGTGGCGGCCGCCATCTCCATCCGGACGTCGGCGCCGAGCCAGATCATCTTCTCGGTGATCGCGAGCTGGCCCACCTTGATCGCGAGCTCGACCGCCTGCCCCCGCACCTGCATCGTCGGCTCGATCCCGACCGGGATCGCCATCGGCTTGATCTTCTCGGTGGGCAGGCGGACGTTGAAGCCGCGGTCGATCAGCCCCTGCACGATCTTGAGCACGTTCACCTTCTCGACCACGTAGCCGCACACGCCTGTCTTCTCGTCGAGGATCTTCTGCACGGCGGCCCACGACTCCGCGGAGGGCTGGACCTTCAGCCGGATCTTGATCAGCGGGAATCGGGGCGACGCCAGGATCTCGCGCGCGGTCGCGGTCAGCTCGATGCCGCCCTCCACCGGGTACTCGGCCGGCTTCACCCCGCCCGAGACTTCCTGGGTGACCTCCATGTCGCCGCACACCGCGCCGCTCACGTTCTTGCCGTCCCACTTGAAGTGGATCGTGGCACGGCCGCTTCCGGAAGCCACGGTCACCGGCATCGCGAGCCGCACCTGGTTGCCGCCGAAGGTCAGCTCGGGGGTGCCGGTCTTCAGCTTGCCGGAGACCTTGTGGATGTGGACCTGCAGGTCGTACTGGCCGATGCTCACGATCTTCTTCACCGTGCCCGACTTCTTCACCTTCAGGTTCTTGAGCTCGAGCGTGACCTGGTCCACGAAGCCGGTCACGACCTTCGTGATCAGCTCGCGCGCCAGCGCGGTCGGGACGCCCACGCGCACCGGCTGCGTCGGCATGCCCTCCAGCATCGGGTCGTCCCGGATCATCGCGTCGAGCCGTTCGCGCAGGCTGGCGCGCTCCTTCTCGAGCGCGTCGATCTGCTGGCGGAGCTGGTCCGGGGTGGTGCGGTCGCCGCGGCCGCACGAAGGCGCCAGCAGCGCAGCGAGCAGCGCGAGGGCTGCGACAGTGCGCGCGCTCACGGCCGCTGCTCCTTCGACTTCGGCTTCGCGTCGTCGGGCGCGGCCTGGTCGAAGCCCGCGTCGACGTCTTCGGCCCGGGAGTCCTTGGCCTCCGGCGCGTCTTTCGTCTTGACCAGCTCGCCCGGCTGGAAGTGGATCGCCACCCACAGGCGTCCCTGCCCGGCGAACACCTGCGACACGCTGGCCGCGATCGGCATGCTGGCGCCGTCGATGCGCACGGGTCCGTTCGTGACGGCGGGCAGGTCGATGCTCTGCTGCACCTTGACCGGGATCTGGATCGGGGGCAGCTGGTCGGCGAGCCCCAGGCGGATCAGGCGCGCCACCTCGTCGAGCGTCGAGCCGCTGAAGATCGCCTCGATGCCGGCGGCCTTCTCGATGCCGATGTGGTCCACCACGATCTTCGCCGCGAGCGCGCCGCGAGCGCCGTCCACGGAGATGCTGTCGAGCGCCCCCACCACGTTGACGACGGCCTCGAGCTCCACGTTGCCACGGCGCGTCAGCCGCCCTCGCAGGCGAACGGTGGGCGCGCCGCGGAAGGCCACCTCGGCCTGCTCGAGCTTCAGCCGGTACTCGTCGATCTCGCTCTCGAAGGGCAGCTGAGCCGTGATCACGCCCTGCAGCAGGGCGTCGTCGATCGCCACGGCGAGGTCCTTCTCCGGCATCAGCGGCTCGTTCCGCTCGACCCGGCCCAGGATCTCGCGCAACCCAGCGACCTCGCGCTCGAGCACCTTCTTCCGCGCGCGCAGGTCGCCGCCGCCCTCGTAGCCGCGGCCGCAGCCCGCGACGCCGGCCGCGGCAGCCAGCGCGACGGCGCTCCACGTGACGACCCTCATCGACCCTCCCTGCCTGCGACGCGCCCCGATTCGACCATCATATTGGAGCCGGCCCGAACGCCAAGCTGTCACAACTGACAGTTTCCCCGCGAGCTCCCGACGACCTACAGTGACGAAGCCCGGCGCCTCGCCACACTCGAGCGAGCCGCGGCAGCGGAGGCGTCATGCCGGTCGCGCACGAGCTCGCGCTCGATCTCGCCGCAGTCCTGGCCCGCAACTGGTGGGTGCTGCTGCTGCGCGGCCTGCTCGCGATCCTGTTCGGCTTCGTCAGCTTCGCCGCGCCGGGCCTCTCGGTCGCGGCCCTGGTGCTGCTGTTCGGCGGCTTCTGCCTGGCCGACGGCTTGATGGCGGCCTGGACCGCGCTCTCGAACAACAGGCAGAAGGAGAACGGATGGCTGCTGATCATCGGCGGGCTGCTGGGAATCGGCGTCGGCCTGCTCACGATATTCCAGCCGGCACTGACCGGCCTCGCGCTCCTCTTCTACATCGCGGTGTGGGCGATCGCAACGGGGGTGGTGCAGGTGCTGACCGCGATCCGGCTGCGCCAGGAGATCGAGAACGAGTGGATGCTGGTTCTCGCGGGTCTCTGCTCCGTCGCGTTCGGCGCATTGCTGATGGCGCGGCCGGGCGCGGGCGCCCTGGCGGTGCTCTGGCTGATCGGCTCGTACGCGATCGTCTTCGGCGTCCTGCTCGTCGTGCTCGCGCTGCGGGTCAGGAGCGTGGCTCGGAGGATCGAGGCCCGGCTCGCCTGACGCGCCCGAGCCAGAGCATCACGCCGCCGAAGAGCAGCAGCACCACGCCCCACTCGAGGTTGATGTTGTTGCCGAGCGAGCGCTCGTAGATGGGCGACCCGCTGGTCGCGAGCCCGTAGCCCGTGAGCAGCACCCCGAAGATCGAGAACATCAGGCCGATCGGCGTGCGGATGTCGAGTCCCATGGCGCCCTCCGACTACCAGAAGACGACGTTCAGCGCGATCGCCAGGGCGAGCACCAGGACGCCCAGGCCCTCCGGCGTCTTCCACCACGCCAGGTGCTCCTCGCGCGGCCGCGGAGTGAGCGAGTAGACGAGGCCGGTGAGGTCCGCCTCGGTCTTCTTCTGGCGCGTCAGGAACGAGATGGCGATCGTGGCCGCGAAGCAGACGCAGAAGGCCCAGATCGCGGTCCAGAAGTTCTGCGCCATCTCGCTCGAGTAGCCGTGCAGCGGCTGCGCCGCGAGCCAGCCGCCCTTGATCCCGACCGGGGCTCCCGCGGGCAGCGTCAGGCCGTGATGCAGCGCGGCGGCGGCCGTGCCCAAGCCCAGCCCGAAGAAGGCGCCGTGGCCGGTGGCCCGCCGCCAGAACATCCCCAGCAGGAACGTGGCGAACAGCGGCGCGTTCACGAACGCGAACACCAGCTGCAGGAAATCCATGATGTTGTTGAACTGCGTGGCGAGGTAGGCCGTGCCCACCGAGGCGAGGATCCCGAAGACCGTGGTCATCCGCCCCACCCACAGCAGGTGGGCGTCCGTGGCGTCCGGCTTGATGTGGCTCTGGTAGATGTCGTAGGTCCACACGGTGTTGAAAGCCGTGACGTTGCCGGCCATCCCGGACATGAACGAGGCCATCAGCGCCGTGAGCCCGAGGCCGAGCACGCCCGGCGGGAAGTAGTGACCGAGCATCTGCGGGATCACCATCGTGTAGTCCCAGCTGCCGTCGGCCATCTTCGGCAGCGCGAAGCTGCCCCCGGCGTGCGTGAGACCGATCGCGATCATGCCGGGCACGATGATCAGGAACGGGAACAGCATCTTGGGCACGGCGGCGATCAGGGGCGTGCGGCGCGCCGCGGCCATCGAGTGCGCGGCCATCGCGCGCTGCACCACCAGGAAGTCGGTGCACCAGTAGCCGAACGACAGCACGAAGCCGAGCCCCATCGCCATGCCGAACCACTCGACGCCCATCGGGTTGTCGGCGGCGCGGCCCATGTTCGCCCAGGAGTGGCTCCAGGCGCCCGCGGCGTAGCCGTTGCTGGTGGCGACCACGTCGAGCTTCGCCACCAGACCGTCCCAGCCGCCCACGTCGCGCAGGCCGAGGTACACGAGCGGCGCGAACCCCAGCACGATCAGGAAGAACTGCAGCACCTCGTTGTAGATCGCCGAGGTCAGGCCGCCCAGGTAGATGTAGGCGAGCACGATCAGCGCCGAAACCCACAGCGAGACGTTGAAGTCCCAGCCGAGCAGCAGCTCGAGCAGCTTCGCGAGCGCGTACATCGAAATGCCCGAGGAAAAGACGGTCATGGTCGCGAACGAGACCGCGTTGAAGGTGCGGGTCTTCTCGTCGAAGCGCAGCTTCAGGTACTCGGGCACCGAGCGCGCGCGCGAGCCGTAGTAGAACGGCATCATGAACACGCCGACGAACACCATCGCCGGAATCGCGCCCACCCAGTAGAAGTGGCTGGTGGCGATGCCGTACTTGGCGCCGGAAGCGGCCATCCCGATCATCTCCTGCGCACCCAGGTTCGCCGAGAGGAACGCGAGGCCCGCGATCCACGCGGGGATCGAGCGGCCGGAGAGGAAGAAGTCCTCGCTCGTCTTCGTGTAGCGGCGCAGCGCCACGCCGATGCCGATCACGAACAGGAAGTAGACGATCAGGATGACGTAGTCGATCCCGCCGAGCTGGATTCCCTGTGGCACGCGTCACCTCCGAGGAGCGACAGGCCGCGCTGCGCGGTGCCGGATTATCACCGTTTGCCGGCGGCGCGGCCACCCGCTTATGATCCATGCACCGCGGCTGGCGGCGGCCCGAGGACCGCTCATGCTTCCCGAGAGGTTTGGACGTTACGAGGTGCTCGCCGAGATCGGCGACGGCGCGATGGGGCGCGTGTACTCCGCCTGGGACCCGAGGGTCTCGCGCGTGGTGGCGGTCAAGACGGTCAAGGCCGAGCTGCTCTCGAGCGACACCGCCGCCGAGTACCTGAAGCGCTTCCGGCGCGAGGCGCAGGCGGCCGGCAGCCTGAACCACCCGCAGGTGGTGCGCGTGTTCGACATCGGCGACGACTTCCTGGTGATGGAGTACGTCGAGGGTCGCACGCTGCGCGCGCTGATACGCGACACGGGCCGCGTCGCACCCGAGGAGACGCTGCGGCTGCTGGGGCCGGTGGCCGACGCGATCGACCACGCGCACCGCGCGGGGATCGTGCACCGCGACATCAAGCCCGCCAACGTGATCGTGCAGCCGGACGGCCAGCCGAAGCTGATGGACTTCGGCGTGGCGCACCTCGCCGCCTCGGTGATGACAACCGCCGGGCAGGTGCTCGGCTCGCCCTCGTACATGGCGCCCGAGCAGATCGCCGGCCTGCAGGTGACCGGCCGCGCCGACGTGTACTCGCTGGCGGTGCTCGCCTACGAGATGCTGACGGGTCAGCCGCCGTTCCAGGGCCAGAGCATCACGCAGGTGATCTACCGCGTGATGCACGAGCCCGCGCCGCCGCCGCGAAAGTGGAACGCCGCGCTGCCCGCGCGCTACGACGACGTGCTCGCGCGTGGCCTCGCGAAGGACCCGCAGGCGCGCTTCGCGACCGCCGGCGAGCTCGTGGCGGCGCTCGACCTGCGCGAGCTCGAGTTCGCGCTCACGCCGGGGCCGGCCCCCGGGATCGGCCCGGTCGCGGACGAGGTCGCGACGCTTCTTTCCGGGCCCCTGCAGCCTGCCCCCGCGCGCCGCCCGACCGCCCGCACTCGCGTCCCGCTCCTGGTCGCGGGGGCCGCGGTCGCGCTCGGGGCGCTCGGCTGGGCCGCGATCAACCGCGAGCCCGACGCCGGCGGCACGCCGACCACGCTCGCGGCGCCGGCCCCGCTCGCCGCCCAGCCGGTGCGGGCGCCGAAAGTCTTCGCGCCCGCTGCGGCGAAGGCTGCACCCGCTGCCCGCCGCGAGCTCGCGCCCGCGACCCCGGAGCCCGTGCCCGAGGTGGCTCCGGCCCCGACGCCCGAGGCCGTGCTCGAGGGCCAGCTCGTCGAGCTGACGGACGACGTCACGCCGCCAGTGCGGACGAGCGGCGGCCCTGCGCCCTACCCCGAGCGCGCGCGGGCGCTGCGCCAGCAGGGCACCGTCGCCGTCGCAATGGTCGTGGACGAGAACGGAACGCCGACCGAGCTCTCGGTGGTCGAGTCGGCCGGCGCCGTGCTCGACGCCGCGGTGCTCGAGTCGGTCCGCGGCTGGCGCTTCGAGCCCGCGCGCAAGAACGGCGTCAGGGTGAAGGTGCGCTGGACGGCGCGGCAGACGTACCGGGGGTCGCGACCCTAGTACAATCCGGGGTTTCAGGCGGCGAGTTCGCTCCCTGCTGGAGCGAATGACGTCGATGAGGACCGGAGATGGCCAGCAAGCGCGCCGCGAAGAGACGACCGCCGCTGGAGGTGTGGAAGTTCGGCGGGGCCTCGCTCGCCGACGCCGCGGCCGTCCGGCACGCCGTTGCGCTGGTGCGCGGGCACCGCGGCCCGCTGGTGGTCGTGGTCTCCGCGCTCGCCGGCGTCACGGACGCCCTGCTCGAGGGCGCGCGCCGCGCCGTGGCGGGCCGGCCCGAGGCGGCGAGCGCGGTAGCTTCGGCCTTCCGCCGGCGCCACGGAGACCTCGCGCGCGCGCTGGTGCCGCGCGGGAAGGCGCGCGGCGCGCTCGTGGCCTCGGCGGACGCGCAGGCGCGCGAGTACGAGGAGATCGCGCACGCGATGGCCGCGCTCGCCGACCTGTCGCCGCGCGCGAGCGACACGCACGTCGCGCCGGGCGAGCGCGCCCCGAGCGCGGGAGTGGCGCGGCGACCTTCGTCGCCACCGACGGGCGCCACGGCTCGGCCGCTCCCGACCTGAAGGCGACGCGGGCGCGCGCGCGCCGGGCGCTGTTCCCGCTCGTCGCGCGGGGGGTCACGCCCGTGGTGCCGGGCTTCATCGGCTCGGCACCCGACGGCACGGTGACGACGCTCGGGCGCGGCGGCTCGGACCTGACCGCGACGCTCGTCGCGCGCGCTCTCGGGGCGGCCCGCGTGGTGCTGTGGAAGGACGTGGCGGGCATCCTGACCGCAGACCCGCGCGCCGTCCCCGATGCGCGATTGCTGCCGCAGCTCGACCAGCGCGAGGCGGCCGAGGTCGCCTACTTCGGCGCCAAGGTGCTCCACCCGCGCGCGCTGATCCCGCTCGCCGGCACGCGCATCGTGCTCCACGTGCGCTCCTTCGTGCACCCGGAGCGGCCGGGCACCGAAGTCTCGACGCGCAGCACGCTCGCCTCGTACCCGGTGAAGGCGCTCGCCACGATCCGCGACCAGTCGCTCGTGACCGTGGCGGGCAAGGGCCTGATGGGCGTGCCGGGCATGGCCGCGCGGACGTTCGCGGCGATCCACGCCGAAGGCCTTTCCGTGTCGACGATCTTCCAGTCCTCCTCCGAGAGCTCGATCGGCTTCACGCTGCCGGCGCTGGAGGCCGCCCGGGCCAGGGCCGCGCTCGAGGCGGCGTTCCGCGACGAGCTCGCCGCGGGCCTCGTCGACGGCGTGAACGCGCGGCCGGGCGTCGCCGTGATCGCGGTGGTCGGCCGCGGCATGGCCGGCACCCCGGGCGTCGCGGCGCGCGTCTTCTCGGCGCTGGCGAAGGGCCGCGTCAACGTGATCGCGATCGCGCAGGGCTCGTCCGAGCTCAACATCTCCTTCGTGGTCGAGGAGGGCCAGGCCCGGGACGCGGCCCGCCGGGTTCACGCGGCGTTCCAGCTCGCCAAGATCGGCGGCGGGCACCCGCCGGGGCGGAGCACCGATGTCGTGCTGCTCGGCTTCGGGCGCGTCGCGCGGGCGCTCGCGGCGATGACGGGGCGCACCGACGGCGGGAGGATCCGGATCGTGGCCGCGCTCGACCGCTCGGGATACGTGTTCGACCCGCGCGGGCTCTCGCGCGGTCGCCTGCTCCGCCTGGCCGAGGGCAAGGACCGGGGGGCGCTGCTCGCCGGGCTCGGGGGCCGCAGCGCCTCGGCGCACGAGGCGCTCCACGAAATCGCGGCGCACGCGGTCTCGCGCCCGGTGCTCGTCGACCTCACCGCCGAGGAGACCGGCGACCTGCTGCTGGACGCGGTCGCGCAGGGCTTCGACCTCGTGCTCGCCAACAAGAAGCCGCTGGCCGGCCCGGCGGCTTCGTACGCGCGGCTGCTGGGCGCCGCGTCCGCGGCCTCCCGCCGCGTGCGCTACGAAGCCACCGTGGGCGCCGGGCTGCCGGTGATCGACACCTTTCGCAAGCTGGTCGAGAGCGGCGACCGCGTGCTGCGCGTCGAGGGCTGCGTGAGCGGGACGCTCGGCTTCGTGCTCTCGGCGCTCGAGAGCGGCTCGAGCTTCTCCGCGGCCGTGCGCGAGGCGGGCGCGCGAGGCTACGCCGAGCCCGACCCGCGCGAGGACCTGTCGGGCGCGGACGCGCTGCGCAAGGGCCTGATCCTGGCGCGGCTGCTCGGGTTCTCGGGCCTGCCACCCCGCGCCGAGAGCCTGGTCCCGAAACCGCTCGCGGGACTTCCGCTCGCACGCTTCCTGGAGCGGCTGCCGCAGTACGACGAGCCCTGGCGGCGCCGGGTGGCCGCGGAGGCGGCCCGGGGCCGGGTGCTGCGCTACGTCGTCGTCGCCACGGCGCGCGGGGTGCGGGCGAGGCTCGCGGCCGTCCCGCGCAGCTCGCCGATCGGCGCCCTCTCCGGCACGCGCAACCTGCTGTCGTTCACCACGCGCCGCTACCGCCTGGAGCCGCTCGTGGTGTCGGGCCCCGGGGCGGGACCCGAAGTAACGGCGGCCGGCATCCTGAACGACATCCAGTCGCTGGCGAGCGAGTAGCCGGCCCGTCTCACGGCCATTCTGGGCCGCCTGCTATGATGGATTCGTGAAGTCGCATCACTACTGGAAGGCGGTCGATTCCTTCAAGCGCCAGCTGCGCGACGCGGTTCCGCACGCGGAGCTGAAAGCGCTCCACGCCCGCAGCGGACCGCGCCACCTGGCCTACGCCGCGCGCCAGTTCGCGATCATCCTGGCCTGCAGCTACGCGCTGTGGCACCTGACGAGCCCCTGGCTGTGGCTGCCGTTCGCCGTCCTGCAGGGCTTCACCTTCTTCAACATGACGACGCTGCTCCACGAGGTCGTCC
>CAZMRX010000089.1:11626-16156 GCA_964568755.1 uncultured Acidobacteriota bacterium | reverse complement strand
ACGACCTGGTGATGGCCGCCTTCGTGACGGTACTGCTGTGCGCCAACCTGATCGGCGCGGCGAAGCCCGCCACGCTCTTCGGCGTGACCTTCAACTCGGGAGTGCTGTTCTTCCCGGTGAGCTACATCTTCGGAGACATCCTGACCGAGGTCTACGGCTACGCGCGCGCCCGCAAGGTGGTGTGGGCAGGCTTCGCCGCGCTCGGCTTCGCGTCGTTCATGAGCTGGGCGACGCTCGCCTTCCCGCCGGCCGCGGGCTGGCCGCACCAGGCGGCCTACGAGACCGTCTTCGGCGGGACGCCGCGCATCGTTCTCGCCTCGCTCGTGGCCTACTTCAGCGGCGAGTTCTGCAACTCCTACGTGCTCGCCAAGCTGAAGCTGGCGACGTCCGGGCGCCTGCTCTGGAGCCGGACGATCGGCTCGACGATCGTCGGCGAGGCGGTCGACTCGGCGATCTTCTACCCGCTCGCGTTCCTGGGCGTGTGGCCAAACGAGCTCGTGGTGCGCGTGATGATCACGAACTACCTGCTGAAGGTGCTGTGGGAGGTGCTGATGACCCCCTTCACCTACCGGATCGTGAACTTCCTGAAGCGCGCCGAGTCCGTGGACTACTTCGACCGGACGACGAACTTCACGCCGTTCTCGTTGCGAACCGACTAAGCCGAGGACCGACCGAGTCACAGCCAGAACGGGGGGTTTGGGGGGCGAAGCCCCCATTTCAAAGGAAGCACGAAACAGGCCGTAAGCCTCGTTTCGTCCCGAGGCCCAGCGATCTCGCATGACGGGGCCCTCGAGGCGACTCCGTTCTCAGTCGAAGTCGGTGGGGCGCGACGGGTCCTGGTGGTGGGCCCACGCGAGCTCGATCTGCCCGGGTGTGGTGCGGTCGAGGTCGAGCTCCGGGATCGCGGTGCGCGCGAAGAACGCCACGGCGTCGATCTCGTGGCTGGTGGCGGGGCTGCCGCCCTGGAGGCGGCATCCGATCAGGACCTTGTAGGTGTAGTCGACCGAGGGCGGATGCGCGTGGCGCGCCTTGTCGAGCAGCGCGAGCAGCTTCGACGCCCGCACGCGGTAGCCGCTCTCCTCGAGCGTCTCGCGCTCGGCCGCCCCTCCCGGCGTGTCGCCGACGTCGGCCCAACCGCCCGGGAACGTGAAACGGCCGCTGCGCCGCTCGCGCACCAGCAGCAGCTCGTCGCCGCGGAACACGACCGCGCGCACGTCCACCTTGGGCGTCGGGTAGCCCATCCCCGCGGCGAACGCCACGCGCACCTCGGCTGCGGGCGCGCCCAGGCCGCTCGCCGCCATCTCCACCGCGATGCCGCGCAGCTCCTCGTAGCGCTCCCGGTCGTAGGGGTCGCCCGCGTACGCCAGGCCGGTCTGCGCGATCGCCTGCACGCGCTCGGCGAAGCGCAGCCAGGCGGGACGCTCGAGCGTCACTTCGACGCGGCGCGGGTCGAGGCGGCGCGCGCGAGCTCGTCCTCGATCACCGCCTGGAACGCCTCGAACGGCTGGGCGCCGACGAGCGGCCGGCCGTTCACGAAGAACGCGGGCGTCCCCGAGACGCCGTAGGCCTGCCCGGCCTTCATGTCGCTCTCGACGAGCCCCGCGTGCCGGCCCGAGTCGAGGCAGGTCGCGAAGGCGGCCGGGTTCAGCCCGATCGCCTGGGCGTGCGCCTTCAGCTCCGGCACCCCGAGCTTCTGCGGGTTCTCCCACAGCCGGTCGTGCATCTGCCAGAAGCGGTCCTGCTCGCCGGCGCAGGCGGCGGCCTCGCCCGCCTTCTGCGCCTGGGGGTGGAAGTCGAGCGGGTAGTGGCGGAAGGCGAAGCGCACGCGGTCGCCGTACACCTCGCGCACCTTGTTGACGGTGGGCCTGGCCCGCACGCAGAAGGGGCACTGGAAGTCCGAGAACTCGACGATCGTGACCGGCGCCTTGGGGTTGCCGCGCAGCGGCGCACCGGCCAGCTCCACGGGCACGCGGTAGGGCTCGAGCAGCAGCTTCACGTCGTACTTGGCCCGCAGCTCGCGCGCGAAGGCGTTGCGCCGCTCGGTCTCGCGCTGCTGGGTGAGCGCCTCGCGCACCTGCGCGAGCGCTTCCGCCTCGCTCTTGCTCCCGAGCCGCGCCTTGTTGGCCGCGTAGACCGACTGCAGCTCCGCGTCGGTCACCTTGACCTTGGCCGCCACCTCGGCCTGGTCGAGCGCCTCCGGCGTCATGCCGCGGGCTTTGGCCTCCTTCTCGATCAGCGTGCGCGCGACGAGCGCGTCGAGCGCCTGGCTGCGCAGCTGGTGCTCGCGTGCACGCAGGTCCATGAGCTGCGGGCGCACCAGGTCGTCCACCTCCTCGAGCGGAATCGGCGTGCCGGCGACGGTCGCGGCGACGGGGCCCGCCGCTGCCGCGGGCGGCGCCCCGGCCTGCGCCCACGCGAGAGCGCCGCCGAGGGCGATCGTGAGTGCCAGTACGCCCGTTCCAGCCGCGCGACGGTCCATGCGCCCCCTTCTCCGCCGAACGCCGGCCCAACGAACGCACCAGGGCGCGACGCGACGCCTTCATGGTACAACGCGGCATGCGAATCCCACGCCCCGCCGCCCTGCTCCTCCCCGCGCTCCTCGTGCTCCTGGCGCTCCCCGTGATCCCCGGTCTCGCCGGCCCGGCCGGCTCCCAGCCAGGCCCGGCGCCCGCCGGGCAGAAGGCCCTGCTGGCCCACGAGAAGGAGATCGACGCGCTCATCGCCCAGATGACCCTCGACGAGAAGATCGGGCAGATGACGCAGCCGGACCAGATGTTCCTGGCCGCGCCGAGCGACGTCGCGACCTACCACCTCGGCTCGCTGCTCTCCGGCGGCGACTCCGATCCGAAGGGGTCGAACTCCTTCGAGGACTGGCGCGCGATGATCGACGGCTACCACGCCGAGGCTCAGAAGTCGCGGCTCAAGATCCCGCTGCTGTACGGCGTCGACGCGGTGCACGGGCACAACAACGTGGTGGGGGCCGTAGTGTTCCCCCACCAGATCGGCCTCGGCGCCACGCGCGACGCCGCGCTCGTGGAGGAGGTCGCCCGGATCACGGCGAAGGAGGTCCGCGCCACCGGCGCCAACTGGACCTTCGCGCCCTGCGTCACCGTGCCGCGCGACGAGCGCTGGGGGCGCAGCTACGAGGGGCTCGCGGAGGACACGGCCCTGGTGCGCGAGCTGGGAGCAGCGGGGGTGCGCGGCTTCCAGGGCCCAGCGCTCAGCGGTCCGCTGAGCGTCGCGGCGTGCGCCAAGCACTACGTGGGCGACGGCGGCACGCTCTGGGGAACGGGGCGTCGGGACGAGCGCAACCCGGACCAGGGCGGCAAGCTCGACCAGGGCGACGTCCGGCTGGACGAGGCCGCCCTGCGGAAGATCCACCTGGCGCCCTACGTCGACGCGATCGCGGCGGGTGTCGCCACGATCATGCCGTCCTACTCCAGCTGGAACGGCGAGAAGTGCTCGGGCAGCAAGCGGCTGCTGACCGAGATCCTGAAGCAGGAGCTCGGCTTCCAGGGCTTCCTGATCTCGGACTACGCGGCGATCGACCAGCTGCCGGGCGACTACCGCAGCGACGTCAAGCAGTCGATCAGCGCCGGCATGGACATGGTGATGGTGCCGCAGAAGTACCAGGAGTTCATCGCCACGCTCAAGAGCCTGGTCGAGGCGGGCGAGGTCGACAAGGCCCGCATCGACGACGCGGTGCGCCGGATCCTGCGCGTGAAGTTCGCGATGGGCCTCACGCCGGGGGCGCGCGCCGCATCGGACGGCGCGCTCGCGGCGAGCTTCGGCTCGGCCGAGCACCGCGCCGTGGCGCGGCGCGCGGTGCGCCAGTCGCTGGTGCTGCTGAAGAACGAGAAGCGCACGCTGCCGCTCGCGAAGAGCCTGAAGCGGATCCACGTCGCCGGCCGCGGCGCCGACGACATGCCGATGCAGGCCGGAGGCTGGACCGTCTACTGGCAGGGGCTGCGCGTGGCGGGCAAGCCGGAGGCCCGGATCCCCGGAACCACGATCCTCGCGGGGATCAAGGCAGCCGTGCCCGCCTCCACGAGCGTCACGCACTCGAAGGACGGCTCGGGCGCGGAGGGCGCCGACGCGGTGGTCGTGGTGGTGGGCGAGGAGCCCTACGCCGAGTTCATGGGCGACCAGAGCGAGCTCTCGCTGGGGCAGGCGGACAAGGACGCGATCACGGCCGCGCGCAAGGCCGGCAAGCCGCTGGTGGTCGTGCTTCTCTCGGGCCGGCCGATGGTCGTAACGGAGCAGATCGGGCTCGCCGACGCGTTCGTCGCGGCCTGGCTGCCCGGGACCGAGGGCGCGGGCGTCGCGGACGTGCTGTTCGGCGACCACAAGCCCAGCGGCAAGCTGCCGATGAGCTGGCCCCGCACGAACGCCCAGATCCCGACGAACGTCGGTGACGCGTCGTACGACCCGCTGTACAAGTACGGCTACGGGCTCAGTTACTGAGCTGGACAGGCTGGACGAGTCAGCGAGCTAAACGAGTAACACGGGGGGCCTGGGGGGCAGAGCCCC
>CAZMRX010000089.1:0-11616 GCA_964568755.1 uncultured Acidobacteriota bacterium | reverse complement strand
TGTGGTGCTGCTTCCCCCCCCACCCCCACCACCGGGGGGGGGCGGGGGGCCCCCCCCCCCCCAGATCAAGGACCGCCGACAACAGGCCTGGCCGCTCGATCCCCCACAGGGATCGCTCTTGAAGAGTAACGGGCCAGAAGGAAACGGAGCGGAGCCGACGGACGCTCCGGACCGGCTTGACGGGGGGCTGATCGCCCCCCGAGCCCCCTATAGCGTGTCCAGCACCCCCCGCATATAGGAGAAGGACTCGCGGATCCCGACGCGCGGGTCGTCGGCGTTGATCTCGTACTCGAGGCCGACGTGGCCCGGGAAGCCGATCTTCAGCAGGGCTTTGAAGAGCCCGGGGATGTCGAGGGCGCCCTTCCCCACCTCGCACTGGCTCTCCTTGTTCGTCTTGTCCCGCAGGTCCTTCACGTGCACGTCGAGCAGCCGGTCGTGGCACTCCTCCACGGTCTTCACCGGGTCCACGCCGGCGCGCGTCGTGTGCCCGATGTCCATGCAGAGGCCGAAGCGCTTGTCGCGCCCCTTCAGCAGCTTGTAGGCGTCCTGTGGCGCGGGAAAGGCCTTGTCCTCCGGCCCGTGGTTGTGGACCGCCACCTGGATGTCGAACTCCTGGATCGCCTTCTCGATCGTATCGAACGCCGCGGGCTCGGGCGCCGCCACGATCAGCGGGAAGCCCCCCGCCCGCGCGTACTCGAAGGCCTTGCGCACCTGCGCCGCGTCGTTCTTGAGCGTGATCGTGCCGCCGCCCATGATCCGCAGCCCGGCCGCTTGGATCTTCGTGCGCGCCGCGGCGATCGCCTCGGGCGTGTCCGTCATCGGCAGGTGGAAGTCCTTCAGGTTGATGTAGGCGATGTCGACGTCGCGGCAGACCTCGAGCGTCTGGTCGAGCGTGAGCTTGCGCGTCGAGTAGGAGGCGAGGCCGAGCCGCAGTCGGTAGGCCCTGCCGCGGGGACCGCTGGGCGTGGCCCAGGCGCCGGCGGGCGTCGCGGCCGCCGCGGCGGCGGCCAGTCCGGCGGAGAGGAAGCTGCGGCGGGAGCTGTGCGTGGAATCCATGAGTGCCTCGCTTTCGGGTCGGGTTCGGGGGTTCGCTCTCATCCTCGTCTGTCGCGATCCAGCCACGCCTCGAGGCCCTGGGCGTTGAGCTCGACGTCCAGGGACACGAGACCGAGTATCGCGTCGGCCGCGAGCGGCGTGCCGTGGTCGTGGATCCAGCCGAGGACCAGCTCGCGCACGCCTTCACGCAGCCGAAGGGCGCGGTCCGGCATGCCGTCGGCCGCGCGGCCGAGCGCCGCCAGCTCGCCGACCTGGCGCCGCAGCTCCGACGCCAGCCGCTCGATCTCGGTGACCCGCGAGAAGTGCGTCAGCAGCATCGCCTGCGGTGCGTAGCTCACCAGCCGGTCGATCGAGGCCGCGAGCGCTTCCGGCTCGAACTGCACCGGCGTCGTCGTCGGCATCACGAAGGCGCCGCGTCCGCTCGCGAGCTCCGGGTAGGCGAGGCCGAAGGTGTCGCCGGTGAACATCGAGCGCGAGGCCTCGTCCCAGACACAGAAATGGTGGCGCGCGTGGCCCGGCGTGTCGAGAAACAGCAGCCGGCGGGAGCCCAGCTCGAGCGTGAAGCCGTCCGGGGCCTCGACCACGCGGGCCGCGTCCACGGGCACCAACGTGCCGTAGTTTCGGCGCATCGCCTCCTCGCCGTAGACGGCGCTGGCGCCGGCCCACAGCTTCGCGGGGTCGATCATGTGGCGCGCGCCGCGTGGGTGAACGACGAGCTTCGCCCGCGGCAGCAGGCGCATCATCTCGCCCGCCCCGCCGGCGTGGTCGAGGTGGACGTGGGTCACGATCACGTAGTCGACCGCCTCACGCCGCAGACCCAGGCCGTCGAGGGCGTCGAGCAGGGCCGGCGCCGAGAAGGTCGTGCCGACGTCCACGAAGGCGGCCCGGCCCTGGTCCACCACGAGGTGGCTCGCGTCGAAGTTGGGCCGCACGAAGCCCGTGTCGATCGCGTGGATGCCGTGGCCGAGGTCGGAGGTCGCCGGCATGGCGGCATTCTGCCCCAGATCGGCCGCGACCCGAGGTGGCGTGCGCCCCGTCACCCCCCGGCCGGCCGGCTCAGGCTAGGATTCGGTATCGTGGCCGAGGCGACTCCACACACCTGGACGTGCCCCTCCTGCGGGCGACGCGTGCCGGTGCGCGCGGACGCCTGTCACTGCGGCATGACGCGGGCGCGCGCCGAGGAGCTGCGGTCGGTCGCCCCGCCGACGGCGGCCGCGCCCCGCGTCGCGCGCGCACCGAGCGACTTCCGCACGGTGCTGCGGACCATGCCCGGCGACGTGAAGCTGCTCCTGGCCACGAGCGCGCTCGTTCTGCTCGCGGGCCTCGGCTGGCTCGGCTTCGGCCCCCGCAGCGACCCCTACCCCGCGGTGCTCGGATACGTGGACGCCGGCCCGCCGAAGCCGCCACGAGCGGGCGGCCCGCAGGCGCCCCCGTTCAAGCTCCCCTGGTGGAAGTGACGCCAAGATCTTGAACCGGGCCGGGCTCTCATCCGGCGCTCAGACGCGCCTCAGTCCGCGCCTCTTGCGCAGCGGGCCGGGCGCCCCCATCTTGTAGTCGAACACGCGGCGACTCCCGCGCCCTCGGGCGACATCGGGAGAGCGCCCCGACAGCCGTACCCGCTGCGTTCAGATCCGTCCCGCCGCGCCCGCGAGGCGAAACCGGCCGGGATGCTGCCCGAGGCCGGCCCCGCGTGCGGGGGCGCGCCTGGGCCCGTAGCGCCCGCAGGGGCGCGACGCGGTGCGGGGCCGGGCTCCACCAGGAGTCCCTCTCCCCGAAACACCGAGAAACGGCGCCTTCGTGGCGCTCGGCCGCTTCTGGCCGCGCGTTCGCGACGGCGATGACCAAGGAACTGAACAGGGGGATCTCGATCATGAGATTCGCAAGAACGTTGACGGTATTCGGGCTGGCCCTCGCGCTGGTCGCGGGGCTCCTGCCCTCCGCCTGGGCGCAGATCTCGACGGGCGGCATCTACGGCAAGGTGACGGACGAGCAGTCCGCCGTGCTGCCCGGCGCCACCATCACGCTCACCGGCGCCAACACCGGCGCCCGCACCACCACCTCCGGACCCGGGGGCGATTTCCGCTACCTCGGGCTCGACCCCGGGACCTATACCGTCTCGGTGGCCATGCCGGGCTTCGCGACCACCCAGCGCACGGTGATCGTTCAAGCCGGCGTGAGCGTGAACGTGACGTTCACCTCCAAGGTCGCCGGCGTGGCCGAGACCGTGACGGTCGACGCCGAGACGCCGGTCATCGACTTCAAGAAGATGGGCACGGGCACCACCGTCAGCCAGGAAGAGCTGACGAAGCTGCCGAACTCGCGCGACCCGTGGGCGTTCATGCGCACGGTGCCCGGCGTTCAGATCGATCGCGTCAACCAGGCCGGTTCCGAGAGCGGCCAGCAGTCGGGCTTCATCGGCAAGGGCTCCTCGCAGACGGACGCGATGTGGGTGCTCGACGGCATCGTGATCACCGACCCGGCGGCCGTCGGCGCGAGCCCCACCTACTTCGACTTCGACGCGTTCGAGGAAGTGGCCATCACCACCGGCGGCGCGGACGTGCGCGTGGCGACGGGCGGCGTGGGCATCAACCTCGTGACCAAGCGCGGCACCAACGCGTTCCACGGCGGGGTGAGCGGCTTCTACGCCTACGACGGCCTCGAGGCCTCCAACCTGCCGGCCGAGCTCGAGGGCGACCCACGGCTGCGGGGCAGCGACAAGGCGGATCACGCCGAGCAGCTCGCCGAGTACGGCTTCGAGCTCGGCGGCCCGATCGTCAAGGACCGGCTGTGGTTCTGGGGCTCCTACGGCAAGCAGGACCTGCGCATCCAGCGGCTCAACCAGAGCCGCGACAAGACGGTGCTCGAGGACTACAACGCCAAGCTCAACTTCCAGGTCTCGTCGTCGAACATGCTCTCGGCGTACTGGTTCCTGGGCGAGAAGATCAAGCTCGGCCGCCCCAACACGCGCGGGCTCGGCACCGAGACGCCGTCGCACGGCCGCGACCAGGGCGGCATCTACGAGGACGGCAGCTGGCCGAACGGCTTCCTCAAGATCGAGGACAACCACGTGTTCAGCCCGAGCTTCATGCTGAACGTGAAGGCATCGCACTACAACACCGGTTTCGGCCTGGTGCCGATCGGCGGCCTCGAGCTCTCGGAGGGCCTCGACCTCGTGAACTCGATCGCCTACGGCTCGTCCAAGCAGTACCAGTCGGTGCGGCCGCAGGACACGCTCAACGTGGACGCCAGCTACTTCCGCGGCAATCACGAGTTCAAGTTCGGCTTCGCCTACCGGCGGGCCACGACCAACAGCTCGAGCCTGCTTCCTGGCAACGGCGTTGAGGCCCGGATCGAAACCGCGCGGGGCAAGATCGCGCGCATCCAGCGCGAGACCGTCTCGGAGTTCAAGGGCAGCTACACCGCGCTCTACCTGCAGGACACCTTCAGCTCGGGCCGCCTGACGCTCACGGGCGGCGTGCGCTGGGACCTCCAGAAGGCCGAGAACGCCCTGTCGACGGCCCGGGCCAACCCGCTGTTCCCGGAGATCCTGCCCGAGCTCGTCTATGACGGCGCCGGCACCAAGATCGAGTGGAGCGACATCTCGCCGCGCGTGGGCTTCACCTACGCGCTCGACGACGCGCGCAAGACGCTGGTGCGCGGCAACTTCTCGATCTTCACCCAGCAGCTCGCGCACCCCGACGTGACGGTGATCAACCCGACCGGCGCCGTCGCGCGCGTGGACTACCGCTGGATCGACAGCAACGGCGACAACCTGATCAACGACAGGAGCGAGGTCGACATCGCGGGCGGACAGCTGGGAGCACCGGTCAACGCCGAGCTGTTCACGGTCAACGAGATCGACCCGGACTACAAGGCTCC
Organism: uncultured Acidobacteriota bacterium; assembly: GCA_964568755.1. GTDB lineage: Bacteria > Acidobacteriota > Vicinamibacteria > Fen-336 > Fen-336 > DATBSL01. Next base: position 6,681 of record CAZMRX010000089.1, on the reverse strand, counting down.
GCGCGACCTCGAGCTGCTCGGCGGCATCGACCACGAGCTCGCACCCAACTTCGCGGTGAGCGCGACCTACACCTACAGGCGCAGCACCAACGCCCCCTACATGTCGTACATCGGCGTGAACGGCAGCGACTGGGTGGCGTGCGACTCCGTGACCGCGAACGGCTACACGGTTCCCTGCCTCGACCTCGGCGGCGCCAACGCGGCCGCGGCCGACGAAGCGGGCTTCGGGCAGCGGCTGTCGAACCGCCCGGGCTATCACCGCACCTACAGCGGCATCGAGGTGACGGCGGTGAAGCGCCTGTCGAACAAGTGGATGGGCCGCGTGGGCTTCGGCTACAACAGCTGGACCGAGTCCTTCGACGGGACCGGCGGCATCCAGAACCCGCTGCCCGTGCTCTACGACGGCTACGGCTACTACCCGCTCAGCACCGCGCTCACCGACGCCAAGAAGAGCGGCGGCCAGGTCGGCTACAACAGCTCGGGCTCGGGGACGATCTACTGGATGCCCTCCAAGTGGCAGTTCTCGGCCAACGCGCTCTACCAGATCGGCAAGGGCTTCGAGATCGCGGGCAACCTGTACTCGCGCCAGGGCTACATCCGGCCGATCAACATCACGGTCGACAACACCTTCGCCGACTCGGTGCTGGCGACCGACGTGGGCGACGAGCGCCTGCCCGACGTCTTCAACCTCGACATGCGCCTCGGCTGGAACAAGAGCATCGGCCGCACGCAGCTCAACCTGACGGCCGACGTGTTCAACGTGTTCAACTCCGGGACCGTGCTGCGCCGCGTGGACGCGGCCGACGGCGCTTTCAACCGGATCGACCAGATCCTCAACCCGCTGCTGGTTCGCTTCGGCGCGCGCCTGAGCTTCTAGCTGCCGGGCGCGGCCTCCGGGACTTCCCCGGGGGCCGCGCCCTTTCGCTTCTCATGATCCACGAGCGCCAGGCCGGCCGACGTCTCGCTGCGACAGTCGTTGCGGGACTGGTTTCACTGCACGCGGCTTGCGGCGGCGGCAAGGCCGCGCGCCAGGCCCCCCCGGCCACGGGCGCTCCCGTGATCGTGATCTCGATCGACACGCTGCGCGCCGACCGCCTGCCCGCCTACGGCTACTCCGGCGTGGCGACGCCCGCCATCGACCGGCTGCGGCGCGACGGCGTCCTGTTCGAGAACGCCTACACGCACTCGCCGCTCACGCTTCCCGCCCACGCCTCGCTGCTCTCGGGGCTGCTGCCCCCGGAGCACGGCGTGCGCAACAACATCGGCTACAAGCTCGAGCCCAGGCACGAAACGTTCGCAACGGCCCTGCGCGCGCGGGGCTACGCAACGGGCGCCGCCGTGTCGGCCTTCGTCCTGCGGCGCGCGGCCGGCCTCGACGCCGGCTTCGACTTCTACGACGACGTGGCGACGGCCCGGGGCGCCAAGGCGGTCGGCGAGGTGCAGCGCGACGGCAAGCAGACCGTCTCGAAGGCGCTCGAGTGGCTGCGCGGCCGCTCCGGTCGGCCGTTCTTCCTGTTCGTGCACCTCTACGAGCCGCACACGCCGTGGACGCCTCCCGAGCCGGAGCGCGCGCGCTACGGCGCGACCTACGAGGGCGAGATCGCCGCGGCCGACGCGGCCGTCGGCCTCCTGCTCGACGGCCTGCGCGAGCTCGGCAGTTACGACGACGCGCTGATCGTGCTCACCTCCGACCACGGCGAGGGGCTCCTCGACCACGGCGAGCCGGAGCACGGCATCCTGCTCTACCGCGAGGCGCTGCACGTTCCGCTCCTGCTGAAGCTGCCCCGCGCCGAGCGGGGCGGGACGAAGCTGGCTGCGCCCGCGGGCCTGCGCGACGTCGTGCCGACGCTCGCGGCCGCGCTCGGCGTGCCTGCGCCGAGTGCAGCACGCGGCCGCGACCTGCTCGCGCCCGGCGCGGCTGAAACCGCGGCCGTCTACGCCGAGACGTACTATCCCAGGATCCACCTCGGCTGGAGCGAGCTGCGCTCGCTGGTCGACGCGCGCTACCACCTGATCGACGGCCCGCGGCCGGAGCTCTACGACGTGGCGCGCGATCCGGCCGAGACGCGCGACATCCTGTCCGAGCGGCCCCAGGTGGCGAGCGCCATGCGGACCGCGCTCGCGAGCGGCACCTCGGACTTCGAGCCGCCGGCGCCCGCGACGAGCGAGGAGCGCGAGCGGCTCGCGAGCCTCGGCTACCTGGCGGCCGGCGCGCCCGCCCCGGAGACGGCCGTAGCACTCCCCAACCCGCGCGACCGCATCGCGAGCTACGTCGCGGCGCGCGCGGCCTTCGGCCTCGTGGAGCAGGGGCGGGACCTCGAGGCGGTGCGCGCGTTCGAGCGCGTGCTCGCGGAGAATCCCGCGTTCGTCGACGCGCTCACCGAGCGTGCGGCGGCACTCGGGCGGCTCGGCCGCTACCGCGAGTCCGTCGCCGCCTATCGCGAGGCCATCGAAAAAGCCCCGGATCTGGCGGTCCCGCTGTCGCTCACCGTCGCGCGCATCCAGCTCGAGATGGGAGACCTCGCGGAAGCCCGGGCGACCGCGGAGAAGGCGAAAGGCGTCGAAGCCGATGCGGCGCACGAGCTTCTCGCGAGCGTGGCGCTCGCGGCCGGGAACCTGGACGAAGCCGAGCGCGAAGCGATGCTCGTCGCGAGAGACCCGGGGGCCCTGGCGCGCGCCGCCGTGGTGCGAGCCGAGGTGGCCGCCCGGCGTGGGCACCCGGAGCAGGCGCTCGAGCGCCTCGACGGCGTGCGCGCGGGCGGTGCGAGCCTGGGCCCGGTCCCGTGGCTGGAGTTCGTCCGGGGCGACGTGCTCGCCCGGCTTGGGCGCCACGAGGAGGCGGAAGCCGCCCTGCGCGCGGAGATCCAGGCCTTCCCCAGCCACGCGCGCGCCTACGCCAGCCTCGCCATCGTGCGCGCGCTGCGCGGCGCTCCGCTCGCCGAGAGCCGGCGGGTGCTCGTCGAGATGAGCCGGGCCGCGCCCGGTCCCGGTTCCGTGGCGCTCGCGGCTCGCGCGCTCGCCTTCATCGGCGACGAGGAGGGCTCCGCGGGCTGGCGACGGAGCCAGGCCGCGAATTGAAGCGCGGCCGCGCCGAGCTTCGCTCGGAAGCGCTGCGAGGCTACGCGCCGGCCCGCGTGTGCGCCCCGTTCTCTCGCGCGCCGCGCTGTCTCGAGAAGAGCAGCCCCCACTCGTACATTGCGCCGACGACGGGGCGCAGCGTCTCGCCGAAGGGGCTGAGAGCGTAGGAGGCGCGGCGGTTCGAGTCCGCGGGCACGTCGCGGACCACGAGGCCGATCCGTTCCATCTCCACGAGCTCGCGGCGCAAGGCCCGCTTGGTGACGTCGGGGACGTGACGCATCAGGTCCGAGAACGGACGCGCGCCCCAGAAGAGACCCCAGACGATCAGCGGACGAAACGGACCGCGGAGCATCTCGACGCTGAGCTCGATGGGCGTGCGCGACCGCGGCGGGCGCACCTCGGCGGGCCGCGGCAGCGCGGCGAGACGGGTCGGACCGACGCGAGCCGCGGCGAGGCGGCTCGGCGCGACGGGTCGCAGGATGCGGACGGTGCCTTCGGCTTCGCTGCTCATCGGTAGGGCTCCTTGTACGTGCTCTCGACGGCGAGGATGGAGTCGGCGGGGCGAGGCGCGGGCGGGGCGGAGCCGAGCGCGGTGCGGACGGCGAAGCCCACCTGCGGGTCGATCGCGATCCTTGCAGCCGTCAGCATGCGCCGGTCGAGCCGCGCCGACATCAGGCCGGTTCCGTGGGGCAGCGCGGGCGCGACCGCGTGAACGACCTCGTGAGCGATCACGCGCGCCAGCGCGATTCCGAGGCTGCGCGCCGAGTGGACGTCGAGGCTGGGCCCCACCCGCTGCGCGGAAACGCCGGCCGCTGCGCGAACGCTCGGCACGTGAACCCAGACGAAGCGCTCGCCCTGGAAGCTCGAGGGCGTCGCGCCCAGCACTGGCACACGGTGCTCACGCTCGGTGGCGCGGTTCAGGAAGATGACGCGCAGCTCGCCGGGTCGGGCGATCTCGTGCGGCTCGGCACGACGCCAGGAGGCCCCGACCCCCATCTCGCGCAGCAGGCGCGTCACCTCGGAGCGCACGACACCCTCGGTGCCGAGGGCCACGCTCGTCGGGTCGATCCAGACGAGGCGGGTCACGAGCGCCGCGGGCGCGTCCGCCTCCAGGTCCGGCACGCCGGGCCGCGCGGCGCTCACGTAGGGTGCGGAGGCAAGCTCCGCGATGGGCACTTCCAAGGCAGAGGCAGCGGCGGCGATCCAAAGCCCGGCGACGGCCAGCACGACACTGCGCGGCATGGCGTCCTCCCCGGCGGCGACGACTCCCCCCGATCGCGCGCCTGACTGGACTGGCGGCTTGTGCTGCACGGGGAGACGCGCGCCGAGACGGCGCAGTTGCCTGATTTGGGCGAAGGCGTGGGCGATCTGGGGATGAGCCGCGAAGGCGTGCCTGGGGAACGGGTTGCGGCGCGAGGTGAGGAGCGACGCTCACCAGCGAGGCTTCAAGGGGGTGGAGGGGCGTGCACGGGGGTGAACGAGCGGCAGGAGGCGTGTTCAGCGAGGTGAAGGTCGTGGGCAGGCGAGCGGATGAGGTGGGGCACGAGTGGAGTGAAAGGGCGGGACGGAAGGGCGCAGCAGAACGGAAGGGCGGAACGGACGGGCGTGCCAGACGGAAAACGAGGCGGATGGGCGGAACGGACCGACGAACCAGACGGACAACGAGCCGGGACGGAAGGGCGGACTGACGGGACAAACCAGACGGAGAACGAGGCGGGACGAGTGGGCGGGACGGACGGGCGGGACTGACGACGGACAACGAGCCCGGGCGAGTGGCGGGGGGCTGAGCGCCCCCCGCGCCCCCGCTAGCGGAGCCCCGTGACCACGTGGAGGTCGGAGAGTCGGCGGAGGAGGGTGTAGGCCCAGGCTTCGCCGCTCGCGGCGACGGTGATGTCGAGCACGCCGAAGGCGCCGGCGCGGTCGCGGGGGACGAGCTCCGCGATCGTCGTGACGTGGCCGGTTGCGGGATCGAGCCGGAGCAGGCGATCGGACTCTCCGGGCTTGCGCGTGCGGTAGTAGAGACGGTCCCGGGCGTCGATTCCGACGGCCACCCAGCCTTTCTCCGTTCCGGGTATCGGCGTCGGCTGCCCGCTCACGCTGTCGTAGCGACAGGATTGCCCGCCCTCGGGACAGCTCGCGACGAAGCGGGAGCCGTCCTTCGAGAACGTGCTCTGCCTCAGGAAGCGGCCCTCGGGCAGCGGCAGCTTGCGCGGGTCCTTCCCGTCGACATCCGTGAGCCAGGTGCCCCGCAGGCCCGATGCGTCGCGCCCGGTGACGAAGATGCTCCGGCTGTCGGCCAGGAAGCCGGCGTCGTCGTGAGACACGAGGCCGGGAACCTGGATCTTCCGGGTCTCGCCGGGGCCCGTGGGCGTGACGTCGAGCGTCGTGGCCGTGCGAATGTCGACCGACAGCACCAGCCGGCCGTCGGGGGAGAGGTCGAGCGCACGCCCCAGCCCGACCCGCACCGGCGGCGATCCGTCGGACTGGCGCACGAAGGTGGTGTACTCCGGGCCGCCTCCCTCGCCGCTCTCGTAGAACAGCACCTTGTCGCCGCTCGGGCTGATGCCGGCGACCGCCGAGTAGTCCAGCCACGAGAGGTCGCGGTCCTCCTTCTCGGCGGCGCGACGGAACACGATCTCGGAGCGCACCGTGGCGCGCTCGAGCAGCACGCGCCCATCGGGCGCCACGTCGTGCAGCACCAGCCGGCCCGTGCTCGAGAGGACCACGCGCACCTTGCCGTCGAGCGTGAGGCCACGCAGCGAGTTGTCGGCCCCGGCCTCGGAGGCCGTGAACAGGACCTCGCCGCCGTCGGGCGCCCAGGCGAGGCCCTCGAGGCTCGCCCACTCGGGTGTCGTCGCGACGCGGCGCCCGTCGCGGTCCAGGATCACGACGCGGCCCCGGTCGTCGTTCAGCACGGGGTGCTCGGTGATGGCTACGTGCCGTGCATCGGGCGAGATCCGCACGCGGCCCGGAAAGGTCGAGGTCTCGGCCAGCGGGCGGCCCGCCGGGAACTCGATCCGGAACCGATAGCCATCGCTGCGCTTCACCGCGAAGTCCCGGCCGTCGGCGCTCCAGTCGGCGGCGACGACGTCGCTCAACACGTCCTTGGCCGGCCCGCCGGCGAGCGGCGCGCGGGCCAGCACCCCCGCCTTCAGGAAGGCCACCTCGCCGCCGGCCGAGACTCCCACCACCGTGGCGTCCCGGATCTCGAGCGCGCTCGAGTCCCTCGGGTTGGAGCGCGCCACGTGGAGCACGCGTCCGGCGCCGTCCCAGTCGGCGGAGTACACCACCTGGCCGTCGGGTCCGAATCGCGCGGAGTTCACCGCTCCGCGACGAAAGGTGACGCGCTGGAACGTGGGCGACGGCTGGGGGGGTGCGAGCGGAGCCGGCCGCTCGCGCAGGGCGAACGCCGCGAGCGCCTGCAGGGCGAGCGCGAGAAGCGTCCCGAGCACGGCCCAGCTCACGCGGGAGGGTCGCGGGAGAGCCGCCGCGGGCGTCTCCCCCGAGCCCGCCTCGGCAGGCCGCGCGACGGGCTCCGGTGCTATGGGGCGCGGCCACTCCCGAACCACGGCGGGTGTCGTCTCGGACTGCACGGGGCCGGCC
>CAZMRX010000088.1:0-16299 GCA_964568755.1 uncultured Acidobacteriota bacterium | reverse complement strand
CGGTGGACGATGCCCTTGGCGTGCGCTTCCTCGAGCGCCTCGGCCACCTGCCGGGCGACCGCGAGTGCCTCGTCGAGCGGCAGCGGCCCCCGCTCGAGCCGCGCCGCGAGGTCTTCCCCTTCGACGAGCTCCATGGCCAGCACGTGAGCCTGCGAGCCGTCCGGCAGCGTCACCGCGTCGAAGCCGTAAAGGTGGGCGATGCCGGGGTGGTTGAGCGACGCCAGCAGCTTCGCCTCGCGCTCGAAGCGCGCGAGCCGCTCCGGGTCGGACGCGAACGCCTCGGGCAACAGCTTCAGCGCCACGTCGCGCCCGAGCTTCGTGTCGGTGGCCCGGTAGACCTCGCCCATCCCGCCCGCGCCAAGCGCGGCCGTGATGCGGTAGTGCGTGAGGGTGTGGCCGGGAGCGAGGGCCAAGCGGGGCAGTCTAGCCCAACGTTCACAGCGGGTCGACAGACACTCAACTCGCGCCGCGCCGCACCCGTCGCTACGTCCGTTTCGGCAGCGCCTGCTCGGCGGCCTGTCGCACGCGCCGGGCCTGCCAGAGGTGGCGCCGGCCGTGGGACGCGATCACGTGGAAGCCCGTGGCCAGGCTGAAGCGGACGCCCCGGACGAAAGGATTGACGAAGCGGACACGCGCCAGGTCGAGATCGGCCCACTCCCGGAGCAGCGCCAGCACTTCGGCCTGCGTGGCCAGGAATGCCGCCGCCGCGTCGTCGAGCCGGGGCGAGGGACTCGGCCGGATCTTCCCCGGCGCGCGGTGCTTCAGGTACTGGCGGACCGGCGGCTCGAGCGACCACACGAAGAGCCCGCCCAGCAGTCCCGGCTTCGCGGGCCGCGAGCGCATCCGCCCCTGCTCGCGGGCGCGGGCCGCCGCCGCCCGCATCGGGACCAGGTAGACGCGGCTGCCCGTCGCGAGGTGGTCGAGGCACTGCGCCACGCTCCACGAGCCGGGCTCGGCCCGCCACTCGCCCTGCTCCGCCGACAGGCCCTCGACCACCGCGCGCGCGTCGCGCGTGTTCGCCTCGAGCTGGTCGATTAGGTCCTGGATGTCGGCTGGGAAGGACACGCCGCAATGGTAGCGAGGGTCGACCCGCACGGCGACGTGGACACCGATGGAACAACCCGTAGACCGTCTACGTCTAGGGCAGTAGACTGTCTACACCCTATGCCCAAGCCCACCGACGACAAGCGCCTGGAGCTGCTCCAGGGCACCCTCGACATGCTGATCCTGCGGACCTTGCAGTGGGGACCGCGGCACGGACACGGGATCGGCCAGGCCATCCGCTCGCAGTCCGACGACCTTCTGCGGGTCGAGACGGGCTCGCTCTATCCCGCCCTCCACCGGCTCGAGAAGCGCGGCTGGCTCCGGGCCGAGTGGGGCGTGAGCGAGGCCAACCAGAAGGCGAAGTTCTACCAGCTCACGGCGTCGGGCAAGGCCCAGCTCCTGCGGGAGCAGGACCGCTGGTCGCAGCTCGTGAGTGCCATCGGGCGGGTGATGAACCCGGAGCCGCTCGGGAAGGACTGACGCATGCGACCCTTGCCCGACGAGCTCGACGACGAGATCCGCGGCCACCTGGCGCTCGCCATCCGCGAGCGGGTCGAGCGCGGCGAGGATCCCGATGCCGCGCGCTACGCGGCGCTGCGCGAGCTCGGCAACCCGCTGCTGACGCGCGAGGCGATGCAGCAGGCCTGGCGGCCGCGCTGGCTCGAGGCGGCGATCGCCCTCGCCGCCGACCTCCGGATCGCCTTCCGCTCGCTGCGACGCGCGCCGGGCCTCGCGGCGACCGTGGCCGTGATGCTCGCGCTCGGCATCGGCGCCAACGCCGCGGTCTTCAGCGTCGTGCGCCAGGTGCTGTTCCTGCCGCTCGTCAACGACGACGAGCAGCGCCTCGTCTACATCCGCCAGGGCGCGCCCGGCATCGGCGCGGAGAACATGACGTTCTCGATGCCGGAGATCCGCGACCTGCGCGAGCGCGCGACCACGATCGCGAGCTTCGGCGACTTCTCCACCATCGACTTCTCGGCCGTCGGCTTCGGGGAGCCGCGCGTCGTGCGGGCGGGCGTCGTGTCGGGCGCCTACTTCGAGGTGATGGGCCTGCGGCCCGTGCTCGGCCGCCTGGTACAGCCCACCGACGACGGGCCGGACGCGGCGCCGGTGGCGGTCCTCACCCACCGTTTCTGGGCGAGCGTGCTGCAGCGCGACGCGACGGTGATCGGCCGCGTGATCCGCCTCGGCTCGCGGAGCGCCACCGTGATCGGCGTGCTCGAGCCGGTGCTCCCCTATCCCGCCGACACCGAGCTGATCGCGAACGTGGCCGCGAGCCCCCACCACCTGGGGGCGACCATGGTCGAGGAGCGCACGCACCGCATGACCGAGCTCTTCGGCCGCCTGGCGCCCGGGGCGAGCGTCGAGATGGCACGGGCCGAGCTGCAGACGGCGTACGCGGCCATGACGCAGCGGCACCCCGACATCTACACTCCTGGCGCGCGCTTCGAGCTGCGCGTGCGTCCGCTGCGCGACGCGCTCACGGCGCCGGCGCGCACCGTGCTGCTGTTGCTGCTCGCCGCCGCCTTCGTGGTGTTCGCGATCGCCTGCTCCAACGTCGCCAACCTGATCCTGGCGCGGAGCGTCCGCCGCGAGCGCGAGCTCTCGGTGCGAGCCTCGCTCGGCGCGAGCCGCGGCGCGCTGCGACGGACGCTGCTGGCCGAGAGCCTCGTGCTGTGCGGCATCGGCGCGCTCCTGGGCGTGCTGCTCGCGCGTCCGCTGGTGAGCCTGGTGGCCTCGTTCGCCGCCCGCTTCTCGGTGCGCGCGCTCGACGTGACGGTGGACCCGAGCCTGCTGTGGACGGGGGCCGGCCTCGCGATGGCGGCGGCGGTGGTGCTCGCGTTCGTGCCCCGCCTGCCCTCGCAGGTCGCGCCGACCGGGGCGGGCAGGAGCGGAGGCCTGCGCATGACTGCCGGCACGAACAGCCGGCTGCGCGCGTTCGCCGTCGCGCAGGTGGCGCTGTCGTTCGTGCTGCTCGCCGGTGCCGGCCTGCTGCTCCACGCCCTCGTCGCCCTGCAGACGGCGCGCACCGGCTTCAACCTCCGCCAGGTGCTGGCGCTCGACGTGCCGCTGCCGATCGAGTCGTTCGGACAGAAGGCGATCGACTTCTACGGCGAAGCGATCCGGCGCGTCGAAGAGCTGCCGGGCGTCGAGGGCGTCGCCGTGGGCAACTTCGTCCCCTGGCGCGACAGCGGGCTCTTCGGGCCGGGAACGCCGTTCCGAGTGGACGGCTACGCACCCGTGGACGGCGAGGAGGACCCGCGCGCGCGGCTGCGCAACGTCTCGCCCGGGTTCTTCGCGGCCCTGGGCGTCCCGCTCCTCGCCGGACGCGACTTCACCGAGGCCGACCGCCGCGGCGGCGAGCTGGTCGTGATCGTGAGCCAGAGCCTCGCACAGCGGATGTTCCCGAAGGGCGAGGCGCTCGACCGGTCCTTCTGGTGGACCGATCCCTACTTCGGCAAGACCGTCCTCCGGCGCCGCATCGTCGGCGTGGTGGCAGACGTGGACGACGAGAGCGTGGTGCCGGGCCCGGCGCTGACGGCGTATCACCCGTTCGCGCAGCTGCCGTTCGCCGGACGCCTCTTCGTCCACGCCTCGACCGATCCGTACGCGCTCGTGCCGGAGGTGACCCGCATCCTCCGCTCGCTGTCGGCCGACCAGCCAGTGGAGCGCGCCGCGACGCTCGAGGACGTGCGCGCCCAGGTGCTGGCGCCCGATCGCCTCAACGCCTTCGTGCTGTCGGGGTTCGCGCTCGTGGCGCTGCTGATCGCCGTCGTGGGCGTCGCGGGTGTGCTCGCCTTCTCGGTGAGTGCCCGGACGCGCGAGTTCGGAGTCCGCCTCGCGTGCGGCTCGACGCCGCGGCACCTGCTCGCGCGCGTGCTCGGCGAGGGCGCGCTGATCGCGGGGATCGGGGTCGCGGCCGGGGGCGTCGCCGCCTGGGCGCTCGCACACGTCGCGGCCAGCAGCTACGCGGCGCTGCGGCTGCCCGGAGCGATGCCGCTCGTGGGCGCCGCCGCGCTGCTGATGGCGGCGGCAGTCGTGGCCTCGCTCCTGCCGGCCGCGCGCGCGTCGCGGGTGGACGTGGTGCAGGCGCTCCGCTCCGAGTAGGTGGAAGCGTGATTTGAGCATTCCGGCGCCGTGAGGGCGCCGGGCCAGGAGGAGTATGACGAACGCACATGGCGAACCGACCTCTCGGAGACCGCTGCGGCTCTGGCCCGGCGTCGTCGCGGTGGTGCTGCTGTGGGTGGCGTTCCTGCTACCCCGCGTTGCGCCGGAAGCCGGAGTCTACGGCCTGCTCGGCGCCGCCCTTTTCTCGCTCGTCGTGATCTCGTGGTGGCTCTTCTTCAGCCGCGCGCCGTGGTCCGAGCGCGTAGGCGCCCTCGTCCTGATGGCCCTCGCCGTGCCCGCGACCCGGCTCCTCGTCCACCCGTCCGTTGCCAGGGCGGGAATGGGGAACATGCTGTACATCTTCGCCATCCCCGTGCTGTGCCTCGCGCTCGTCGCCTGGGCGGTGGCCACGCGCCGGCTGTCCGCGGGACCTAGACGGCTCGGGTTGGTCGCGGCCATCCTACTGGCGTGCGGGTCGTTGACGCTCGTGCGGACTGGTGGCGTCAGCGGCGACGGCCAGGCGGACCTGCACTGGCGCTGGACGCCGACGCCCGAGGAGCTGCTGCTGGCCCGGTCCGGAGGGGAGCGTCTGACGCCTGTGGCTGCGCCGGAAGCAAGGCCGTCTGTCGAGCCGCAACCGCCAGCGAGCGAGAGTCAAGCGAAGGCGCCGTCGGCTCCGCCAGCCGCGAAAGCTGCGGAGAAGCGGACCGAGGCCCCAGCCCGCAGCGAGCCGGCGGCCGCTGCTCCGGTCGCTGCCGCCGCGGCCTCGGGGTCGACGGGAGCCGAATGGCCCGGCTTCCGCGGACCCGCCCGCGACGGCGTCGTTCACGGCGTGCGGATCGCGACCGACTGGTCGGCGTCGCCGCCGGTCGCGTTGTGGCGCCGCCCGATCGGACCCGGCTGGTCCTCGTTCGCGGTCGACGGCGATCGGGTCTACACCCAGGAGCAGCGCGGTGAGGAAGAGGTCGTCTCCTGCTACAGGCTCCATACCGGGGAGCCGGTTTGGCGGCACAGCGACCCGATCCGGTTCTGGGAGTCGGAGGGCGGCGCTGGTCCGCGCGCGACGCCGACGCTCGGCAACGGCCGCGTCTACAGCTTCGGCGCGACCGGCAGGCTCAACGCGCTCGACGCCGCGACCGGGGCGCTCGTGTGGTCGCGCGACGCGGCGGCCGACACGAAGGTAGAGACGCCGGGCTGGGGATTCAGCGGCTCCCCGCTGGTCGTCGGCGACATGGTCATCGTCGCCGCCTCCGGCCGGCTCGCGGCGTACGACGCCGCCACGGGCCAGCCGCGCTGGCTCGGGCCGGACGGCGGCGGCGGCTACAGCTCGCCGCACCTCGCGACGATCGGCGGCGTGCCGCAGGTCCTGCTGCTCCGGGGAGCCCGCTCGACCAGCGTCGCGCCCGCCGACGGCACCCTGCTCTGGGAGCACAGGGCGCAACCAGGTGTCAGCATCGTGCAGCCGGCACTGACCGCCGACGGCGACGTCCTCGTCCCCTCCGGCGACGCCATGGGCGGAAACGGCATCCGCCGGCTGGCGGTCGCGCACGGGCCCGCGGGCTGGACCGTCTCCGAGCGCTGGATCTCGAAGGGGCTCAAGCCGTACTTCAACGACTTCGTCGTTCACGACGGTCATGCCTACGGGTTCGACGGCAGCATCCTCTCGTGCATCGACCTGAAGGACGGCGCGCGCAAGTGGAAGGGCGGGCGCTACGGCCACGGCCAGCTCGTCGTGCTGGCCGAGCAGGACCTGCTGCTGGTGCTGTCGGAGCAGGGCGAGCTCGCGCTCGTGAGCGCGACGCCGGCGCAGTACACCGAGGTCGCTCGTGTCCCTGGCGTCGAGGGCAAGAGCTGGAGTCACCCGGTGCTGGTCGGCGACATCGTGCTGGTCCGCAACGGCCAAGAGATGGCTGCCTTCCGACTGCGAACGGCCTCGATGACAGCCGCGCGGTAGGGGCCGATCATCCGCAGCGGCAGCGCGCGCCGGTGGGAGCTTGCGTGAGAGAATCCGCCGACGCTTCACCGCAACAACCCACCGGGAGGTTCAAAGTGATCGCTCGCGTGCTGCGTTTCGTCCGCCTGCCCCTGCTGCTGCTGCTGATCTTCGCCGTCGCCCGCTTCGCGCTCGGGGCGAACGGCGTCCCCTACGCGCCCCGGGGCAATGCGATGTTCTCGATCGTCGGCCTGACCTTCGTCAGCGCCTTCTACTTCGGCGCGCTGTCCCGCCGCCTCGGCGGGTTCGGCTGGGGAGGCACCGCGCTCGTCGGCTACAGCATCGGGCTATGGGGGCAGATCCTGATCTTCCTCGCCACCTGGCTCAGCTTCGTCGCCGGCATCGAGGCCTCCTACTTCCGGCACTGGGACGCCCTGAACGTGCCGGAGGGAACGGTCGTGACGATGGCCGCCGCGCTTTCGGCGCGGGCCGGCGGAATCGTGATCGGCCCCCTGCTCGCGATCGTCCCCGCGCTCATCGGACGCCTGGCGAGCGGGCTCGCACCCGAGGCGGGCCGGTAGCAGAGGCGGGCAGCGGCCCGCCCCGTCTCAGCGGTCCGGCTTCGAGACGAAGACCGGCGGGAAGGGAGCCGCGCGCTCGGCGCCGGGCGCGCGGAGCCCGATCACCCGCCCGCGGTCGGGGTAGAGCGGGATGGCCGTCCCGCGGGTCTCGGCGAGCAGCGCGAACATCCGGTCGCTCATCTGCCCCACGCGCTGCGCCTGCTCCGGGGCGTAGGCGAGGTTCGTCATCTCGAGCGGGTCGGCCTGGAGGTCGAAGAGCTCGTCCACGTCCCACACGCCGTGGTAGCGGATGAACTTGTAGCGATCCGCCCGCAGCGCGAAGACGGTTGGCGTCTGCGGGAAGTTGCGCTCCCAGTAGTACTCGTAGAGGAGCTCCGTGCGCCACGGCACGCGCTCGCCGCGCGCGAGCGAGAGAAGGCTCGCCCCCATCATCTCGGCTGGGGGCGTCAGGCCGGCGGCCGAGAGGATCGTCGGAGCCACGTCGAGGTTCGCGACCACCTCGTCCACCGCGCGGCCGCCCGCGAACAGCTCCGGGCACTGCATCACCATCGGCACCCGCATCGACTCCTCGTACGCGGTGCGCTTGTCGATCAGGCCGTGCTCGCCGAAGGCGAAGCCGTTGTCGCCCATGTAGACCACGAGCGTCTCGTCGAGCAGCTTCTCCTGCTCCAGGTAGTCGAGCACGCGAGAGACGCTGTCGTCGACGCCCGCGAGTGTTTCCGCGTAGCGCTTGAAGAAGCGACCCACGTCGAGCGTGCTGTGGTACGGGAAGTCGACGCCGTGCCAGCTGCTGCGCTGGTCGCGCACCCAGCGCGGCCGCAGCGCCTCCTGCGCGGGCGGGAAGCTCATGCTCTTGGGCGGCGTGAAGACGGCGTTCTCGAACATCCCGCGGTGGCGCTCGGCGGGGATGAAGTCCGAGCTGCGCGTGGCCGGGATGTAGTCGTTGTGGACGCCCTTGTGCGAGAGGTACAGGAAGAACGGCCGTGAGCGGTCGCGGGCCCGCAGCCAGTCGAGCGCGTAGTCGGTGAGCTCGTCGGTGATGTACCCCTTTTGCGGCACCGGCTTCCCGTTGACGTTCAGGCCGTCCGCGGACGGCAGGTAGCTGCCCTGTCCCTTGAAGCTCACCCAGTGGTCGAATCCCGGCTGCGGTCCTCCGTCGTCGCCCCCCATGTGCCACTTGCCGAGGAGCGCCGTCTGGTAGCCGGCGCGCTGGAGGTACTGCGGGAAGAAAGTCGTCCCGGCCGGCACTGGCGTGTTGTTGTCGACCACCTTGTGCTGGTGGGCGTAGAGCCCGGTCAGGATCGTCGCCCGGCTAGGTGAGCACAGCGCGGTGGTCACGAACGCGTTGCGCAGGTGGACGCCGCGCTTCGCGATGCGGTCGATCCCCGGCGTGCGGACGATCGGGTGCCCCATGAAGCTCATCGCGTCGTAGCGGTGGTCGTCGGCAAGGATGAAGACGACGCTGCGCGGCGCTACTCCGGCGACGCGCGCGAGCGGCTTCACGTCCGGGGCCGCGCGTGGCCCAGCGCTGGCCGGGCTCGCCGCGCCACAGGCCAGAATCAGCGTCGCGATGGCGATCGTCCGGTGCGCCTGGGGCATGGCCTTCTCCTCGCTTGGGGATTTGGCGCCGACGATACCACTCTGTCCGGGACCACCAACTCGCCCCGGGGCGAGTTAGCTCAAGTGATACTTGAAGGAACCTCGGACGGTCGGGTCAGCTCTACTGATCGAGATCCCGCCTACCGCTCGCGGAAGCCTGCGAACGGGTCGGCCGCGGCGGTCTCGGCCACCTCGCTCTTGCGCGTCGCCCAGGCCGGGAATGGGAAGCGGACGAGCAGCGGTGTCGGGATCTCGGGCTGGAGCACGATCATGGTGCCGGGCTTGAGGATCGAGGCCCGGCCGCGGGCGGCAGCCGTGAGGAAGCCGTACTCGGCGCGCTCGGCCTCGGCCGGGTCGAGTCGGCCGACGACGCGCAGCGCCGCGTTCTGGACGATGCGGCCCTCGACCTCGCTCGCCGTCTGCTGAGCGCCGAGCAGCACGATGCCGAGCGAGCGGCCGCGCTCGGAGATGTCGAGCAGTACTTCCTTGATCGGGCCGGTGCCTTCGCGCGGGGCGTACTTGTTGAGCTCGTCGAGCACGACGAACACGAGCGGGCGCGAGGTGCCGAGGCTTTCCTTGTCCTCGAACATGCGCTTCAGCACCGCGCCGACCACGAAGCGCTTGGCGCGGTCGTGCAGGGCGTGTATGTCCACGACGCTCACCTGCTTCCGCCTCCAGTCGAGGACGTGAGCGTCGCGCTTGCCGACGTCCTTGCCGCGGATCAGGTGCGCGACGTGACGGGCCGCGGCGTGGAGGCGGCGTTCGAATGCCGCCACGGTGCCCTGCGCCGCGGGCCGCGCCCACTCCTCCGCCAGGCTGTACTCCTGCCCCTCCTCGCGGCTCGTCAGCGCCTCGACGAGCGCGTCGAAGCCGTCGATGCGCCGGCCCTCGATCTCGATCCAGGGGTCGTTCGGGTTCCCCTTCTCGGCCGCGGCCTGGGCGAGCTTGGCCTCGATGCGGTCCACGACGGCGCCGAAGAGACTGCCCGTGTCCTCGGCCTCGGCGAACAGGAAGCGCAGCAGGCGCTCCGTGACCACCTCGCGCACGGTCCAGAAGAAGGACTGGACGCCCTCGCCGCGGCTGCCGGTGTCCGCCAGGCGCTCGGCGGAGCCCTTGCGCACCGGGGCCAGGATCTGGACGCTCGAGAAGCGCTCGGCCGGAAGGCCGAGCTTCTTGTAGACGGCGCGGTCCTCGTCGCGGAGCCGCCCGTTGTCCTGGTCGAGGAACAAGAGGTCCTCGCCCTTCACGTTGAAGACGAGGGCGTGCGTGTTCGCGGCGTCCTGGCCGAGGGCGCCGGAGGTGAACAGGCTGTGCAGCAGGAAGGTCGCGTAGCTCGTCTTGGTGGCGACGCCGGAGATGCCCGAGATGCTGGCGTGGGCGCCCCGCGTGCCGTCGAGGAAGTCCAGGTTGGCGAAGACGGGCTCGCCGTCGCGCGAGAGGCCGATCGGGAGCTTGCGCTCCATCCCGTCGAAGAAGAGCGCCTGCTCGCGGCGGAGACCGCTCGCCCGGCGCACCTCCTGCCCCGGCAGCGGCGGCACGAAGATCTCGGGCTCGACGCGGGTCACCTTGACGTGGGCGGCCTGCGAGACGATCGCGGGCAGGACGCCCTCTTCCACCAGGAACACGTCGGAGTCGAACTTGGCGCCCTCGTGGCGGGCGCGCACGATGTCCACGACCCCGAAGAGCCGGACCTCGGTCGCGTCGGGCAGCGGGGTCACGACCTCGACCACGTCGTCGAGCTGCAGGTACTGCCCCGCCTCCACCGCCACCCAGAACTCGAGCGGCATCGCGTCCTGCGTGCCGAGCACGCGCCCCACCGTTTCGCTCACGCGTTCACCTCCCGGTGCAGCTGGGCTTCGATCGCGCGACGGACGACAGTCGCGTCGCCGAGGCGGTGCTTGAGACGGGCCTCGAGCCCGCCGATCGGGTAGAGGTTCTGCGGCGCCCGCGGGTCGCGCGCCGAGTCGGAGGCGAAGCGCCGCAGCTCCCGAGCCGAGAGGTCGGCGAGCGCCCGGGCCTCGTCCTTGCCGCGCGCGGCCGGCGCCTCGAGCCGGACGACGCCCGTGAGCGCCGACTCGATCGAGCGCCCGTGGGCGATGCGCGCGTACCAGGAGTAGCGCGCCTCCTTGCCGGTGATCAGGAAGAGCGGCGTGCGCTCCCCCACCGCGAGCCGGGGCAGGAGCGCGTGGGCTGCGGGATCGAGGTAGTTGCGGAGCTGGCGCTTGACGAAGCCGACGACGCTGCCGCTCGCGGCCGAGGTGAGGAAGGTGAGCGGCCCGTCGAGGAAGACGACGTCCACCTCGGCCGAGAGCCGCTCGGCGAGGCCGGCCTCGGTGTGGCGCATGGCCATCTGCAGGCCCTGCACCGGGACGGCCGGGTCGTTCTCGGGCTCGCTGCGGGGCTCGAAGCGCAGCGGCGAGCTGCCGGGGACGTGGGCCAGGAAGGGATCCCGCTTCAGGCCGCCGCCGGTGACGAGCACGCGGCCGAGGACCTCGTGCCCGACCTTGGCGGCGCGGTGCACGTGGACCGCGCCCACGCCGAAGGAGCCCAGCAGCCCGTACACCGTCCGATCGCCGTCCGCCACCAGCACGCGGTGCTCGATGCGCCGGACGCCGTCCACGAAGGCCAGCCGAGGGGCGGCCTTGCGGGCGCCCGGCTTCAGGGCGACCCAGGCGTCCTGCTCGACCTTCAGGTCCACGGCAACGGCCTCGGCGTCGTCGCCGATCTGGATCGACCCCTCGTACTGGGCCGCCCAGGGGTCGAGCCTCATCGCCTGGGCCGTTGCGGGCATCGTGCGGCGAGTCTATCCCGCCGCCCTGCCGGGGGAGGTCCGTTTCACCTCACCCACCGGACGACGGCCCCTGAGCCGAAATCACCAATGCAGGCAAGAGTTTGCAGCTTCTGTACGAGGGACGGCGCGACAGGCGGGGCGGAGCTTCAGGCCGGCAGAACGCGGAACAGGGCGCTCGGCTTCAGCTTCTGGTCGAAAGTGGCCGTCTGCTCGCAGCCGGCCTCCCGGCCGCGCCGGCCGACCACGTAGTCCGCGAAGTCGCCGGCGCCCGTGCGGTAGTCCTCGAGGGCCTCGCGAACACCCGCCGCCGCCCCCCGGAACTTTCGACTGACGGGTGCAGTAGTACTCTCCGGGCATGTGGTTCGAGGCGGCGGTCGTGGCGACGATGTTTGCCGTCGGGAACATCGTCTTCGGGCACTTCGAGGAAGGCACGCCCAAGTGGCGCCGGATCGCCAAGATGGCGCTCGTGATGGCGCTCGGCGTCACGGTGTCCTCCCGCTTCGGGCGCTTCTGGTTCTGGACGATGTTCGTGGTGATGGCACTGCCGGTGCTCGTCATCCACCTCTGGTGGCTGCCCCGGAAAGGCATCAACGGCTGGACGGGCGAGCCGAAGGAGAAGTACTACGCTCTGCGCGGCTGGCCGCTGCCGCGTGCGAGGGGCGAGGAGCCGCGCGCCCGACCGGGGAGCGCCCAGTGACGAGCCCCGGGGGGCCCTGGGGGGGCCCTCAGCCCCCCCAGAACGAAAACGCAGTCGGCTCGCGCCCCCCGCGAGATTCCCCCTATTTGACCCCCAGGCGTAACTCCCCGCGCGGCCGGCTGTGGGCGGGCCTGGAGCTGCTGCTGGCGGCGGCGCTCGTGGTGGGAGCGAACGTGGTCCCGGAGGTGGCTGGATGAGACGGCCGGGCACCCTGTCGCTCGCGGAGACTCGATGGCCGAGCTGCTGAAGGCGAACGCCGGCCACCTGGCGGCGTGGGTGCCCGCGTTCTCGGCCGCGCTCCTGGCCGTGTGCGTGGCGCTCCTCGCCTGGCTGCGCTACTCGCCGCAGGCTTCGGCCTGGCCCGCGCGACGACGCCGGCTAGCGAAGCTCCTGGGCCAGAACGCACTCGGGCTCGCCGTCGCGGGACTCGTCGTGTCCCTCGGCCCGATGCGGCCGCTGTTCGGGACGTCGCGACAGCTCGAGAGCCGCCTCGGCACCGAAGCACCCGACACCGTGTTCCAGCTGGTCGCAACCGGCGCCGAGGGCCGGCTGAGCGACCTGCGGGGCAAGGTCGTGCTCGTCAACCTCTGGGCCACCTGGTGTCCACCCTGCACGCGCGAGCTGCCGGTGCTCGACCGGCTGCAGCGGGTCTATCGCGATCGCGGCCTCGTGGTGCTGACGCTCACGGATGAGCCGCCCGAGGCGGTGCGGGAGGTGCTCGAGCGGCTGGCACCGCACGCCACGAGCGGCAGTGTCGCCTCTTTCGGCTGGCTGGCGATCCGTGATTTCCGGCCGTTCACCCTGGTGCTCGACCGCCAGGGGTTGCTCCGCGACTACTTCTTCGGCGAGCAGAGCTACGAGACGTTCGAGACGCGCATCCGGCCGCACCTCTAGCACCGGCCGCGCCCTCCGGCCGCACCCCTAGCGCCCTCCGGCCCGCGGGCCGCTGCTAAGATGAGCCCCGCCAATGCGCGCCCGCCCTCTCGCTGTCGTGCTTCCGACCCTGCTCCTCGCCGCTGCCGCCTCGGGCGCCCCGGAGGGCTTGACCGTCGACCCGCGCGACCCGCGCCTCGCCGGCCGCGAGGACCTGGTGGGCCGCATCAGCGCGTCCCCGCACGGCTACTTCCGCTTCGTCAACAGCGGCTTCGCAGCCGAGACCTGCCGGCTGTTCGCCGACGTCGTGGAGCGGATGCCCGAGGTCAACCTGCACGGCGATGCCCACATCGAGCAGTACACCATCACCAACCTCGGGCGCGGCCTGAGCGACTTCGACGACTGCACCCGCGGCAAGGCCGTGATCGACCTGGTGCGGCTCGGCACCTCCGTGCTGATCGCGGCGCGCGAGAAGGGCTGGAACCGCGACGAGAAGCGCTTCGTGGACCGCTTCCTGAGCGGCTACCGCGACGCGCTGAAGGGCGACCGCCTCCACATGGCGACACCGGAGCTCGCGACCCGCGCGCGCAAGTCGTTCGCCTGGGATCGCGCGCGCGCGCTGCGCCAGGCGCACGAGCTGATCGACCAGGCGCCCCTGCCGAACGACGCCTTCGCCGACGGCGTCGCGCGCTTCGCCGAGCTCGTGGCCTTCGGCCGCGAGCTCGCGCCCGACTACTTCAAGGTGAAGCGGGTTGGCGCGCTCACGATGGGCGTGGGCAGCGCCCTCGACGAGAAGTACCTGATCCTGTTCGAGGGGTCGAGCCCCGCCGCCGCGGACGACATCATCGTCGAGGCGAAGCAGATCCGCGAGCTCGCCGGCAACCCCTGCGTGCGCACCGACGTAGGCGCCTCGCGCGTGCTCGACGGGCAGCGGCTGATCGCCTACGAGCCGTTCGCCTACGCGGCGGTGGTGCCCCACGGCGGCAAGTACTTCTGGATGCACGACTGGACCGACGACTACCAGGAGGCCACGATCGCGACCCAGATCCGCTCGCCGAAGGACCTGAAGCAGATCGCCTACGACGTTGGCGTGCAGATGGGCCGGGCGCACCCCAAGCTTCCCGACGGCACCCAGAGCAAGGAGCGGCGGCGCGAGGTGCTTCGCTCGTTCGAGTCGATCGAGGGCCGGCTGCGGGCGGCGATGCGCGAGCTGGCCGGCCGCACCGACGCAGCCTGGCGCCAGTTCCAGAAGGGCATCGCGGCGCAGTAGGCCGGACGCGGCAGCCGTCGGGCGGTCCGGACCCAATACGCCACCCCGCGGCCCCACCA
The DNA here is from genome assembly GCA_964568755.1 of uncultured Acidobacteriota bacterium. Taxonomy (GTDB): domain Bacteria; phylum Acidobacteriota; class Vicinamibacteria; order Fen-336; family Fen-336; genus DATBSL01. The sequence continues at coordinate 2,344 of CAZMRX010000088.1, read as the reverse complement.
TGGCGAGCGTGCGAGAGGCAGGGTTGGGCGAGCCCGAGCTGCGGGTGCTGGTCGTGGTCTTCGTCGGTCTGGCCGCGGTCTTCGCCGCGCTCTACTTCCGGCTGCGCCTGCGGCTTCTCGACGCCGTGCACGAGGCGCTCGCGGGCTGGAAGCAGCGCGAGCTCGAGGCCGTCCGCGAGCAGCTGTGGCAGGCGGCGCAGTCCCAGGCGGACGCGCGGCTCGAGCGCTGGCGCGTCGACGCCGAGGGCGACATCCGGGCCGACGCGGTCCGCCGCAGCTCGGCGGTGGTGGCCGGCAAAGTCAGCGAGCACCTCGCCCCGTACATGGGCGACTTCCCCTACAACCCGAGGGACGCGCGCTTCCTGGGCACCCCGGTCGACCTGCTCGTGTTCGACGGAATGAGCGAGGACAGCCTCAGGGAGATCGTCTTCCTGGAGATCAAGAGCGGCGGATCCACGCTCACCACGCGCGAGCGCCGCGTCAGGGATGCGGTCCTGGCGCGGCGCGTCGTGTGGAAGGAGTTCCGCGTCGGGGAGTAGCGCGCGCTACCAGACCCAGATCCGGACCTGGTCGTTGCCGTCCCGCACCTCGACGAGGTCGGTGAAGCGCACCGAGCTGAGCGCGCCGGCGAGGGCGGCGGTGCGGATGCGCCCGTCCGCCCCGGGCAGCGCCGAGAGCGCGAGGTGCAGCGGCACGTTCACCGAGACGTTCTCGCGCTCGCCGGTGACCCGGACCTTGAGCGTGCGTCCCTCCTTGGTGATCACGACCTGCTGGTCGCGCTCCTCGACACGCACCAGCTCGCCGTCGGGCGCTGCCGCCAAGGCCTCGACGACCTCGCGCGCCAAACCCATGTGCTCGGCGGCCTCGTGCGGAATCCGCAGCTTGTCCGCCGGCGCCGCCATCGGCGCGACCGCCAGGGCGGCCTGGGCGAAGACGAGCGGCACGGGGACGACGATGCGGCTGCCGTCCGGCCCGCCCTCGCGCACGTCCACGACCACGACGCCGAGGCTGGCCACGGTGGCCAGCAGGGCGACGGGCACGCCGAGCAGGATCGCCAGCTTCAGCATGGCTGCCTACTTCCCCGCCGGCGCCTGGGTGTTCTGGTCGTCGATCCACACCCGGACCTGGCTCTCGTCGTCCTGCACCCGCACGATGTCGCCGCGGCGCTTGCGCAGCTCGACGATCGCGGCGTCGATGTTGGCTTCGTCGCCCTCACCCGAGAGCAGCGCGTCGACCAGGCTCACCGGCACCTCGACGCGGACCTGCTCGGCGCCCTTCTTCTTCTTTCCGTCCTTGCCGGTCCTTTCCTTCTGGTCGACGAACACCTGGACCAGGTCGCCCTTCTTCTGGACCTTGACGGTCTCGTCGTCGGACTCGACGCTGACGAGCTCGGCGTCGCCGACCGCCGCCAGCTCCTTCCAGACCCGCCGCAGGTCGGCGAGCTTCAGCCCGTGCCGATCGTCATCGCGGCCGAGGTGGATCCGCCCGTGCCTCTCGATCATCTCCGGCGAGGCCTTCAGGACGGCCTCCACCACGCTGAGCGGAAGGTTGACGGCCACCCGGGTGGCGTCCTTGACCTCTTCGACGCGGACGTGGAGCCAGGGGGTCCCCGTCTGGGCGGCCACCGGGACCGCGCTCACGGCCCCCAGCGCGAGTAGCCCAATGCCGGCCTGGATGCTCTTCCTCATCGCCATCACCTCCGCTCGGCCGGTTGGGGCGGCCGGTTTCACATGCTCTTACGCGCGGGGGCATCGCCGGGTTCTCCAAAAACGTCCAAGCGACTGAACGGGCTCGAATTGGCACGGAACATCCCTCCGACTGTCAGTTTTGGCGGGTTGACCCCCGCTCCATGGGGGGAGGATGCTCCGGGGTGTGCCCGTCGGCAGCAACGGCGGGCGGAATCCACATGACCAAGGAGGGCGCGATGAGCCTGAAGGACAAGTACGCCGACCTGCTCAAGCTCGGCGAGGAGCTGAAGATCAGCGGCGGCGACTGGAAGGAAGACGGCGGCAAGCTCAAGGTGTGGGGCACGGCCGAGTACCAGCTCCAGAAGGACAAGCTCTGGGACAAGATCAAGACCTACTCGGGCTGGGAGACCGACCTGGTCGCCGACATCAAGGTCGCGAAGACCGACGTGTACGGCTACTACGTCGTCAAGCCGGGCGACAGCCTGTCCAAGATCTCGAAGGACGTCTACGACAACGCCGGTCTCTACAAGAAGATCTACGAGGCCAACAAGGACACGATCGGCCCCAACCCCGACCTGATCAAGCCGGGCCAGAAGCTCACCATCCCGAACCGCTAAACGCAAAGCAGGGGGTCTGGGGGGCGGCTTAGGAGCCCC
>CAZMRX010000087.1:3082-16349 GCA_964568755.1 uncultured Acidobacteriota bacterium | reverse complement strand
CTGGTGCCACTTCGGGCCGAACTCGCCGCCGCCGCGGATGTTGGCGACGACGTAGACGCCTCCCTTCTCGAGCCAGGCCGCGCCGACGCCGCCGCTGTAGCCGGGGACCATCGGGATCTCGAAGCCGCCGTAGCCGTAGAGCAACGTCGGGTTCTTGCCGTCGAGCGTGAGGCTCTTGCGAGCCACCTGGAAGTACGGCACCCGCGTGCCGTCCTTGGAGGCCGTCTCGTGCTGGCTCACCGCGAGGCCGGTGGCGTCGAAGAAGGCCGGCAGCTGCTTGAGCTTCTCGGCCGGTCCCTTGCCGATCGTGCCGAGCGACAGGCTGGTCGGGGTGACGTAGTCGGTGACGGTCATGAAGTAATCGTCGGAGTCTTCGTCGTCCACGGCGGTCGCCACCACCGTCCCGAACTCGGGCATCCCCGGCAGCGGCTCGCGCGTCCACTTCCCGTCCTTGCGGCTCAGCACGTAGACGCGGTTCTTGACGTTGTCGAGCTCGTTGACCAGGACGTGGTTGAGCGTCGGGCTGTAGGCCACCAGCGACCGGCGCTCGCTCGGCTCGAACAGCACGTCGAAGCGCCGCTCGCCCTTCAGGAAGGCCTCGAGGTCGGTCGCGAGCAGGGCGCCCGCGGGATAGGTCCTGCCGCCCACCGCCCAGTCCTCACGCAGCTCGAGCAGCAGCAGGTCGCGGTGGAAGTTGGCGTTGGCGCTGTCCTGCTTCTCGATCTTGACCAGCTTGCCGTCCCGGCGCAGGAACAGCTCGCTGGTCCAGAAGGTGATGCCGCGCAGGATCAGCTGGCGCTCGAAGCCCTTGCTGTCGTCGTAGAGCGCGTAGCCCCAGACGTCCTCGGGCTTGCCCTCGTAGATCGTCTCGGCCTCCGCGAGCTTCGTGCCGCGCTTCCAGACCTTGGCGATCCGCGGGTAACCGGAGGTCGTGAGCGAGCCCTTGCCGAAGTCGGTGCCCACGAAGAGCGTGTCCTTGTCCACCCAGCTCGTCTGGCTCTTGGCCTCCGGCAGGAAGAAGCCGTCCTTCACGAACGTCCGCGTCTTCAGGTCGAACTCGCGCACCACGTCGGCGTCGGCGCCGCCGCGCGAGAGCGAGACCAGGCACAGCATGTAATCGGGCTTCAGGCAGTCGGCCCCGTGCCAGACCCAGTTCTCCTTCTCGGCCGCCCCGAGCGCGTCCACGTCGATCACCGTCTCCCAGGCGGGCTCGGGCTTCTTGTACTCCGCGAGCGTCGTGCGGCGCCAGAGGCCGCGCGGGTTCTTGGCGTCCTTCCAGAAGTTGTAGTACCAGGGGCCGAGCTTCTGGACGCTCGGGATGCGCTCCTTGGAGTCGAGGATGTCGAGGATGCGCTTCTCGAGCGCGGCCTCATCTGGGGTCCCGAGCACCTTGGCGCTCTCGGCGTTGCGGGCCCGCGCCCACTCGAGCGACTTGTCGCCCGTCACCTCCTCCAGCCAGAGGTAGCGATCGTCGGGCGCGGGCGCCTCGTCGGCCTCCCCGGCGAAGGTGGTTCCTGCGGTCGTGCTCATGGCCAGCACGAGAGCGAGCGCGAAACGCGGCATGGGCTGTCCTCCGGAGTCATCTCGGGTTCGAGAGCCCATGATATTCCGGACCCACCCAATGAGCCATTGACGCGCGGCGCGAGAGGTGCAGAAACTTGGATGGTGGGCGCGTCGCGTGCGCGCCCGGGAGAATGAGGATCATGAACAAGCTGCTCACCCTCGCGACCGCCGCCGCCTTCGCGGTTGTGCTGCAGGCCGCGCCTGCTGCCGCCGAGCACGCGGCCGTCGGCTCCGCCAAGTGCAAGATGTGCCACAAGGTCGAGTTCGACTCGTGGGCCAAGACCAAGCACGCCACTACCGAGCCGAAGGCCGAGTGCGAGACCTGTCACGGCAACGGCGGCGACTACTTCAAGCTGGGCGCCGCCAAGGGCAAGGACCCGGCCAAGGCCGCGGCCGCGGGCCTGGTCGCCAAGCCGGAGAAGGCCAGCTGCACCGCCAAGTGCCACAAGCCGGCCGAGTTCAAGGACGAGATGCTCGGCAAGGTGCACGACAAGAAGGCGAAGAAGTAGCCCCGGAGCATCAGGCGGCCGGCTTCAGCACCGTACACACCGACGCGCAGATCGGGCCGCCGATGTTGAAGGTGGCGGCGGCTCGCGCGTCCTTCACCTGCAGCTCCCTGGCGACCTTGCCCTGGAGCTGCCAGGCGCACCAGCCGATCATCGCGACGCCGGTCGCGCCGATGGGATGGCCCTTGGCGATCAGGCCGCCCGAGGTGTTGATGCCGCACTCGCCCTGGGGCGCAGCCTTGCCGTCCACCCAGTACTGCGCGCCCTTGCCGTACTCCGCCTTGCCGATCACCTCGGTGCCGATCGCGGCCATCACCGTGAAGCAGTCGTGGAGCTCGGCCACGTTCACGTCCTTCGCGGTCAGGCCCGCCATCGCGTAGGCGCGGTTCATCGCGGCGTAGGCGCCGCGCGGCCGCAGCACGTCGCGCCCTTCCTTCCGCAGCGGGTCGGTCGCCTGGCCCCAGCCCGCCACCTGCACGCAGTCCTTCCGCTTGACGCCGAGGCGCGCGAGCCCCTCCTCCGTCGCGAGGATCATGCCCGCGTAGCCGTCCGTGATCTGCGAGCAGTCGAAGGTCTTGAGCCGCAGGCCCTCGGCGATGTAGCGGTTGATGCCCTCGATCGCACAGGCCTTCTCGACGGTCAGGTCCACGTTGCGCATCTGCGCGTAGGGGTTGTGCTTCGCGTTTGCGTACTCGAGGACGGCGATCGAGGCCAGGTCCTCCTCGCGATAGCCGTGCGTCTTCAGGTAGACGTCCATCACCTCGGCGAACAGGTGCGGGAACACGAACACCTTGCCGGGGCGCTCGTCGGGGTGGGAGAAGTAGCCGAGCACCTTGCCCACCAGCTTGCCGTCCATCTTGCCCTCGGCGTCGCGCATCTTCTCGTAGCCGATCGCGATGCCGGTGTCGCCGAGGCCGCACTGGAGCTTCTGGATCACGGACAGCACGGCCTGGCCGCCCGAGGCGCAGGCGTTCTCGACCGACTCGATCGGCTTGGCGCCGAGGCCCGGCACCTCGGCGACGAGACCGGCCAGCAACCCCTGCTCGTTGAGCGAGATGTTGCAGGTGGCCCCGATCGAGGCCACGTCGAGCGCGGCCGCGTCGACGCCGATCTCCTGGCACGTCCCGCGCACCGCGTTCGCCACGATCGCGGGCACGCTCATGCCCATCAGCTTGCCGAACACGGACTGGTGGTAAGAGGCGATGTAGATCGGCTTCACGGCCGGCTCCTGGTTCTAGAATGACGACGAATCATCGGGTTTGCCGAAACGGCACGCGTCACGGAAACAGACTCGAGCAAAGAGGGCGAGACACTCCCGGGCCGTGCATTCGGGGGGCTGAGCGCCCCCCGCACCCCCGCTGTCATGTTCCCACGACCACGCCGCCGTCGACGGAGAGGCAGTGGCCGGTGACGAAGGACGCCTGGTCGGAGGCGAGCCAGGCGTAGGCGTTGGCGATGTCGTCGGGCTCGCCGATGCGGCCGAGCGGCGTGTGCTCGACCATGCTGTCCAGGATCTTCTGCGGCATCGCCTTCAGGATCTCGGTGGCGACGTAGCCGGGCGCCACGGCGTTGACCCGGATCTTGTAGCGCCCGAGCTCGCGCGCCCAGGTTCGAGTCATGCCGACCACACCCGCCTTGGTGGCCACGTAGTTCGTCTGGCCGAAGTTGCCGTAGAGGCCCACCACCGAGGAGGCGTTGAGGATCACCCCGCCGCCACCCCGGATCATGTGCGGCACCACGGCCCGGGTGCAGTGGAAGACGCCGCGCAGGTTCACGCCGATCACCGCCTCCCACGCCTCGTCGCTCATGGTCGCGGCGGCGGCGCCGTCCTTCCACTTCACGAGCTGGGCGTCGCGCAGGATCCCGGCGTTGTTGACCAGCACGTCGATGCGGCCCCAGCGCGCCACGACCGCCCGTACGCCCGCCTCGACGGGCGCCGTCTCGGCGACGTCGACGGGCTCGAACGCTCCCTGCCCGCCCGCGGCCCCGATCGCCTCCACGAGCCCGGGTCCCCTGGCCGCATCCACGTCGAAGCCGGCCACCCGGCAGCCCTCGCGCGCGAAGCGCAACGCGGTGGCGCGGCCGATCCCGGCGGCCGCGCCGGTGACGAACACGACCTTGTCGCGACGTTTCATGCCTGGAGGAACGGGGCGAACAGGAAGGCGGTGGCCCGGTTTCCACACCTGAGTCTAACTCCTCGGCGACCAGAACGACCCGCTCACGCAGCACCAGGCCGTGGCCTATGATGACCCCCCAACCCCCGGAGGCCTCGATGAAGCGATCTCTCACGCTCGCGTTCCTGCTGCTGCTTCTGCCCCTCTCGTCCCGGGCGCAGGAAAACCCCAGGGCCCTGGCACACGACGTCTACTTCAGCCTGAACGACGCCTCGCCGGCGGCGCGCTCGGAGCTGGTCGCGGCCTGCCGCAAGTACCTGACCGGCTACGACGGGGTCCTCTTCTTCTCGGTGGGAGTCGTGGCCGCGGACCTCGACCGGCCGGTGAACGACCGGGACTTCGACGTGGCGCTCCACATCACCTTCGCGAGCCGCGCGGCGCACGACGTCTACCAGGAGCACCCGCGCCACAAGCAGTTCATCGCCGAGCAGCAGAAGAACTGGAAGAAGGTGCGGGTGTTCGACTCGCTGGTCGAGCTCGCGAGGTAGCGCCCGAGCGATCGCCTCGCCGAGCTTCAGGCCCTGGTTGCGGGCGTGAAGAACAGCTTTCGGACGAGGACGAGAATCCCCACCGTCCCGACACCCAGAGCGACCAGGATCGCGGCGACGAGCTGGGCGAGACGCCAGATGGCGTGATCCACCAGCTTGAGGCCGACACGCTCGACGTCGCGCTCGAGCGCCTGTCGCTCCGCGGACATCGCCTGACCCAGCTCGCTGATCGCGGCGACCCGCTCCGCGGTGACCTGCTTCAGCGCCACGATGCGTTCCGCCTGGAGGAACGCGATCATCCGCGTCAGCTCCGCACCCAGGTCGTCGATCGTCGCCTTCCGCTCCGAGGCGACGAAGGCAGGGGTGTGCTCGGCGACGGCCGCGATCCGCCCGATCCCCGGTCCGATCAGGTCGAATGCCGCCGCCAGGCTCTCCGCGGACTGAACCGTTCGCTCGGCGAGGGGCTGCACATCGGCCAGCCTCAAGTCGGCGGCGACGAGCTCTGCTTCCCAGCGCGCCTGCCGGAACAGGTGCTCGTTGTAGACGTCGAGCTTCCGGTTGAGGTCGTCGATCGAGGTCGTGATCTCCGCCACCGCCTCGCCCGTGGACCAGGACCCTGACACCTCCCGCTCCAGCGACCGGCCGAGCGCCGTCTCGCGGTCCGGGATCGCATGGCGGATGGGGTGGGCGGCGGCCCAGCTCCTCGCGAAGGCGCGAACCTTGGAGACGTCGCGCGAGACCGTCATGGCGGCGAACACGTCGCTGACCTCCTGCTCGAGGCGGCGACAGCTCGCGACCGCGAGCGGAGCCGACTCGCCGAGCTGCTCCTTCCCGGCCCCGGTCTCGAAGAAGTCGGCCATCTGGTTGGAGAACACCCAGGTGTCGAGCACCGCCGTCATGGGCTCGGGCTGGAACAGCGCGGCGGTCAGGGCGGGCACCGCGTCGATCTTCCAGCGCAGCGCGGCCCGGCGCACGGCGGGATCGCTCGTGCCGGCCGCGATCTGGTCCGCCGTCCGCTCGATCTCTCCGCACAGCGGGCCCACGAGCGAGCGCATCCTGAGCCGGGCCTGGTTGGCGTTGACCGCCACGTCCACCTCGGCCCGGCTGTCGACCCTGGGAGCGCGCATCGACACGCCGCAGCCGACGGACACTGCCGCGACCGCCATCCAGAGGGCACGACCGACGACGGTTGGTGAGGTGCACATATCGCTGCCTCTTTCGGGCGCACCGGGGAGTGCGGCGGCTTGCCGGTCGCCACCCACGCGCGCCCAGATGATAGCGGCATCATCGAGTCCATTGCCGAGCGGGACGAGGGCTGGAAGAAGGTTAGGATACGGCTGCCGTGAGCGCCTCTTCCGTGACTGCCAGCGCAGCGGGCGTCGAGGTCCACCGCGAAGCCGGGGTGGTGCGGGTACGCGTCTGGGGCCGTTTCACGCTTGCGGCCGGGTTGCCGCGCGCGGACGCGCTGGCCCCCGACCTGGACGCCGCCGGTTCGGGCGGCCGGCTGGTCTTCGAGCCCGCGGGGCTCGAGGCGTGGGACAGCGCGCTCGTGAGCTTCGTGTTCTCGGCCGCGAGCCTGGCGGCGGCGCGGGGCGTCGCGATCGACACGAGCGCCTTGCCGGAGGGAGCGCGTCGGCTCCTGGCGCTGTCGCTGGCCGTGCCTGCGCGCGTCATGCCGGAGACGCCCGCGGACGACGCGCTCACCGCTCGCGTGGGCGAGGTGGCGCTCCGCGCGTGGCGCACCGCGGGCGACGCGCTCGAGTTCCTGGGGGAGGCGGTGACGGCGCTTTGGGCCCTCGTGCGAGGGCGCGCCCGCTTCCGCCGCGTGGACCTGATGCACGCCTTCGAGTCGGCAGGGTTGGGCGCCCTCGGGATCGTGGCGCTGATCAACTTCCTGATCGGCGCCGTGCTCGCGTTCGTGGGCGCGGTGCAGCTGCAGCAGTTCGGGGCCTCGATCTACGTCGCCAACCTGGTCGCGATCGGCGTCGCGCGCGAGCTGGGGGCGCTGATGACCGGGATCGTGATGGCGGGCCGCACCGGGGCGTCGTTCGCGGCCGTGCTCGGGACGATGACCGTGAACGAGGAGGTCGACGCCCTGCGCACGATGGGCCTGCGGCCGGTCGAGTTCCTGGTGCTGCCGCGGGTGGTCGCGACGAGCCTGATGCTGCCGGCGCTCGTCGCCTATGCCGATCTGCTCGGCATCCTGGGCGGCACCTTCGTCGGGGTGGCCATGCTCGACCTGGGCGCCGTCGAGTACCTGCGCGCGACCCAGTCGTCGCTCGCGCTGCGCCACGTCGTGATCGGCCTGGTCAAGGGCGTCGCTTTCGGCGTGGTGGTGGCGCTCACCGGCTGCTACTACGGCGTGCGCTGCGGCAGAAGCGCCGCCGCCGTCGGCGACGCGACCACGCGGGCGGTGGTGATGGGAATCGTGCTGGTGGTGGTGGTGGACGCCGTCTTCACGGTGGCGCTGCACCTGCTGCGGCTCTAGCGATGAGCGAGACCCACGTCGAGGTGCGCGACCTGACGATGGCGTTCGGCGCGCGCGTCGTGCAGCAGGACGTGAGCTTCAGGATAGGGCGCGGCGAGATCTTCGTGATCATGGGCGACAGCGGCTGCGGCAAGAGCACGCTGATGCGGCACATGATCGGGCTCAACCGCCCGGCCAAGGGCGACGTGCTCTACGACGGGGAGCCGCTCTGGGAGGGCGACGAGGACGCCCGCGAACGGATGAAGGAGCGCTTCGGCGTGCTCTACCAGGGCTCGGCGCTGTGGAGCTCGATGACGCTCGAGGAGAACGTCGCGCTGCCGCTCCAGGAGCGCCGGGCGCTCGGCGCGGCCGAGGCGAGCCAGGTCGCGCGGCTGAAGCTCGCGCTCGTCGGCCTCGCCGGCTTCGAGGCCCACTACCCCGCCGAGATCAGCGGCGGCATGCGCAAGCGCGCGGGCCTCGCGCGCGCGATGGCGCTCGACCCGGAGATCCTGTACTTCGACGAGCCCTCGGCGGGCCTCGACCCCCTGAGCTCGCGGCGGCTCGACGACCTGATCCTCGAGCTGCGCGAGAGCGCGGGCACGACGATCGTGCTGGTCACCCACGAGCTGCCCAGCATCTTCGAGCTGGGAGACAATGCCGTGTTCCTGGACGCCGAGCGCCGGACCATGATCGCGCAGGGGCGACCCGAGGAGTTGAAGCGCAGCGAGGAGCCCAAGGTACGGGCGTTCCTGGAACGGGGGCGGCTGTGAGCCAGAAGACACACCCACGGGCGGTCGGCGCGTTCGTGCTGGGGGCGATCGCGCTCTTGCTGGCGGCGATCGTGCTGCTGAGCTCGGGCAACTGGTTCGAGCCCAAGACCCATTTCACGGTCTTCTTCCCCGGCTCGGTGCGCGGCCTCAACACGGGCGCGCCCGTGACCTTTCGCGGCGTCAAGGTCGGCGAGGTGAAGGACGTCACGGCGTTCCTGACCGGGCGGGACGACCAGGCGATCCAGATCGAGGTCCTGATCGAGATCCGGACCCGGGTCGTCGAAGCGCCGGAGGGCTCGCCGCGGCCGTTCTCCGGCGCCTCGGAGCAGGCGCTCGCGGATGGCCTGATCGCCCGGGGCGTGCGCGCGCGCATGCTGAGCCAGAGCATGCTCACCGGCCAGAAGTACATCGACCTCGACTTCCTGCCCAACGAGCCGAAGCGCCTCGCCGGGATCAAGCGCCGCTACCCGGAGCTGCCGACGACGCCTACGTCGATGGAGAAGCTCGGCGATCGGGCCGAGACGTTCTTCGCGAAGCTGGCCGAGCTCCCGATGGACGAGATGCTGGAGGACGTGCGCAAGGCGCTCCAGAGCCTGCGCGAGGTGCTGTCCTCGCCCGACCTCCAGGGAGCGCTCGCCGGCGCCCACCGCTCGGCGGACGGCCTCGAGCTGGCGCTCTCCGACGCGCGCTCGGCGATCGCCGACGCGCGCGCCCTGATCCGCCGCCTCGACGGCCGGGTGCAAGGCGTCGGGAACGAGTCGGAGACCACGCTGCGCGAGATGCGCGAGGCCTTCCAAAAGGCCCAGGGCACGCTCGAGACGCTGGAGCTGACGCTCCGCGGGGCGGACGAGGCACGCATGCGTGGCGCCTCGACGCTCGAGGAGCTGGAGCGCGCGCTCAAGGCGATCCGCAATCTGGTCGACTACATCCAGACCCACCCGGAGGCGGTGGTTCAGGGCAAGTCCCGGCTCAAGGAGAACAAGTGATGCGCGCGCGTGTCGCCCTCCCGATCCTCGCCGCCGTCCTGACCGCGGGCGTTTCGTGCGTGTCGCTGAAGCGGACCCCCGATGCCCGCTTCTTCGTGCTGCGCTCGGTCGCCGAGCCGCCCGCCGCGCCCGCCGCAGCCGCGCATGGCGGATTCGTGGGCGTCGTGGGGGCGCGGCTGCCGGGGCACCTCGACCGCCCGCAGCTCGTCACCTGGACGGCGCCCGGCGAGCTGCGGATCGACGAGTTCCTGCGCTGGGGCGAGCCGCTCGACGCCGGCTTCACGCGCACGCTCGCCGAGAACCTGGCGAGCCTGCTGCCCGAGTACTTCGTCGCGCGCCTGCCGTGGCGCGCGACGGACGTGCCGCGCTGCCGCGTGATCACCGAGCTGCGCGTCTTCGGGCTGCAGGCGAACGGCGAGGTGCGCCTCGACGGGCGCTGGGCCTTGCTGCGCACGCGCGGCGAGCGGCCCCTCGCGAGCGGCAGCGTCAACCTCGTGCGCGGGCCCCTCGCGAGCGGCCCGAACGGCGTCGATGCCGGCGCAGGGGTCGACGCGATGAGCGACCTGGTGGCCGAGCTGAGCCGCACGATCGCGGCCGCCATTCGCGCGCTGCCCGACGAGCCGAAGGACGCGCCGCCCTAACACGCGCCCGCGGACCCCGCCCCCCCAAGCCGCTCCGCAGGGAACGCGGTCGGCGAACAGGTAGGGTGCCTACTCGTCCCCGCGCCATGCTTCGGCGACCGCACGGTCCCATTTCTCGACGAGCTCGGGCGCGCGCGCCACGAGGTCGGCGCGAATCGGGTCGCGTTCGATTCCGAGCCGGATCAGCTCCAACACGTCGGCAAGGTCCCTCGGACGGGGTGACTTGAGCTTGAGGTAGACCAGCACCGGCAGCGGTGCCACGGTGACGCCGCTGGACCGGGGGGCCTCGAGCGCGTCCTCGCTGTTGTTGGCGCTCGCCGAAAGCAGGTCCACGGCAACCCCGCCAACCTGGATCGGGACGCCGTACTTCATGGTCACGAGGCCTCCCGCGTGATGCTCGAATGCCTCCCCACCGACGAGGAAGTCGACGTCCTTCGTAGCGCGGGGGTGCCCCCAGGCTCCTACGGCCAGGCCACCGACCAGGACATGCCGCACGCCCAGCTCCGTGAGCCGAGCCGACGCCGCGCGCATGGCGTCGAGAATGCGTGGGGCCACGGTGTCGTCGAGCAGAGCCACATCGGGCGTCCTCGGTGCCATGCGCTGCGTTCCTCCGAGAGAGAGGTGTGGCGTGACCAGCACGTGGTCAGTATGGCACGGCCGCCATTCGCGCGCCGCCCGACGAGCCGAAGGACGCGCCGCTTTAGCGCGAGCCCGCGCCCTCGGTGACGACGAGGGTCCGACCCGGGGCTTGCGGGCCCAGCCGGTCGACCTGCCCGCCGGGCCAGGTCACCTCGACGGCGTCCACACCTTTCGCGGTCCCCAGGCCGAAGGTGAGCGGCAGCTCGCTCTGCGAGCAGTAGCTCGAGCCGGTCTTCACGACGCCCCAGCTCTTGCCGCCACCAGGCAGCGTGAGGCTCACGCGCGCGCCGATGCCGTCGCGGTTCGACTTCGTCCCCACCAGGCGGACGCGCAGCCAGGCGTTCTTGTTGCCGCCGTCGTTGCGCAGCAGGACCGCCGGGCCGCCGTTGGCGGTGACCGCCAGGTCGAGGTCACCGTCCCCGTCCACGTCCGCGTAGGCCGCGCCGCGCGAGACCATCGGCCGCGCCAGCGCGGGACCGACGCGTGTCACGACGTCCTCGAAGCGCTTGTTGCCCAGGTTGCGGAACAGGTGCGGCGGCTGCGCGTGGCTGACCTTCGGCTGCACCTTCTGGATGTCGTCGGCGACGTGGCCGCCGACCGAGAAGATGTCGAGCTTGCCGTCGAGGTCGAAGTCGAAGAAGAACGCGGCGAAGGTGAGCGTGAGCAGCGAGGCCTGGCCGACGGTCGACGAGGGCGCCTCGTCGATGAACAGGCCGTTGCCCTCGTTGTGGTAGAGCCCGAGCATCTCGTTCGAGAAGTTGCCGATCACGAGCGAGGGCCGGCCGCTGCCGCTGTAGTCGGCCGCGTCCGTGCCCATGCCCGCGCGCGCGACGCCGGTCTCGCCGAAGGCGACGCCCGCGGCCACGCCGACGTCGCTGAAGCCGCCCTTGCCGTTGTTCTTGTAGAGCTTGTTGGGCTGCGTGTCGTTGGCCACGAACAGGTCGGGCCAGGAGTCGGAGTCGAAGTCGAGGAGTGCGAGCCCCAGCGACTTGGCGCGCGCGTCCTCGAGCCCGGCCTTCTTCGTGGCGTTCTCGAACACGCCGCCCGGCAGGCCGCGATAGAGCGTGAGGCTCTGCCCCCGGTAGGACTCGGGCGTGCAGTAGGACTTGCTCTTGCCGTCGAGCGTGCAGAACAGGTCCTTCTCGACCGACCACGTCACGTAGTTGGCGACGACCAGGTCGAGCCGGCCGTCCTTGTCGTAGTCGAAGAACATGGCGCCGGTCGAGAAGCCGGGATCGCCCACGCCGGTCTTCGCGGTCACGTCGGCGAACCTGCCGCCGCCCAGGTTGCGGAACAGGCGGTTCGGGCCGAGGCCGGTGACGTAGAGATCGACGCGGCCGTCGTTGTCGTAGTCGGCGGCCGCGGCCCCCAGCCCGTACATCTCCACCGCCAGGCCCGCGGCCTTCGTCACGTCCGTGAAACGGCCCTTGCCGTCGTTGCGGTAGAGCGCGGGCAGGCCCGGCTTCTCGGGACGGCCCGGGAAGCGCGTGGAGTTGACGAAGAAGAGGTCCTGGGCAGAGTCGCCGTCGAAGTCGAAGAACACGACGCCGGAGCCCATCGTCTCGGGCAGGTACTTCTTGCCGAAGGCCCCGCTCGTGTGCCGGAACGTGATGCCGGAGGCGCTCGTGACGTCGCTGAAGACGACACCCGAAGCGCCCGCGGCCTGAGCGTGGAGCCGCGGCAGATGCCCGAGCGCCAGGGTCGTCGCTGCCGCGAGCGTGACGAACGCGAGCGGGCGCCTCATCGACGCGCTCCGCCTGCGGACGCCGCGGCGCCCGGCGCCAAAGGCGCCAGAGGGCTCGGGGCGGCGACCGGCGACGAGCGGCGTGCGGCCCGGTAGGGCGTAGCGCCGGGGCCGGGCCGCGGCGCCGCCTCGACCGTGCGGTGCTCGTGGATCGACTGGCGCTCGTTGTTGTCGTGCGGGTGCAGCTGCCGGTACGGCCCGGTGATGAACTGCGCCGCCTCGTCCGCCTTGAAGCGCTCGTAGAGCGCCTGGTGCTTTTTCGCCATCTCCGCGTTCCCCGCTCCCTGGTGGGCCAGCATCAGGTTGTAGTGCGCCTGCAGGTCCTCGGGATCCACCTCGAGGACCTTCGAGAGCTCGACCGTCGCTTCCTGGTGCTGGCGCTTCAGGAACAGCAGCCGGCCCGCCTGGTTGGTGACGACGCGATCGCGCGGGTAGAGCGCCTGCGCCACGCGCGTGTGCTCGAGCGCCTCGTCGTAGCGGCCCTGGGCCTTCAGCGCCGCGCCGAGGAAGAAGTGCGTCTTGGCGAGCTTCGGTGCGAGCTCGAGCGCCTTGCGCAGCTCCGCCTCCGCCCCGGCCGCGTCGCCCTCCTGCAGCCGCACGCGCGCCACGTTCACGAAGCCGTCGGCGTAGGTGGGCTCCATCTCGGTCACCTTCAGGAACGCGGCCTCGGCGCCGCGCAGGTCGCCCTGGAGCAGCAGGCCAATGCCGTAGTCGTTCCAGCGCTCGCGCACCGAGGCGTCGAGGTAGGGCGCAGGCACAGGCGCGGGCGCGCCCTTCGGGAGGATCTCGAGCTCGGCCTTGGCCTCGGCCATGACGGTGATCGGCAGGTCAGGGATGCCCTTCACCTGCCCCGACACCTTCGAGGTGTCGCCGGTGAAGACCCAGCGGCCGTCGTCGTAGCCCTTGCCGAGCGCGAAGTCCCTGTGCTCCGGGTCGCGCACGCCGGCGAAGGCCCACTGCGTGTTCCACCACGCGAACTTGCGGTAGTTCACCTTGGCCCGCAGCGTCACCGTCTCGCCGCAGTCCTCCGGGACGCGCAGCCGATAGTGGATGGTGTCGGCGGCGCCCGGCGGGATCAGCCGCACGTAGGCCACCGAGCGCGTGGCCCAGGCGTTGCGCTTGTTGATCGGGTTGCCGCGCTCGTCGAGCATCAGGCTGCGGTAGAAGTGCGCGCCGGGCTCGACCGGCCCCTTCCCGCCGTCGGTCACCTCGCCGCTGTGGAAGATCTTCCGGCCGTTCGAGTCGACGGCCTCCAGCTCCACCCACACGTCGAACGCGTCGACGGTGCC
>CAZMRX010000087.1:0-3072 GCA_964568755.1 uncultured Acidobacteriota bacterium | reverse complement strand
GCGGGTGCGCACGACGACCTCGACCCGCGCCGAGTCGCCGCGCCGCAGCGCGGCCTTCACCTTGCCGAGAGGTGCGATCACCGGGGCCGCGTCGCGCAGCACCGTGGCGGACGCGCCCAGGTTGCCGCCCTCCTCGCCCACCGCGAAAGTGCTCGAGAGCATCGGCTCGGCCCGAGCGGGGCGCGTCTCGAGCGGCTCTCCCCCCTGGTCCTCGCCGGGCACGAGTCCGAAGATGTCGACGGTCACGACGTTGCCCTTCAGGAACTCCTGCGTGACGCGCAGCTGCTCGTGGTCGCCGTTGACGAAGGGCAGCGCGGTGTTGGCCGCGGGGAAACGGTGCGACTTGACCATGCCGTTCTTCGCCACCGGGTCGTTCCCCGCGACGAGCGGCATGTGGCAGTCGGCGCACTTCTGCGGCTTGGGCGGGTAGTAGAAGGAGCGCGCGCCCTCGCCCGACATGCCCGAGGCCTGCCAGTTGTCGTAGTCGTTGAAGCCGCGGAACCAGCGGTAGTCGTTCACCGGCACGTCGAGGTGCACCTTGTGGCACGACGAGCAGAAGTCGGCGGTCTGCTCGCGGTGGAAGTCCTTCAGGAACACGCGCCGGTGCGGCGCCGGGTCGAGCTCCAGCAGGTAGTCGTGGGTCCAGGCCAGGACCGGGTTCTCGCTCACCGCCAGGTCGTGCAGCGGCGGGTACTCGATCTCGAAGTCGCCCTGCCCCATCGTGCTGCGCACGTGCACGATCGAGTGGCACGAGGTGCAGCCGAGCCCGTTCTGCGCCTCGGGCGTGTCGATCTGCTCCTTGATCGGCCGGTCGAAACGGCCGTTGAAGAAGACGGCGTGGTCGTGGCAGCCCGCGCACCACTTGCTCGGCTGCGTCCCCACGACGTCCTGCATGTACTCGATCGACTTGCGATACCACTGGTTGTTGAAGGACGAGAAGTGGTGGGCCGACGAGTTCCACTGGTCGTAGATGTCCTTGTGGCAGCGCGCGCAGGTGTCGCTGGTCATGAAGAAGTTGGCCGGGATCGTCGTCCCGGTGTTCGTGTCCGAGGACGAGGGGAAGAAGGGCGACTTCGGACCCGCGCCCTCGCCTTCCATGCTGAGCGGCGGCAGCTTCGGGTTCACGATCGGCGTGCCGTTCGGGGCCACGTGGTCCGCGTGGTAGCGCAAGGCCGGGGTGAGCGACGCGCCCGCGAGCGCCAGGAGCGCCAGGGCGCGGCCGAGCGCGGGCCGCGGAATCCACGCGAGCGAGCCTGCCGCCGCGCGCGCGAGCAGCAGCACGCAGCCGGCCGCGGCGAGTGCGATGTGGGCCCAGAGCAGCGGGCGGTACGGGCGCGTGGTGCCCGTGACCATCAGCACCAATCCGAGCGCCGTTGCGGCGAGGAGCAGGGCGGCCGCGGCCTGCTCCACCGGGCGCAGCGAGCGGAAGCCGCGGCGCACGACCGGCCCCACGCTCACGGCCAGCGCCAGCCCCAGCACGAGGTGCGCGACGATGCTCGCGAAGTAGAAGGGCGTCGGGTCGTGACGCAGGGCGAGGTAGGCGCTGTTGAGGCCGAGCGCCACCGCGACCGGCACAGTCCAGCCCATGGGAATTCGACCGAACGCCATCAGGCACACCTCCAGCGGAGAACTGGAGCAGCTATTACAAGTCGCGTGCCACGCAGACCCCCGGGGCTTTCGCGCCTGGAATCAGTGCCTTACACAGATGATGGAACTGCCGGGCCATAGACGCGATGTTCGAATCTCGAAACAATCCGCCTACGCGCTATGGGCGGTTCACTTCGCCTTCTGCTCGAAGAGGACCTTGAACTCGCCGTAGCCCTCCTCCTCGAGCCTCGCGAGCGGGACGAAGCGCAGCGCGGCGGAGTTGATGCAGTAGCGCAGCCCCGTGGGCTTCGGCCCGTCGTCGAAGACGTGGCCAAGGTGCGAGTCGGCGTTCTTCGAGCGCGCCTCGGTGCGCAGCATCCCGTGAGACGCGTCCGTCTTCGAGCTGACGTTCGCGGGGACCAGCGGACGCGTGAAGCTCGGCCAGCCCGTGCCCGAGTCGAACTTGTCGAGCGACGAGAAGAGCGGCTCCCCCGAGACCACGTCCACGTAGATGCCCGGCTCGTGGTTGTTCCAGTACTCGTTGCGGAAGGCGTACTCGGTTCCGTTCTCCTGCGTCACCTGGTACTGCACCGGCTTCAGCGTCTTGCGCAGCTCGTCCTTCGGGGGCTTCGTCCAGCTTCCGTCCTTCACGCTCGCCCATCCTTTCCGTGCGCCTGCCTGGGGCGCCGCCAGCGTCTTCACCGGCACCTGCTCCCACAGCTCCTTGAGCCGCTTGTCCCGGCCGCAGCCGGCGCGGTAGCTGTAGTAGCGCGCCGGGCTCTTCTTGTAGAAGTCCTGGTGATAGCCCTCGGCCGGGTAGAAGGCCTGAAGCGCCGCGATCTCCGTGACGATCGGCCGTCCGAGCGCGCCCGAGGCGAGAAGCGCCTGCTTCGACTCCTCGGCCGCGCGCCGCTGCGACTCGCCCTCGTAGAAGATCCCGGTGCGGTACTGGTCGCCCCGGTCGCAGAACTGCCCGCCGGCGTCGGTCGGGTCCACGTTCCTCCAGAACACCTCGAGCAGCTGCTCGTAGCTCACCTTCGAGGGGTCGTAGGCGACCTGCACCACCTCGGCGTGCCCCGTTCCGCCCGAGGAGACCTGCTCGTAGCTCGGGTTCTTGACCTGCCCCCCCGCGTAGCCCGAGGTGACCGACAGGACGCCCGCGAGCTTCTCGAAGGGCGGCTCCATGCACCAGAAGCAGCCCCCCGCGAACGTGGCGCGGGCCGAAGCGCCCGACGCGGCCGCGACCTTCGCGTCCCTCGCCTGGGCGCCCGCCAGCAACCACAGCCCGCCCAGCAGGAGAAATGCGGAGAAGAGCGTCAGCCTGAGCTTCATGAGAGGGGCCTCCGATGACCGCTCTAACGTCGCCCGAAACGCGTCCATTCCGCAAGCGGGGCTCGGACCGACGGACCTACCACGCGCGGGACACTGGGGGGTTTACGCACCCCCCAGGCCCCCCGCGGGCGATGCTACGATCGGGGATCATGA
>CAZMRX010000086.1:0-16471 GCA_964568755.1 uncultured Acidobacteriota bacterium | reverse complement strand
CGGCCACGTCCGGCTGGTTCGGGTCGAGGCGGAGGGACTCCCGCAGCGCCGCCGAGGCGGCCGCGCGCTCGGCGAGCGCGAGGCGCGTCAGGCCGAGCCCGTTGAGCGCCATCGTGCTGCGGGGACCCGCGGCGAGCGCGCGCTCGAAGAAGGGCACCGCCTCCCGGGGGTGGCCGGTCGCGGCCAGGGCTCCGGCCAAGTAGAGCAGCGCCTCGGCGTTCTTCGCGTCGCGCTCCACGGCCCTGCGCAGGAGCGCGATTGCCTCGTCCGGCCGGCCCGTCCGCATCCGCACGACGCCCAGCTTCGACAGCGCCCCCGCGTCTCCCTCTTCCAGCTCGAGGATGCGCGCGTAGTGCATTCCCGCCGCGTCCATGTCGCCCTGGATCAGCGCGACGTCGCCCAGCCCGCGCAGCGCCTCGACGTTGTCGGGCTCGATCGCGAGGACCTTCTGATACGCGTCGGCCGCCGCCCCGAGCTCCCGCTGCTGGACGTGGACCGCCGCGAGCGACAGCAGCGGCTGCGCGAACGTCGGGTTGTCGCGGATCGTCTTCTCGAGCACCTCGCTCGCCTGCTGCGCGTGCCCCGCGAGCCGGAGGTTGTCGCCCAGCACGACGGCGTCCTCGGCCGAGAGCGCCTTCCGCTTCTCCAGCTCGCGCAGGTCGCGGACCGCATCGGCCGGCCGGCCGGCCGCCGCGTAGGCCACCGCCCGGGTGCGCAGGACCACCAGCATTCCGGGATCCTCGGCGAGGAGCGCCGTGAGCTCGCGGATCGCCGTCTGCGGCTCGGTGCGGGCGAGCGTCATGCCGTTGCGCCCGAGCCGCGTCACGAGGCCGATGCCGTCCTTGGGGTCGCGCCCGCTGCGCGGCGGCGGCAGGCCCAGGCCGGTGCCGACGTAGCCGAGCGCCGCGAGCCGCTCCCGAGTCTCCGCGTCGACCGCCTGCGCCGCGTCCGGCGTCTTCCCCGCCATCGCCGCCAGCAGCTCGCGGCGCATCCCCTCGACCCGCGCGGGCTCACGAGCCGAGCGGTCCGCGATCTCGCCGGCGTCGGCCTCGAGGTCGTACAGCTCGACCCGCGGCGCCTCGATCAGCTTGTGCTTCGCGGTGCGCCACGCGTGCAGCGGGGCCCAGCCGTACTGGAGCTGCGGGTGGAGCGACTCGGCGTAGGCCGGCTCGTCCGCGAGCCGCTCGCCGGCCGCGGCGCGACGCAGCGATCGTCCCTGCGTCGCCCGGGCTGCGAGGCCGGCGTAGTCGAGCAGCGTGGGCGCGACGTCGATGCCCCTCGCGACCGCCTGCGCGACCTTTCCGGGCGGCACGCCCGGGCCGGCCAGGATGAAGGGCACGCGGATCGTGGCGTCGTAGACGAAGATGCCGTGGGTGTCCTCGCCGTGCTCACCCAGGCTCTCGCCGTGGTCGGCGGTGACGAGGACCAGGGGCGGAGCGCCCGGCTCGCGCTCGTCGAGGCGGCGCAGCAGCCGGCCGATCTGCGCGTCCACGAACGCGATCTCGCCGTCGTAGGGCGAGGCCGCCCCGGCCATCGACTCGGCGGGCGCCTCGTAGGGCGCGTGCGGGTCGAAGTAGTGAACCCACATGAAGAACGGCTTCTTCGGCGAGCCCTCGGGCGGGGCCGAGTCGAGCCAGGCGAGCACCGCGTCGGTCGTCCGGTCGGCGGTCCGCTCGACGTAGGCGGTCCGGCGCAGGTCCTTCCCCCGCGGCAGCTGATCGTCGTAGCTGTCGAAGCCGCGCGCGAAGCCGAACCGGCGCTTCAGGGGGAACCCGGAGACGAAGGCCGCCGTCCGGTAGCCGGCGTGGCGGAAGTCCTCGGCCACGCTGTGCGCGGCTTCCGGCAGGACGTAGGCGCCGTTGTCGCGCACTCCGTGTCCGAGCGGGGTGAGCCCCGTGAGGATGGACGCGTGCGAGGGCGCGGTGAGGGGAGCGTGGCTCACGGCCACGGCGAAACGCGCGCCACGCGCGGCCAGGCCGTCGAGCGTGGGCGTGAGGGCGGGCCCGTAGCCGTAGCTTCCCAGGCGGTCCGCCCTCAGGGTGTCGATCGTGATCAGGAGGACGTCGGGGGCCCGGCGAGCCCCGCCCGTCGTCGCGGGCCGGCCGCAACCGGGGGACGCGCTCAGGGAGACGATCAGGAGGAGGCTGCTCGCAGTCGCACGGGCCGACATGGGTCGACTCAGGATACGGGCCGGTGGGAGCGCCCTCAAGCTCAGGTCAAGAAAAAAAAGATTGACACACGAAAAGAAAAGCACTAGAAACCTAAGTACGCTGTCGTTTGCTTTCGTATGCCGCCAACGCTCGATCCCGACCCGGGCTCCCTCGAGCCGATCTCGAGGGCACGGACGGGAGGCGTGCCCAGTGATCGGCAGGATGCCGAGGAGGAAGAGATGCGACGACATCCGTTTCTTTTGGTGCTCGTGGCCATTGCGGCGACCGCGGTTCCCGTGCTCGCGCAATCGATCCTCGGCACGATCCGCGGCACGGTGACCGATCCCCAGGGGGCTGCCGTGCCCGCCGCCGCGGTGCTGATCACGGACGAGGGAACCGGCGTCCCCCGCAGCCTGGAAACGGACGCGGAGGGTCGCTACGAGGCGTCGAATCTGCGGCCGGGCAGCTACCGCGTCGAGGTCGTCACCCCATCGTTCAAGAAGTTTGAGCAGACGGGCGTCGTGGTCCGCACCAGCGGGTCCACGCGGGTCGACGCGAAGCTCGAGCTCGGCGGCGTGGCGGAAACCGTCACGGTCTCGGCCGAGGCCACGGCCAACATCGTCGTCGAGAGCCCGTCCGTCAGCGTGGCCCTCGACGAGCAGCAGCTCCGCGACCTGCCGCGCAACAGCCGCGACATGCAGGACTTCCTGCTGCTCAACCCCAACGTGGTGGGCGGCAACGAGACCGACATGCAGTTCCTCGGCGGCCGCACCTACGGCGTCACCTACGTGCAGGACGGCCAGGCCTCGACCAACGCCATCTTCGGCACGGTCGGCAACTCCGCACCGGGCCTCGACGCGATCGGCGAGATCCAGGTGCTCTCCAACTCCTACAGCGCCGAGTACGGCGGCCTCGCAGGGGTGGTGGTCACGACGAAGCGCGGCGGCAACGCCTACCGCGGCTCGGCCTTCTACGACTTCAACTCGGACAACCTGAACGCGCTCACCTACAACCAGAAGCTCGCGGGCGCGGAGCGGGGCGAGCCCAACTCCGACACCCACGCGCACCGCTGGGGCATGAGCTTCGGCGGGCCGCTGGTCGCCGACAAGACGTTCTTCTTCGCCAACTACGAGGGCTCCAACCAGAAGGAGATCTTCGGCGGCGCCCGCACCAACGTCCCGACCGCGGCCATGCGAGCCGGCGACTTCTCCGCCACGGCCATCCCGATCCGGGATCCGCTCACCGGCCTGCCGTTTCCCGGCAACGTGATCCCGGCGAACCGGATCGATCCCACCGCGCAGAGGATGCTCGACTTCTACTACCCGCTGCCGAACCAGGGCACGCTCTCGAGCGGCATGGGGGTGTACCAGGAGTTCGTCCCCCACACGCGCGAGCGCCAGCGGGCCGACCTGCGCATCGACCACGAGGCTTCGAGCAACGACTCGCTCTTCCTGCGCGGCAGCTACCAGAACCGCAACCCGCAGAGCATCCAGTTCGAGACCGGCAACAACAACTTCCCGAACCTCGGGATTCGCAACACCGAGCTCAACACGGCGACCGCGATCGCCGGCTGGACCAGGATCCTCTCGCCGACCATGGTCAACGAGTTTCGCGTGGGCTACAACTACGACAAGAGCGCCCGCCAGAGCCACTACAAGGTGAGCGACGTGAACGCGCTTCTCGGCCTCGAGACGGCGCCCAGCCTCACGGGCGACCGACCCGGCTTCCCCTCGCTCAACTTCACCGGCGGCTCGGCGGCTTCGCGCCCCACGAACGTGACCGACGGCAGCCGCAACGCCGACCGCACGCTCAGCCAGAACTCGTTCTCCATCAGCAACAACTTCAGCCTGGTGGCCGGCGGCCACTCGCTCAAGTTCGGCGCGCTGTGGACGCGCAACAGCGCGGTCGACGGCTTCGGCAAGGGCGTCAACTTCCGCGGCCAGTACCGCTTCAACAACACCAACACCGGCAACGCCCTTGCCAACATGCTGCTCGGCATCACGCGCGACGCGGGCGACCACATCACGCAGCGCGGCGACCTCGACGGCAGCTCGAACGACTTCGCGATCTTCGCCCAGGACGACTGGCGCGTGAACAACGACCTCACCGTGTTCCTGGGCCTGCGCTGGGAGCTGGTGGGAGCGTGGTACGAGAACAACGACATCATCGCCAATTTCGTCCCCGAGGAGGGCGGCTACCACGTCGTGCCGGGTCCCGAGGCGGCCGCCGCACTGCCGCCCGGGCTGCAGGCGCTCGGCCGCATCCGCTACGCGAGCGACCTGGGCCTGAGCGACGCGCTCGTGAACACCGACAAGAACAACTTCAGCCCGCGCGTCGGCTTCGCGTGGCGCGTCGGCGGCAGCGACAAGACCGTGCTGCGGGGCGGTTTCGGCCTGTTCCACCCGACGGTCGCAGTGCAGGGCGTGCGCGACCTGCTCGCCGCCAACGAGTTCCGCTACACGCAGCGCTACAGCGGCGGCGGCCTCGCGACCGCGTTCTCGCGGGGCACGCCGTTCGTCGACCCCGCTGACTTCGGCAACCAGGGCGTCAACCCCGACGTCCAGAGCCCCGACATCTACCAGTACAACCTGAGCGTGGAGCAGGTGCTGCCCGCAGACCTCGGGCTGCGTGTGAGCTACATCGGCTCGACCATGCGGAAGCTCCTCTCGGACCGCGACTTCAACACCTTGCCCGCCAGCACGACGTTCTTCGACCCCTCGAACCCGGACGACTACGCGCGCCTGCCCTTCCCGCTCTACGGCTACTACATGGACAACGTGGACAACCGCGGCGAGGGCCAGCTCCACGCCCTCCAGCTCGAGCTGCGCCGCCGCTGGAGCCAGGGCCTCGCTCTGAACGTGGCCTACACCTACGCGGACTCGGACGGCAACGTGCCCGACACCGGCAACAGCAGCCTCGGGCCCGTGATGTTCGACCCCTACGACATCGAGAAAGACCGCGGCCCGGACCCGAACGTGGTGAAGCATCGCGTGGTGGCGAACGCCACGTGGGACATCCCGGTCGGAAAGGGCCGCAAGTACGGGGCCAACATGGCGGGCTGGGCCGACACGCTGTTCGGCGGCTGGACAGTGTCGACGCTGTTTCAGGCGCGCAGCGGAAACAACCTGACGCCGTTCTTCTCGAGCTTCTACACCACGAGTCCCTGGAACACCGGCAAGCCGCTCGACGGCCTCGGCGGCAGCTTCTGCTGCGCCTGGCGCCCGGACCAGATCCGCGACCCGAACACGGGCGGCACCCGCGACTCGTTCTACGACGTCACCGCGTACGGGCTGCCGGCCGACGGCAAGCTCGGAACCGCTGGCAAGGGCAGCCTGCTCGGGCCGGGCACCTGGGTGGTGAACTTCGGGATCTACAAGGACATCGTGACCAAGGGCCAGTTCCGCCTGCAGCTGTCGGCGATGCTCGACAATGCCTTCAACCACCCGCAGTTCTTCCCTGGGTACGGCTCGGGCTTCGTGCAGGTGGACGACTACGTGCTCGACGGCACGGTCGACAACGGAACCACGGCCAACCTCGGCGCCGGGGCCATCGAGAACTCGGAAGGCTTCGCGCCGGGGAGAGTCTTCCGCATAGGGCTGCGAGCGACCTTCTAGTCCTCCCCACGGCGGCGTGGTCCGGAAGGCTCCCTCCCGTGGGAGCAGGGCCACGCCGCCTTCGTCTCTCTCTCCCCTGCAGGACCTGCCCTTGAGCACGCCTTTAGCTTCGCCCGACGCCCCGGGCACCGAGGACGAGCTCGAGGAGCGGCTCTCGCGACCCTCGGCCGCGGACGTGGCGTTCGCCTCGACGCTGGCCGGCGACGTCGCAGTGCTCGGCGCGGGCGGCAAGATGGGACCGTCGCTCGCTCGCCGCGTGCGCCGGTCGCTCGACGCAGCCGGCCGCCCCGGGCGCGTGCTCGCGATCGCCCGCTTCTCGCAGCCGGGCCTCGCGGCGGCCCTCGAGCGCGAAAGGATCGAGACGATCACGTGCGACCTCCTGGACCCCGCGCAGGTATCACGGCTGCCGCGGGCTCCGAACGTGCTCTTCCTCGCGGGGCGCAAGTTCGGCTCGACGGGACGCCCCGACCTGACCTGGGCCCACAACGTGATCGTCCCGTCGATCGTGGCACCGCACTTCGAAGCCAGCCGGATCGTGGTGTTCTCGAGCGGGAACGTCTACCCGGTCGTGCCACCCAACTCCACCGGGTCGACCGAAACGGACCCGGTCGACCCGGTGGGGGAATACGCGCAGACCTGCGTCGGCCGCGAGCGCGTCTTCGAGCATGCCTCGCGCGAGCGCGGCACGCGCTGCCTGCTGTTCCGGCTCTTCTACGCGGTCGACCTGCGCTACGGCACGCTCGTGGACGTGGCACGGAGAGTCCAGGCGGGCGAACCCGTGGACGTACGCGCGGGCCACGTCAACGCGCTGTGGCAAGGCGACGCCCACTCCTACGCCTTTCGCGCGCTCGCGCTGTGCGAGAGTCCGCCGCGCCCGCTGGTCGTGACCGGCCCCGAGGTCGTGTCGGTGCGCGCGGCTGCGGAGGCCTTCGGCGAGCGCTTCTCCCGGCCGCCTCGCTTCGTCGGCGAGCCGGGGCCCGCCCTGCTCGGCGACCCCGCCGCGTGCGTCTCGCTCCTCGGCGCCCCCGAGGTCGGGCTCGCGCGGCTCCTCGACTGGGTCGCGGACTGGGTGGCCCGCGGCGGCCGCAGCCTGGACA
The DNA here is from genome assembly GCA_964568755.1 of uncultured Acidobacteriota bacterium. Taxonomy (GTDB): domain Bacteria; phylum Acidobacteriota; class Vicinamibacteria; order Fen-336; family Fen-336; genus DATBSL01. Next base: position 9,610 of record CAZMRX010000086.1, on the reverse strand, counting down.
AGCCCACGCACTTCGAGGCCACCGATGGCCGCTTCTGATCCCGCCGCGCTGCGCGCGGCCTTGCTGGACGGTCTCGTGATCCCCGCCCACCCGCTCGCGCTGACCGCCGAGCGGAAGCTGGACGAGCGGCGGCAGGCCGCGCTCACCCGCTACTACGCGGAGGCCGGCGCGGGCGGGATCGCCGTCGGGGTCCACTCGACGCAGTTCGCGATCCGGGCAGCGGGTCTCTACGAGCCCGTGCTGCGGCTGGCGACGCAAACCGCCGCCGAGGCCCGACGCGCGACCGACCGGCCGCTCGTCCTGATCGCCGGGGCGATCGGCCCGACGCCGCAGGCCGTGGCCGAGGCGGAGACGGCCCGCCGCCTCGGCTACCACGCGGTGCTCCTGAGCCTCGGGGCCCTGCGGGACGCGAAGGTCGCCGACCTCGTGGGCCACTGCCGTCGCGTCGCCGGGGTGCTGCCGCTCGTCGGGTTCTACCTGCAGCCCGCAGTGGGAGGGCGGCCGCTCGACGAGGGCTTCTGGCGGCGCTTCCTGGAGATCGACAGCGTCGTCGCGATCAAGGTGGCTCCGTTCAACCGCTACCAGACGCTGGACGTGGTGCGGGCCCTGGCCGCAAGCGGGCGCACGGCGGACGTCGCGCTCTACACCGGCAACGACGACGCGATCGTCCTCGACCTGCTCGCGGACTTCCCGCAGGCGCACGGCGCGCCCCCGGTTCGCTTCGTCGGGGGCCTGCTCGGCCAATGGGGCGTCTGGACGCGACGAGCGGTGGAGCTGCTCGACAGGGTGAAGCGATGCCGGCGCGAGGACGGCGCGGGCGCCCTGGAGCTGCTGGCCCTCGGCCAGCAGCTGACCGACGCGAACGCCGCGCTCTTCGACGCGGCCAGCGCGTTCCACGGCTGCATTCCCGGGATCCACGAGGTGCTGCGGCGGCAGGGGCTGCTCGCCGGGCGCTGGTGCCTCGACCCCCGGGAGGATCTCTCGCCGGGACAGGCCGAGGAGATCGACCGGGTGCTGCGCAGCTACCCGCAGCTCACGGACGACGACTTCGTGCGGGCGAACCTCGAGCGATGGCTGCGCTAGCCGAGATCGTGCGCGCGCAGAAGCGGGGCCTCGCCCGCGGGATCGCCTCGGTCTGCTCCGCCCACCCCGTCGTGCTGAGGGCGGCCTTCGAGCAGGTGCTGCTCGACGGCTCGAGCGTCCTCGTCGAGTCCACCTGCAACCAGGTCAACCAGGAGGGCGGATACACCGGCGTGACGCCGGCGGGGTTCGTCGGCTTCGTCGCCGGGCTCGCGCAGGACGCGGGCCTGCCGGTCGGGCGCGTGGTGCTCGGTGGCGACCACCTCGGCCCCAATCCCTGGACCGCGCTCGGAGCGGCCACGGCGATGGAGCACGCGAGCGAGATGATCCGGCAGTACGTGCGCGCCGGCTACGCGAAGATCCACCTCGACGCGAGCATGCGCTGCGCCGACGACCCGGCGGGGCCGCTCTCCGACGCGGTGGCCGCGGACCGCACGGCCGAGCTCGCCGCCGAGGCCGAGGCGGCCGCGGCGGAGCGGGCGCCGGGCCAGCCCGAGCCGGTGTACGTGATCGGAACCGAGGTCCCGCCGCCCGGCGGCCAAGCCGCCGGCCACGAGGGGCCCCTCGCCACGCGCGTGGAGGACGCCGAGCGCGGCCTCGACCTGACGCACGAGGCTTTCGCGCGCAGAGGCCTCGGGCGTGCCTGGGAGCGGGTGCTGGCCCAGGTGGTCCAGCCCGGTGTCGAGTTCGGCGACGACGTGGTGTTTCCCTACCGGCGCGAGGCCGCGAAGGGCCTCCGCTCGTGGAGCGAGCGCCAGGAGCGTCTCGTCTTCGAGGCGCACTCGACGGATTACCAGTCCGAGAGCGCCCTGCGCGCCCTCGTCGAAGACCACTTCGCGATCCTCAAGGTGGGCCCCGAGCTTACGTTCGCCTTCCGCGAAGCGGTCTTCGCGCTGGAGCAGGTCGAGCGCGAGCTGCTCGAGCGGCGGGCGCCCGAGCGCCTCTCCCGAGTGCGCGAGGCCCTGGACCGCGCCATGTGCAGCGACCCGCGGCACTGGAAGGCCTACTACGGCGAGGGCGACGAGGAGAGCCTGCGCGTGCGCCGCGCGTTCAGCCTCAGCGACCGCGCCCGCTACTACTGGCCGGTCCCGGAGGTGCAGCAGGCGGTCCTTCGGCTGCTCGCCAACCTGGACCAGGAGCGCCTGCCGCAGGGGCTGGTGAGGCAGCACCTGGCCGACGCCGCCGAGGCCGCCGAGGCCGGTCCGCGCGCGGGCCAGGCGGCCCGCCTCGCGCGCTTCCACGTCCGGCGCGTGCTCGCCCGCTACGCCCGGGCGTGCGGGGTCCAGGGCCCCGGGGTGGCAGCGGGCGCGAGGTTGCCTCTATGATGCCCGCCATGCGCAAAGGCAAGAAGGACGGCGCCAGCTCGGCGAAGGGGCGCGCACCCCGCCTGCTGGTCGAAGAGCGCCGCCGCCGGATCCTCGAGCTGCTGGAGGAGCAGGAACGCGTCACGGTCGAGGAGCTCGTCACGCGCTTCTCGGTCTCCGCCGTGACCATCCGCGGCGACCTCGACGCGCTCGCGGACATCGGCGCCGTGGTCCGCTCGCACGGTGGAGCGCTCAAGCGCGGCGACGCCCCGGAGGACGTGCCGATCACGGTCAAGGAGACGCTGCACCACGCGGAGAAGGTGCGCATCGGGCACGCCGCCGCCCAGATGATCCAGGACGGCGAGACCGTGATTCTCGACTCCGGCACCACCACCGCCGAGATCGCGCGCCAGATCCGCTTCCTGAAGCTGCGCTCGCTGAACGTGATCACCAACGCGCTCAACATCGCGATGGAGCTCGCCAACCTGCCCCACGTCCGGCTGATCATGATCGGCGGCGTGCTGCGCCAGATGTCCTACTCGCTGGCCGGGCCGCCCGCGGAAGCGACGCTGCGCGGGCTCCACGCCGACCGGCTGTTCCTGGGCATCGACGGACTCGATCCCGAGATCGGGCTGATGACCCCGGACGTGGTCGAGGCACAGCTCAACGCGGTCATGATCCAGGTCTCACGCGAGGTGGTCGTCGTCGCCGACGCCTCGAAGTTCCAGCGCCGCAGCCTTTCTGTGATCGCGAAGCTCGACGTCGTGCACAAGGTGATCACCGACTCGGGGACGAGCCCCGAGGTGCTCGCGGGCCTGCGCGCCCGCAACGTCGAGGTGGTCGTGGTCTGAGGCCCGGGCCGCGGGCCGCCCACCGGGAGCTCCATGGAGTCACAGCACTGGTTCGTCTACGCCGTCGTGACGATGCTCTTCTGGGGAGTCTGGGGCGCCCTCATCGAGCGCCCCGAGAAGAACGGCTTTCCCGCCACGCTCGGCTACGTGGTCTGGGCGCTCACGATGGTGCCGTGTGCGCTGGTGGCCCTCGCGGTCATCTCCTGGGCGCCCGAGCACGACCTGCGCTCGGTCCTGCTGGGCTCGACGGCAGGGTTGCTGGGGGCTGCGGGCCAGCTCGTCCTGTTCGACGCGCTCCGCCGCGGCCCCGCCTACCTCGTGTTCCCCGTGGTGTCGCTCTCGCCGGTGGTCAGCGTCTGCCTCTCGCTACTCCTGCTCGGAGAGACCGCCAGCCCGCGGGCCTGGGCCGGGATCGTGCTCGCGCTCGTCGCGATGCCGCTCCTGGCCCACCAGCCCAGGGACGCGACGCGCGAGGCTCGGGGGCGCCTGTGGTTCGTGCTGGCGCTCGCGGTGTTCCTGGCGTGGGGTGTCCAGGCCTACGTTCTGCGCTTCGCCAATGCCACGATGCGCAGCGAGAGCATCTTCCTGTACATGACGCTCACGGGGCTGGCTCTGGTGCCCGTCGCGCTCCACATGACCGATTTCAGGAGGCCCATCAACTGGGGCCGCGGCGGTCCCTGGCTGGCTGCCCCGATTCAGCTGCTCAACTCGATCGGCGCCCTCACCATGGTCTACGCGTTCCGCCACGGGAAGGTGATCATCGTGAGCCCCATGATCAATGCGGCCGCTCCGGTGATCACGATTGCGCTGTCGCTCGCAATGTATCGCGTGGTGCCGCACCGCGTAGTGGTGGCGGGGATCGCGATCGCCGGCCTGGCCTTCTACCTGATGGCGTGAGCCACGGACCTTCTCGCGCCGGCCTACCAGTGGCCGTGCTTCAGTCCCAGCGCGACCAGCCGTTTCTCGAGCCGGGCCAGCCGTTCACGATCCTCGGCGCTGACCGCCTTCAGGTACTCGTCCTTGTGCGTGACCCGCCAGGTCAGTCCGACCTCCGGCTTGAACTCGTTCTCCGGCCGCAGCAGCGCCGCGTGGGGCGGCTCCAGCTCCACGCGGCCGCTGCGCTCGTTCGAGGGGACGGCCGCCTCGGCCAGCTCGCGCAGCTCGTCGCGAACCCTGGCCGCGGCCTGCTGGCGCTCCGCGCCGGCGGGCAGCTTCATCGGCGCGCCGGCGTAGAGCGTGAGCGTGAACCCCACTTGCAGCTTCTCGCCCTCGCGGGCCTCCACGATAGGCGCGACCTCGAAGGCCGCGCGGTTCTCGCTCGCCCAGGCCACCCACTCGTCGTCGCTACGACCCATTCGCTCCTCCTCGCACCTGCTCGCAGCTCGCGTACGTCCGAGGCCGCGCGCTGGGGCGCGCGGGCAATCGGCCCGCGCACCCCAGGGCCGGCTACTGGATCAGGCCCTGCTTCCTCATCTCCTTGGCGGCGCCGGCGGTCAGCTCCTGGATGAACGGACCCACCTTCTCGGGATTGGTGGTCTGGCTGCGGCCCGCCCAGACGAGCTTGTCCTGCTCCAGGCTGTACACCAGGATCTCGACCGAGACGATGGTGTCGGTGCGCACGTAGCCCGGGTCGTAGACGCCGCCCCAGCCGTAGCCGTAGTAGCCGGCGCCCCAGAACGTGGCGTAGTAGGGCATGGCGTAGTAGTTCGCCGGGGTGGAGCTGATCTCCTGGTCCTTGCCCACCACCCGCATCGCCACCACACCCGCGACCCCCGCCTTCTCGAGGAACGCCTTCGCCTTCTCCTTGTCCTGGGTCAGCTCCTTCGGGATCTGGCCGTACGCGGGCACTCCGACCGCCCCCTGCTTGGTGATCTCGCGCGCGAGCGCGTCCTCGGCGCCGTAGCGCACGCCCTCTTCCTTGCTGATGATCAGGGCCGCGACCTTCTTGCCCTTGAAGTTCAGCGGGCCGGCTCCGGGCGCCTTCCAGCTGGACTGGAACGTCGTCGTGGCACAGGCGGCCGCGGTCAAGGCGGCGATAGCAACGAGTCCGGACTTCGTCGATCGAAACATTGTGGTGCTTCCTTCCTCGAGCGGGACTCCGCCCGGCCGCCGATGGCGGGATTCAAAGTCTACCCCAGGCACCGCGGGCCGAGGTCGTCTCACTCCGACTTGACCTCGGTCCAGAGCCGGTCGTAGGCCACCGTGGCCTCGCCGAGATCGCGGATCAGCTCGAGCCGGCCCACCGCATCGGCCGCAGGGAACACCGCCGGGTTCGCCCGGAGCTCGGCCGGCAGCAGCGGCCAGGCCGCCCGATTCGGGCTCGAGTACCTCATGGTGCGGCAGATCTCGGCGGCGATCTCCGACTCGAGCGTGAAGTCGATGAACGCGTGCGCCAGCGCCACGTTGCGCGCGTCCGCCGGGATCGCCAGGTTGTCGATGAAGAGCGTCGAGCCTTCCCTCGGCAGCGCGTAGCCGATGTCCGGGTCCTGCTCCATGGCCTTCGCGATCTGGCCGTTCCAGGCGTGCGCCAGCCAGACGTCGCCCGAGAGCAGGACGTCCTCGAAGTTCGAGGAGTTGTAGGTCCGCACCAGCGGCTTTTGCCGCAGCAGGTCCTCCCGCGCCGCCGCGAGCAGGCGCGGGTCGCGCGTGTTCTGGCTGTGGCCGCGCCACTTGAGCGCCGCGCCGATCGCCTCGCGCGCGTCGTCCAGCATCAGGATCCGCCCCCGGTAGCGGGGGTCGAACAGCGCGCCCCACGAGTCCGGCGGCTCCGTCACGCGCTTGCGGCTGTAAGCGATCCCGCTCGTGCCCCAGAAGTAGGGCACCGAGTGGGCGTTGCCCGGGTCGTAGGGGCGGTCGAGGAACGCGGGATCGACGTTCCCGAGGTGTGGCAGCGCCCCGTGATCGAGCGGGCGCAGCAGGTTCTGCAGCCGCAGCACCTCCACGGAGTAGTCGGAGGGACAGACGACGTCGTAGCCCGCATTGCCCGCCTGCAGCTTCGCGAGCAGCGCCTCGTTCGAGTCGTAGAGGTCGACGTTGACCTTCACGCCGTGCCGGGCTTCGAACTTCGCGATCGTCTCGGGGGCGATGTAGCTCGACCAGATGTAGAGGTTCAGCACCCGGCCCGCGGGCGCCGGCGCCCCCGCCATCACGAACGGCGCCGCCAGCAGTCCCAGGCCCAGCGTGGCGGGCAGCGCGGCCGCGCGCAGCGAGCGCCCCTGCTCGATCAGGAACGCGGCCAGCAGCAGCAGGGCCGTGGCCAGCAGCAGCATCGTCGAGACCGCGTTGATCTCCGGCGAGACCCCGCTCTTCACCATCGAGTAGATCTGCAGCGGCAGCGTCCCCGAGCCGACGCCGGCCACGAACGACGTCACCACGTAGTCGTCGATCGAGAGCGCGAACACCAGCAGCGCGGCGGCCATCACCGCCGGGAAGATCGAGGGCAGCGTCACCATCCGGAACGTGCGCAGCGGACCCGCCCCGAGGTCCATCGCCGCCTCCTCGAGCGAGCGGTCGAAGCCGGCGATGCGCGCCTTCACGACCACGAACGCGTAGGACACGGTGAAGGCGACGTGCGCGAGGATCACCGTGGTGAAGCCGAGGCGCAGGCCCACCGCCGCGAACAGCAGCAGCAGCGAGGCGGCGAGCACGATCTCGGGTGCGACGGTCGGGATCGTGAGCAGCCCCTCGAGCAGGCCCTGGCGCCGGAAGCGGTGGCGGTGGAAGGCGAGCGCGGCCGCGGTGGCCGCGGCGGTCGCGACGAGCGCCGTGGCGGCGGCCACCAGCAGGCTGTTCCGCAGCGCCGCGAGGATCGCGGGGTTGCCGACCGCCTTCCAGTACCAATCGAGCGTGAAGCCTTCCCAGGAGCCCGAGAGACGGCCGGCGTTGAACGACAGCGCCACCAGCACGAGGATCGGGGCGTAGAGAAAAACGTAGGTCAGTGCGGTCAGGACGCCGAGCAGGGGGCCCGGGCGCGCGGACGCCGCGCGGGGCATCGCTAGAGCGCCCGCGCCTTCGCGAGCGGCCGCCGGAACGCCACGAACAGGGCCAGCACGGCGAGCGAGAGCACGAACGACAGCGCGGCTCCGAACGGCATGTCGCGAGCCACCGCGAACTGCCCCTGGATCAGGTTGCCGATGTAGGCGGTCTTGCCGCCGCCCAGCAGGTCCGGAGCCAGGTAGGCGCCGAGCGAGGGGATGAACACGAGCACGCAGCCGGCCGCGATGCCCGGCAGCGTCTGGGGCACGACCACCCGGAGGAAGGCCCGCCGCGCGTCGGCTCCCAGGTCGGCGGCAGCCTCGAGGAGCGAAGGGTCGAGCTTCTCGAGCGAGACGTAGAGCGGGATGATCATGAACGGAAGCTCGCCGTAGAGCTGTCCCAGCAGCACCGCGAAATCGTTGTAGAGCAGCTCGGCCCGCGGCAGGCCGAGGCCGGAGAGCGCGAGGTTCACGACGCCCTCCGAGCGCAGCAGCACGATCCACGCGTACATGCGCACCAGGAAGCTGGTCCAGAAGGGCAGGATCACGAGGGCCAGCAGCGCGCTGCGGTAGCGCCGGGGGGCGCGCCGCGCCAGCCAGTACGCGACCGGGTAGCCGAGCGCCAGGCACAGCAGGGTCGTGGCGGCCGCGAGCACGACGCTGCGGCCCAGGATCGTCAGGTAGAGCGGGTCAAGCGCCCGCAGGTAGTTGGCGAGCGACACGCCGGGCTCGACGCCGCCGTAGGCGGTGCGGCTGCCGAGCGACACCCCCAGCATGAGCAGCTGCGGCAGGTAGAACAGGACGGCCAGCAGGACCAGGCCGGGCAGCAGCAATCCAACGGCTTCCCGACGCGTCTCCCTCACCTGGGCTGGTCCTCGTCCTCGAGCCGCAGCACGGCTTCGGGCGGGAACGACAGCGTGACCGCGTCGCCACGCCTTCGCGCCCGCGCGAGCACGTTGCCCTCCCCCACGCTCAGGACCGTAGCCCCGACGCGCACGCGCCAGTCGGTCCAGTCGCCCAGGAAGATCTCGTCGTCGATCGTGCCTTCGAGGACGTTCGAGGAGCGCTCGGTCAGGCTGATCCTCTCGGAGCGCAGGCCCACCCAGACGGCCGCGCCCACGCGATACCCGCCGTCCTGGGCCGCGTCGAACACCAGGCCGGACTCGGTGCGGACGCGCGCGATCCCGTCCGCGAGGCGGTCCACCGTGCCCCGAAACAGGTTCGCGACCCCCAGGAAGTCGGCCACGAAGCGGGTGCGCGGCTTCTCGTAGAGCTCCTCCGGCCCGTCCACCTGCTCGATCCGCCCGTGGCTCATGACCGCGATCCGGTCGGCCATCACCAGCGCCTCGTCCTGGTCGTGGGTGACGAACAAGAAGGTGATGCCGAGCCGCTCCTGCAGGTTCTTGAGCTCGACCTGCATCTCGTGGCGCAGCCTGGGGTCGAGCGCCGCCATCGGCTCGTCGAGCAGCAGCACCTCGGGCTCGAGCACCAGCGCCCGGGCCAGCGCGACACGCTGCTTCTGCCCGCCCGAGAGCTCGCCCACGCCGCGCGCGCCGAGACCCGAGAGGCGTACCAGCTCGAGCGCCGACTCGACGCGGTCGCGGATCTCGCTTCGCGCCGCACCACGCACCTCGAGCCCGAACGCCACGTTGCCGAAGACCGAAAGGTGCGGGAAGAGCGCGTAGTGCTGGAGCACGGTGTTGACCGGCCGCTTGTGGGCCGGCAGCGCGGTCACGTCCCGGCCCGAGAGCGAGACGCTGCCCTTGTCCGGCCGCTCGAACCCGGCCACGAGCCGCAGCAGCGTGGTCTTGCCGCAGCCCGAGGGTCCGAGCAGCGTCACGAACTCGCCCGGCTTCGCCTCGAGCGAGACCTCGCGCACCGCGAGCGCGTCGCCGTATCGCTTCGACACGCCGTGGATGCCGAGTGCGCCCTTCATCGACTGGAGGTCCATCTGCCCACTACAGCTGGAGTCGGCGGATGTTACACCGACGCGGGCCGCCGGCCCCCGCTCAGGCGTCGGCGAACTGCAGGACGACCTTCACGTCGTCCGGGGAGCGCTGGAGCGCCCGCGCGAAGTCCTCGGGCCTCTCGCGCCTCGACACGAGCCGCGAGAGCCACTCGCGGTCGGCGCGCGCCAGGTCCTGCGCCGCCTTGTACCAGTGACGCTTGTTGGCGTTGACGCTGCCCACGACCACGTTGTTCTGGAGCACGATCTCCGAGGCGACGTCCGCGAGCGGCAGGCCGGTCGTGCGCCCGCCGCTGCCGATGCCCGTCAGGCACACGACACCGCCGGCGGCCACGTGCCGGAACGAGTCCGCGATCACCTGGCCGACGCCCGTGCACTCGACCACGATGTCCGGCTCGAAGCCCACCTCGGCGATCGTCCCCGAGTGGTAGGTCG
>CAZMRX010000085.1:0-16543 GCA_964568755.1 uncultured Acidobacteriota bacterium | reverse complement strand
AGCCGGATCACGCCTGCTCGAGCCTGCCCCCGCCCGCCTTCAGGCGACCTCCCTAGGGTAAACGGTCCCATGGCGCTTTGTCACCCACCCTGACGCTGCCGTGTCGCCCCTTTGCCTACGGAGAGAGCTCGAGTACTGCAGCCCGTAGGTCGCGCAGCGACAGCTCCCGCATCTCGCGACTGGATCGACGTCACCGTTCCACCTGGACCGTGCAGCAGGCCCCGGTGTTGGCGCAGACCTGGTACGCGCCGGACTTGTAGACGAGCAGGCCGTACTGGTTCGTGGGGTGGTTCTGGCACCCGCTGGCCGGGCCCGTGCAGTACTGGCCTCCGACCGTCCAGGTCGGTCCGGGCCGACCCGTGTCCTTCGCGTTTCCCACGCGCCACGTTTCGCACGGCACGCGCTCCGGGCTCGTCTCGGGCCGCACCGGGCACAAGTCGCGCTCCGGGAACCCGACCTGGGCGCAGTAGGCGTTGTCCCCGACGAGGGCCGTCGAGTCGAGCGTGTAGACGTCCGACCCGTAGAGGTGGACCTTGCAGATCATCGTGGCGACCGGGGCCGGGTAGGGATAGCCGCAGCCACTGCCGGCGGGCGGCAGGCCGCCGCGATCCACGGGGAACGAGGCCGGCGAGCAGGTCTCGAAGTAGCTCCCGCCCCGGCGCATGTGGTGGGAGCTCGTCAGCACGTCGAAGTTCTCGGAGAAGCCGTTCTCGTTCTTGACCAGGATCCGCTCGTAGTTGGCGTCGTCGGGGTCTCGCTCCGCGCAGTAACCGGCCGCCACCAGGTTGCCGACGAGGCCGTTCAGGTAGCCCTCCTCGTCGAGCACGCGGTACTGGCCCGTGCCTGCGCCAGCCTCGCTCGCCTTGTCGAAGAGCTGGGGCTTCTGTTGTACGAGCAGGTCCATCGCGCCGAGCACGGCCCCGAGAAGCCTGGTCGATGACTTGCCGCACTCCGCGTTGGGGTCGCCGCTCCCGAGCGCGCAGGCGGCCGCTGGGCCGCCGCTCCCGCTCGCGGGCGGCAGCGGCGTGGGCTGCGGCGCACTGGTGACCGGCGGCGTCGAGCCCGACGGCGAGCCGCCGCCGCACGACGACGCCAGGAGCGCGACGGCCAACGCTACGAAAGGCACACGAGCAGTCAGTGATTCCTCCATTGGGGCCGACCGACCGACTCGCGAGCCGACGGGTGCACCCGGACGTGGTGGCGCGGGGGCTCTCACTCGCCCCAGTCCCCATCGACCTGCCGAGCGATTTTAGGGGAGGGGCCGACAGTGTTCAAAGTCATAATTTGCAATAAGTTGGGAGGTCACGCTGTTCATCGGCACTGAACGTCTCGCCCCGCCTCGGCCCCGGATGCCCCCACGTCCGCAGCTCGAACGGTCGTGCGCCCGTCGTCGAGCATGTGATCGACGGCGCTGCGGCAGATCCTCTGGATGGCGAAGGGCCGCAGGCGGCTCACTTCGAGGACGAGTTCGATGGCTCGAGCCTCGTAGCGGTAGACGCCCGCCACCGGCTCCCTGACCAGCGCTTCGGCGGCGAGAGGCGTGAAGGGCTCGAGCTCGAGCTCTTCGAGAACGCCGTCCCGCCCCACGCCCGCCAGCACCACGCGAAGCGGTTGCGATCCAGCAGCCAGAAGCGGAGCGAAGGAAGTCGCGTGGAGAAAACGCGCCATGCCGCCGCGAAGGGCGAGGCTGCGCGACTCGATGATCCGCAGGGCGCGCCGAGCGAGCGTCTCGCGCCCGAAGAACAGCTGCCTGTCGAAGACAGGAGTTCCGGCGATGTATGGATTGAAGCGTCGGCGCACGGCACGTCGCCGTCGGATCCAGCTGGCGATGTGAAGGCGGTCGATCATTCAGTGCTGCGCTCGTCCGTTTCCAGGTCCGGCGGCATCCGCCATGGAGCGAACTCGACTGTAGGGGTTCGATGTCCATCTCGTCAAGTGATTGACAATAAACGGTTTAAGGCCACTGAACGTTCAGCCGAACTGAACGCTCTGGACACTCGGTCCAGGCCTCGCGAGCGCGTGGCGTCGACTAGAATGCCCTGACGCGACGCGGGGCAGACGCGCAGGAGAAACAAGCCGTGGCGAAACCTGTCGAGCCGCAGATCATCGGCGAGCACATCCGGCGGCTGCGCCTGAAGCGCCACGTGTCCGTGCGCGCGTTCGCGGCGCAGACCGGCTTCTCGCCGAGCTTCATCTCGCAGCTCGAGAACGGACAGGTCTCACCCTCGCTCGGCTCGCTGCAGAAGATCGCCGAGGCGCTGAACGTGACGCTCGGCGAGTTCTTCGCCGCTACGGCAACAGAAGCCGAGGAGGACCTGATCGTCCGCACGTCCGAAAGGCGACGGCTGGACAGCACCTGGACCGACGCGCACCTCGAAGCTCTCGGATCGATGACGCGCTCCCGACGCCTCGAACCCGTGCTGGCGATCTTCGGCCCCGGCGGCAAGAGCGGCAAGCATCTCCACTCCCACTCGCGCGAGGAGTTCGCCTTCGTGATCAAGGGCCGCGTGACCCTCACGCTCGGTGACGAGGAGAGCGAGCTGGGACCGGGTGACGCGGTCACGCTGCCCGCGCATGCGCCGCATCGCTGGGAGAACCGGGGCGCGGAGACCGTCGAGGTGGTGCTGGTGTCCTCGCGCGTCCAGGGCTGAGGCCCCTGTTAAGTCCGCCTAAACGCATCTCAATCAATGAGTTGACGGCACGTTCGTCGCCGGCTACGATCTCTTCCGGTGCCCCTGGGCTGGAGGTGTTGATGCGGAGCGTGCGTGTGGTCGGTGGACTGGTCCTGATCTCGGCTTCGGTGCTCGCGGCGTGCGGGGGCAGCAGCTCGTCGCCCGCGCAGCCTGCACCCCTTCCGTCCGCAACACCGACGCCCGCGCCAACGCCCCCGCCGCCCGCGCTGAGCATCATCCCGCCCTGCAGCCTGCCGGCGAGCAACCCGGGGGCGAGCATGTCGTGCACGAAGCCGACGACCAGGCTGCAGTCAGTCGTCTACGCGGCGATCGATCGCACCATCACCACGCGGCCCGATCTGTTCGACCTCAACGACCTGAACGGCGGCCCGAGGATCCTCAACTATCAGGCCTACATGACGGCGGTGGTGGCTGCCCTGAGCGACGTCGGCGCGTGCGGCAAGGTCGATGCCGAAGGCGAGATCATGGTCAAGAACGCGAACTCGTTCACCGAGCACTGGATCATCGCGTCTCGGGCCGGCTGGAACCCCCCGTCCGGCAACTGGGTGCAGCGCAAGTACGTCGGCGCCTGCGCCCCAGCGGCTTTCTAGGATCATTCACGAGGCCGCCCAGCGGTCCGAGTGAATGGTCCTTTCTGCCGTTTCGTTTTCAGCGGCGCCGCGGGATTGCGGTCCAGTCCGCGCTGGCGCCAAGTCTCTGGGCTCTCTCACTGCGCCAGGCGTGGGCGAATCGCCGCTGTTTCGCCAGCCGGCGAGCCCCTGAGGGTCTGTTCGGGCTGCTATGCACCGCAAGGCTCGACTAGCCGTCTCCCTGCTGGTCGCGGTGTTGGCGGGCGTCGCCTGTCAGAAGACGACGACCGACGCGACCGATCCGCTCGCGACCGAGTGCACCGCGATCCCGTCATCCGGTCCGGCCCCATTGACGGTCGTGTTCGGGCTGAGCGTCTCGAACGCGGTCGGCGGGATCAGCGTGCGCATCGACTACGGCGACGGCAGCCAGGGCACGGATCCCGCCTCGCGCCACGTCTATCAGGCCCCGGGAGCGTATGCGGCTTCGATCACGGTCAGCGCTGGGGGCGAGTCGGCGCGCTGCTCGCTGCCGATCGCCGTGGCCGAAGGCCCGGCGCCCGCGCCTGCGCCCGAGAACGGCTGGCCCGAGCCGGTGTACCGCACCACTCCCGCCGCCATCGGGACGTCGATCAGCGGCAGGGCGCCGCTCAGGGTGCTCTACAACCTGTGCCGGTCGCAGGACCCGGACGGCGACGGGCTCTTCTTCCGGATGGACCTCGACGGCGACGGGAGCTACGAGCACTTCGGCACGACGGGCGCCGACTGCAGCCGCGAGGCGACCTACGCGGTCGGGAAAAGGACGATCACGCTGTGTGTGACCGACGGGTACTGCCCGGCCTGGCCGCTGTGCGAGGACCTTCCCCGCTGGCGCTTCCACCCGTACCAGTGCATGAGCTACGACGTCAGTGCGACGCCTTAGCCTGCCAGTGATGGGCTCCCCGCTGCGAGACGACTTGGACTAGTCGCGCCGCTTGGACACAACGCGGCGGCCGGTTGCAGCTTGGCGGCTACGGCTGATTGGCGGCATCCGCGTTGCAGACGACGTTGCCGTCCGTGATCTTGCAGATACCGCAGCGGTTCCCTGGTCTCGCGGGGTCCGTCGACAGCGGAACCTCGGGCGCGACACAAGCGAGGAAGGTGCCGTCGGCGCGGTGGATGAGCAGGAACTGGTTGTCCGGGTGGTTGCTGCAGCCCGACCCGGTGCAGGGCTGGCCGTTCCAGCTCCACGTGGGTCCCCAGCGGCCCGTGTCGGAGGCCTTGCCCACCGCGAGGTAGTCGCAGGCCGTGGACTGCGAGTCGCCTTCCGTGCGCGTGAAGCAGAACTTGGAGCCTGGGTCGAAGCCCGCCCGCCCACAGAAGTTGTTCATGTTGATCACCTGCGGGCGTGAGTCCAGCGTCGTGCGGTTGTGCACCTTCAGGACGAGCCCGTAGAGCGGCGGCGGCGTGGGATCGCAGACCATGCCAGCGGGGAGCTGCGACAGGAGTGTCGGAGTGGGTGTGGGCGCCGGAGTGGGAGTTGCTGTCGGCGCTGGCGCCGGCTGCGCGGGCGAGGAACCGCCGCCACAGGAGGACAGCGCCGCCAACGAAAGAGCTGCGAGCCCGGTGATCACGCCGTTCTTGAACATGTGCCTCCCGCTGAAGTGATGCTGCGCTCACTCAGTGTATCTCGCTCGTGCGAGCAGGCCACAAACGAAGGGCGATTTGAGTTCAGTGTGACTGCACACTTCGCAGGCGTGATCACGCGCCACGAAGAGGCGCGGAATCGAAGCGCGCCCGGTCTGGCGCTAGCCAGGGGGCGCGGATGTGCGCCAGGCTGCCGCGAAACGCCGCACGATCTCGCCCGCCGGCTCCACGGCGTCGATCCCGGCCACGCTGCGGCCGGCCTGCCAGTAGTCGCGCTCCGGCGAGTCGCGCAGCAGGCCGCGCTTGAGCGCCCACAGCGAGCGCAGGGCGTAGAGCGTGCGCATCCAGTGCTTGGTGCGGCGCCCGCGCAGCATGAAGCGGGCGATCGGCCCGGCCTTCAGCCCCAGCCGCCGCACCGAGGGCGTGTCGAGCACCGCCACCTTCACGCCCGTCAGCCGCTCGGTCAGCACGACGTCCTTCTCGCCGGCGGCGACGATCGCCTGCTTGTAAGCCTCGCTCGCGCGGCACTCCGGCGTCGCGATGAAGCGCGTGCCGACCTGCGCCCCCGCGTAGCCGAGCGAGAGCGCGCGCACGAAGTCCCGCTCGTTGCCGATGCCGCCCGCGCACAGCAGCGGCAGGCCGAAGCCCGAGAGCTCCTCGATCAGCTGCTCCGCCGAGCGGGGTCCCGCGTGCCCGCCCGCGCGGTCGTTCACGGCCACCAGGCCGTGGACTCCGGCGTCCCGGCCCTTCTCGGCCCACTTGCGCTCGGTCACGTCGTGGTAGACGACGCCGCCGGCCGGCCGGACCCGCTCGACCACCCAGCGCGGGTTGCCGAGCGAGGTCACGAAGAAGCGCACGCCTTCTTCGAGGGCCACGTCGATCCAGCGCTGCATGCGCTCGTGGTAGCTCTTCGACGACTGCTCGATGAGCGCGTTCATCCCGATCGGCTTCGAAGTTAGCCGGCGGATCAGGCGCAGGCCCTCGCGGAAGTCGTGGCCGTGGACGTAGGTGAGCGAGATGGGCTGCACCACGCCGATGCCGCCCGCCTCGGAAACAGCCGCCACCAGCTCGGGGTTGCTGCAGGGATACATGGCGCCGCAGACGAGCGGCACCTCGATGCCCGCGGCGAGCGTGAGGGGAGTCGAGGGAACGGGACTACTCGTTGAGCGAGAGGTAGGTGTAGCCCTCGAGCGCTTCCTCGTACCGCTTCATGAAGCGGCCCGACTCGGCCATGCTCAGGCGCTTCTCGCGCAGCGCCGCCTCGACCGAGCGGCGCACCCGCGAGACCAGGTCTTCCTTGCTGTACTGCACGTAGGAGAGCACCTCGGCCACCGAGTCGCCCTCCACGACGTGGTCGACGCGGTAGTCGTCGCCGTCGATCCGCACGTGGACGGCGTCGGTGTCGCCGAACAGGTTGTGCAGGTCGCCGAGGATCTCCTGGTAGGCGCCCACCAGGAACGACGCGATCAGGTACTCGTCGCCGTTCGGGCTGTGCAGCTCGAGGAAGCCCTTGACGTCGCGAAGGTCGATGAACTCGTCGATCTTGCCGTCGCTGTCGCAGGTGAGGTCGGCGATGATGCCGCGCCGCAGCGGCTGCTTGTTCAGGCGGTGGATCGGGATCGTGGGGAACAGCTGCTTCACCGCCCAGTGGTCCGGCATCGACTGGAACAGCGAGAAGTTGCAGTAGTAGGTGTCCGAAAGCTGCTTCTCGAGGCCCTCGAGCTCGTCGGGCACGTACGGCAGCTCGCGCACCAGCTTCAGCAGCTTCTCGCAGGTGGCCCAGAACAGCTCCTCGACGCGCGCGCGGGCCTTGAGGTCGAGCACTCCCAGGTTGAACCCGGTGATCGCCTCCTCCTTGATCTGCAGCGCGTCGTGGTAGGCCTCCTGGAAGTTCTTGCGCGAGATCCCGGTGTAGGTCTCCCAGAGCTGGTGCAGCACGGGGTGGTCGCCCTTGCTCGGGGGCTCGGGCGCCTTGCCGCCGAGGATCTCGTTGGTCGCGAGCACGTTGTAGACCAGCACCGAGTGGTGCGCCACCAGCGCGCGTCCCGACTCGGTGACGAGGTCGGGATGCGGCACGCCGCGCGCGTTGCAGGCCTCGGCCACCTGGCTCACGATGTCGGCCGCGTACTCCTGCAGCGTGTAGTTGACCGAGGAGTGGAAGTTCGTCTGGCTGCCGTCGTAGTCGACGCCGAGCCCGCCGCCGCAGTCGAGGTAGCGCATGTTGGCGCCGAGGCCGTGCAGCTCCACGAAGATCCGGCTCGACTCGCGCAGCGCGTCCTTGACCGCGCGGATGTTGGTGATCTGCGAGCCGATGTGGAAGTGGAGCAGCTCGAGGCAGTCGAGCATGTCCTCGGCGCGGAGCCGCTCGACGGCCTCGACGATCTCCGCCGCCGAGAGGCCGAACTTGGAGCGGTCGCCGGTCGACTCGACCCACTTGCCGGCGCCCTTGGTGGTGAGCCGGGCGCGCACGCCGATCACCGGCCGCAGGTCCAGCTCGGCGGCCGCGGCCAGGATCGTGTCGAGCTCGCCCATGCGGTCCATCGTGATCACGACGCGGCGCCCGAGCTTCTGGGCGAGCAGCGCCGTCTCGATGAAGGCGCGGTCCTTGTAGCCGTTGCACAGGATCAGAGCCTCGGGGCTCTCCTGCAGCGCCAGCGCCACCAGCAGCTCCGGCTTCGAGCCCGCCTCGATGCCGAGGTTGAAGGGACGGCCGTACTCGATCAGCTCCTCGACCACGTGGCGCTGCTGGTTCACCTTGATCGGGTAGACGCCGCGGTAGCTGCCCTTGTAGTCGTTCTCGGCGATCGCCTGCTGGAACGCGCCGAAAAGCTGCTCGACGCGCGTCCTCAGGATGTCGGAGAAGCGGATCAGCACCGGCAGGTTGATCCCGCGGTTGCGCAGGTCGTCCACCAGCGCCTTGAGGTCGATGCGTACCGAACCGGGACCCGAGGGAGTGACCTCGACGTTGCCCGCTTCGTTGATGGTGAAGAAGTCGCGGCCCCAACCGTTGACGTTGTAGAGCTCGATGGAGTCCTTGACCGTCCAGGCCCGAAGGTCAGTCTGCAACTTCTGAAGCCACCTCCTGCGCTCGCATGCTGGCGCAGTGTTTGAGTTTACAGGGACGTGCGGAGATGTCCAGAGGATTCTCTGCGCCCAGGGGGCCGGGGGGCGCGGCGCCAGAGCGCCCCCCGAACGCTCGTCGCTCGTCCACCATGACCGAAGAAACGCGTGGCGGCGGCCTTCAGTTGCGTGCGGCCAACTCCGCGTCGATCACCTCGACGAACGACTCCACCGGGCGGGTGCCCGAAAGCATGCGTCCGTTGACGAAGTACGCGGGGGTGCCGGTGACTCCGAGCTCCGACCCGTGTCGCAGCTCCGCCTGGATCGCCTCGTCGAAGCGGTCCGAGGCGAGGCAAGCCCCGAACTTCGAGGCGTCGAGCTTCAGCGTCGCGGCCCGCGAGCGCAGGTCGGCGGCGTCGAGCGGTCCCGGCCGCGACATCATGCTGCGGTGGTACTCCCAGAAGCGTCCCTGCTCGCCGGCGCAGCGCGCGGCGCGTGCCGCGGGCACGGCCTCCGGGTGGCCGTCGAGCGGAAAGTCGAGGTGGACGAAGCGGACCTTGTCCGCGTAGCGCTGGAGCACCTCGTCGATCACGGCCTGCGCGCGGTGGCAGTACGGGCACTGGTAGTCGGTGAACTCGACGATCGTGACGGGAGCGGTCGCGGGGCCGGTGCTCGGCGCTCCGCCCGGGATCACGACCGAGGCTCGCGGCGCCTCGAGCCGGAGCGCGACCTTGGCCCCCGCGCGCAGCTCCTTCTCGAATGCGGCGCGCCGCTCGGAGACCGCGCGCTCGCCCAGGATCTCGCGGATCCGGGCGAGCGCCTCGTCGCGCGGCGCCGCGCCGAAGCGGGCCTTGTTCTGCTCGTAGATGCTCTCGATGTAGGCGGGCACCAGCGCGGGCGTCTTCGCGTCGACCTCGCGCTTCAGCAGCTCCTCGGCGGAGACGCCGCGCTTCTGTGCCTCGGCCGCGACGAGACGCTCGGCGATCAGCTCCTCGAGCACCTGGCTGCGGATCTCGTACTCCTCCTGGCGGATGCGCAGCAGGCGGCCCTGCGCTCGCGCGTCGAGCTCGGAGGCCAGGATCGGGCCGCCATTCACCTCGGCGACCACTCCCGTGCCGGTCGCGGGCTTCGAGCCTGCGGCCGCGCCAGCCGGGGTGCCCCCGGGACGGGAGCACGAAGCGAACGCGAGCGGCAGGGCCACGGCGATGACGAGGCGCAGGTTCGACATTCGAACAGGCTAAGCGGAGGAATCGAGGTCGTCAATCCGAGCACGTCGGCCCGGCGCTTCAGGTCGCGGAGAGGGGCCTCAGCGCGAGACCGCCTCCTTCGCGGCGCCCGTGCGCGCGAGCGCCGCGCCGATCGCGGCGCAGCTCTTGGCGATCCCCAGCAGCGTCGTGTTGACCACCAGGTCGAAGTGCGTCGGGTCGTCGAACCCGGTGTGGAAGTGCTTCATCAGAAATGCCTTGCGGTCGGCTTCCACCGTCTGGATCTGGCGGCGGGCATCCCGCTCCGAGATCCCCTCGCGCGCCATCACTGCCGCCACACGAGCCTCGAGTGGCGCCACGACGAGCACGCGGAGCGCCTCGCCCTGTCCGAGGATCAAGTGGGCCCCGCGCCCGAGGATGATGGCGCCGCCGTGGTGCGCCACGGCGCCCACGACGCGCGTGAGCTGGTAGCGGTACTCGACGGAGCTCAGGTAGTTGTGGCTCGCGATCCCGGACAGCCACTCGGTGAGCAGCTCGCGCTTCTTGTCGTCGAGCGCTCCCACGACGCGCTCGCTCAGGTGCGTGCTCTCGGCGATCTGCTGGATGATCTCGCGATCGAAGACGTCGAGCCCCAGCTCGCGCGCCAGCGTACGCACCACCTCGCCGCCGCCGGCGCCGTGCTGTCGCGAGACGGTCAGCACGGGCTTGTGCGCCGCGTCGCGCCGCTCCTCGCGGACCAGCTGCCAGCGACGGGCCTGTTGCTCGACCAGGGCTTCCACCGAGCGCGCCATGGCTCTCCCCCTGTGTGCTCAAGGGGAACTCCCGTAGGGCGTCCGTGTCAATAGTCCCGACAGCGGCGAGTTCGGGCACACTAGACCCCCGTGAGCCCCGCCACGCGACGCCTTCTCGTCGTCCTGGCCGCGGCGGCGCTGGTGCGCGGCGCTTTGCACGCGACCACGTTCGCGCTGCCGGTGTCGAACGACGACGCGATCCTGCTGCTGATGGGGCAAGCGGTGCTGCGCGGCGAGCTCGCCACGACGCTGTGGAACCAGCCTTACAACGGAGCGCTCGACGCCTACCTGCTCGCGCCGCTGCTGTCGCTCCTGCCGCACCACGCCGCCTATCGCCTCTACCAGCTGCTCGCGGCCGCGCTGCTGGCGCTGCTCGTCTTCCGGCTCGCACGCCGGCTGGGCGGTCCCTCGGCCGGCTGGGCGGCCGCCCTGCTCGCCGCGTGGGGGACGCCCTACATGGCGCTCATGACCGCGACCGGGCCGCCGCCCAACTTCCTGATGCCGCTCGTCACGGGCTGGCCCCTCGTCGCCGCGCTCGAGGCGCCCGAGGCGGCCCGCCGCCGCATCTTCTTTATGGGGCTCGTCAGCGGCCTCGCCATCTGGAACTCGGCCCTCGCGATTCCCGCCTTTGCCGGCATGGCGCTCGGCCTGCTGCTGGCGGGCCTGCGCCCACGCCCCGCACCCGCCCTCTTCTTCGGGCTCGGCCTTTCGCTCGGGGCCGCACCGCTTCTGGTCGCCCGCCTGATCGGGGCATCGGGGGCGAGCGTCGTGACCGCCTCGAGCGCGGTCACGGCCCTGCGGCCGCGCTGGCTGTGGGGGCAGGGGCTCGTGGATCTCGGGCACGCACTCGCGGGATTCCTGGGCCTCTCGGTGCCTCTCGTCGTCGACGGGAAGGAGCGTGAGGCGCTGCCACTCGCACTCGTCGTCCCGCTCGCGCTCGGCCTCGCGACCGCCGCCCTTGCGGCCTGCCGCTCGCGCCTGGCGCTGCCGCTCGTCGGGTGGAGCGCGGCGCTCGTGGGCGCGTACTGGCTCTCGCGCCGGACCGGGCCGGACGACCTGCGCTACCTCTACGGGATGAGCGCGCCGCTCCTGGCGCTCGCGGGCGTGGGCCTGGCTACGCTCTGGGCTCGGCGTCGCGCGGCGGCGCTCGTCGTCAGCCTCGCGCTCGTGCTGCCCTGGGGCTACGGCACCTGGCGGCTCCAGCGGGCGTGGGCCCTGCCTGACCACGCCGATCGGGTCTGGGAGGTGCCGGTTCTCGACGCTCCCATCGCGAGCGTGCGTGCGGCCGGTGCGCGCAGCGCCTATGCGAGCCTGCAGTTCGCGGGCCGCCTCACGCTGGAGACGCGCGGTGCGGTCGTCGCCAGCCAGGCCTGGAACGAGAGGATTCCCGGCGACCCGTTGCGCTTTCGCGACGAGGTGGATCTCGACCCGGCTCCCGCGTGGGTGCTGTCGAGCCGGCTGTCGCGAGGCATGCCGCGCGCCGCGGGCTTTCGCGAGCGGCTGCGGGCGATGGGAGGTTCCTTCGAGGAGACCGAGGCGTCGGGCTTCACCGTCTTCCACG
Source organism: uncultured Acidobacteriota bacterium (assembly GCA_964568755.1). GTDB lineage: Bacteria > Acidobacteriota > Vicinamibacteria > Fen-336 > Fen-336 > DATBSL01. The sequence continues at coordinate 5,041 of CAZMRX010000085.1, read as the reverse complement.
GCTTCCGTCCGCCCTACGACGAGTCCCGGCCCGTACCGAGGGAACAGATCCGCCTCGCGACGCTCGACGAAGCCGCAATCGGGCCCGAGGCCCTGGACCGCGATCCGGCCACCGCCTGGAGGTCCGGGCACGGCCTCGCGCGCGGCCGCGGGCTGGTGGTGCGCGTGAGCCCCGCGCGGCGGCTCTCGGCGCTCCTGCTCGCGGTCGACCTCGAGGCGTCGCCGCTCGCGGTGCCGTGGGTCGCGTCCAGCTCGGGGCAGGTAGTCGCCGAGGGTCCGGTGCGTTCCGGGTTCCAGTGGGTGAATGGAGCGCCGCGAGCCGGGCGCCAGGCGCTGCTCGCGATCCCGCTCGGCGAAGCCGAGACGGGCGAGGTGCGGCTCGCGTTCCAGGGACCGGGACCGCGGCTCGTGGTCGCGGAGGTGTTCCTGTACGGGCCCGGCGAAGCGACGCTCGCGGCGGCGGGAGCCGAGGCGGCGAAGGGCGCCTTCGACTCCGCTCGCGCGGGCCGCTGGGACGAGGCCGTGCGCCTCTACGCGCAAGCGGTCAGGCTCGAGCCCGAGCGGGCCTCGCACCACGCGGCCTGGGCGCGCGCGCGCTGGCGCGCCGCGCAGCGCCGCTTCCTCGACGTCGAAAGCCTGAGCGACGGCGGCCCCGAGCTCGTCGAAGCGCGCTAGGCTACGACCAGCTGAGCCGGTAGCGGCACACGCTGCCGCCCCTGGCCCGGCACTCCTCCTCGACCACGCGCGGCGCGCGGGCGCCGCACATCTCGAGGGCGCGGGCGTACCAACCGACCACGGTCAGGCAGTCGGGCGCGCTGAACGTCTCGGCGTCGCGCGTGGTGAGCACCGCTTCGGTGTCGCCCAGCTTCTCGTAGTCGCGGCGGCCCTGGTCGTAGTAGTAGGCGTAGATGAGCGGCGCCTTGGCCAGGAACGCGTGCGGGTCTCCGGCCACCAGGAAGCTGCGGTGCACCCCGCCGGCCCCCAGGTTCTTGTCGGCGGAGGCCTCGCCGAGCTTCAGGAAGAACTCGCTTCGACCGCCGCCCAGCACCTCGACGATCGCCTCGTCGAGCTTTTTCCCGAGCTCGAACGGGTACCAGGCCGAGGCGAGCAGCGAGTCGAGCACGTCGCGCTCCTCAGGCGCCAGGCGCGCGAGCACGCGGCCCCGGCCGTCCTTGGGCGCGAGCTCGTCCACGAGTGCGAGCCGTGTCCGAAGCACGCTGCCCTTGATGCTGATCATGCGCGACATTATGTGGCACGATCCGCGTCGTGAGCGACGCCATGACCTCTCGCCGCGGCTTCCTGGCGAGCGCCGTCGCCACCGGCGCGGGCTTCGCGCTCGTCCGCAGCGATGCGGCCGGGCAGCCGTTCGCCGCCGGCTCCGGCGCGCGCAGGCTCGAGCTGCCGGGCCTCGTCGACCTGCAGGTCAACGGCTTCGCCGGCGTCGACTTCGGCGACCCGGCGACGACGGCGGACGACGTGGGCCGCGCGGTGGCCTCGATCGAGAAGACCGGCGTCACCCGCTTCCTGCCCACGCTGATCACGTCCTCGCTCGACAGCTTCGCGGCCTGCGCCCGGACGCTCGTGGGCGTGGGGCATCCCGCGATCGCGGGCATCCACATGGAAGGGCCCTACATCGCGCCCGCGGACGGCCCGCGCGGCGCGCACGCGCGCGAGCACGTGCGTGGCGCCGACGTGAACGACTTCAAGCGGCGCCAGGACGCGGCCGAGGGCCGCATCCGGCTCGTCACGCTCGCTCCCGAGGCTCCTGGCGCCCTCCCGCTGATCGAAGCGCTGGTCGCGGCCGGTGTGCGCGTGGCGATCGGGCACACGGCCGCGAGCGGCGCCCAGATCCGGGACGCCGTGGCCGCCGGCGCCACGCTCTCGACCCACCTCGGCAACGGCTGCTCGGGCACGCTGCCGCGGCACCCGAACCTGCTGTGGGAGCAGCTCGGCGAGGACCGCCTGCTCGCGAGCTTCATCGTGGACGGCCACCACCTGCCGGGGGCGACCGTCCGCTCGATGATCCGGGCGAAGACGCCCGCGCGGACCATCCTGGTCACCGACGCGATGGCCGCGGCCGGCATGCTCCCGGGCCGCTACACGCTGGCCGGCCAGACGGTCGAGCTCGACCGGGCCGGGCGGGTCGCCGCCCCCGGCGCGTCGAACCTCGCCGGCTCCGCGCTCGCGCTGCCGACGGCCATCGGCAACACCGTCCGCTTCACCGGCCTGCCGCTCGAGGACGTGATCCCGATGGCCACGAGCCGACCTGCCGAGTACATCGGGATCCGGCCGGCCGGAACGGTGACGGCGGAGTGGGACGCGGACGCATGCACGCTCCACGTGGTGCGGGTCGCCGGGTAGGCCCGGGTCGCCGTCAGCTCAGCCGGTCGCGGCGCAGCGTGAGGCCGCCGTCGACCGTGATGACCTGGCCGGTCACGTACGAGTCCGGCTCGAGCAGGAAGCGCACCGTGCGCGCCACGTCCTCGGGCCGGCCGAAGCGGGCGATCGTGCCGCGGTCCACGTAGGGGTCGTACTTGCCGCCCTCGATCGAGGCGCGAGCCATGCCCACGACCGTGGCGCCGGGTGCCACGACGTTGACGCGGATGTCGGCCTTGCCGCCGTACTCCTTCGCAAGCACGCGGGCGGCGTGCACGAGCGCCGCCTTGGGGGAGGCGTAGGCGAGGCTGCCCTCGAACGGGAACACCCCCTGCATGCTCGAGAACAGCACGATCGCGCCGTGCGTGTCGCGCCGGAGCATCTCCTCGGCGGCGGCCCGCGCCAGCAGCACCGGGGCCTCGAAGTTGGCGGCGAACGAGGCGTGCAGCGCCGCGCCGTCGAGCTCGCTGGCCTTGACGCGCGCCGGGTCGCCCGTGAGCGCGACGACGCCGTACAGCTCGCCCTTCACCGCCAGCGCGGCCTCGATGTAGCGCTTGCGGACATCGGGATCGGCGACGTCGCCCTCCACCAGGTGCACGAGGCCGCCGTAGAGGTCCTGCACGCGCTGCTGGAACGCGAGCGCGTTGCCGCGGTTCGAGCGGTAGCCCACCACCGGGATCGCGCCGTCCTGCACCAGCAGCGCGGCGATCGCGGCGCCCAGGCCCGCGGCGCCGCCGGGCAGCAGCACCACGCGGCCGGCGAGCGACTTGCGGTTGAAGTCGTAACGATGCTCGGCGTAGCGGCGTGCCTGCTCGGGGTCGAAGTGACGGGAGGGCATCGTCTTCAGTCCTCGAAGAGCCCGCCGAGCGATCCGGTCTCGAGCGCCGCGAGCGAGTCCACGACGCGGTGCGCCGAGCGGAGCTTGGCTGCCGGATAGCTGTGCGCGACGCCCACGACCTTCATGCCGGCGCCGAGCGCCGACATCACTCCCGGGACCGAGTCCTCGAACGCCACGCACTCGGCGGTCGCCAGGCCGGGAGCGTGGGCCTCCAGTCGGCGCGCGGCCTCGAGGTACGGCGCCGGGTCGGGCTTGGTGCGAGAGGCGTCCTCCGCCCCCACGACTGCGGAGAACGCGTCGCGCAGCCCGATGCCCGCGAGGATCGCCTCGATCTCGTCGTGGCGCGCGCCCGAGGCGATCGCGAGCGGCCGCTCGGCCGCGAGCGCGCCGATCACCTCGCGCGCCCCGGGGAAGACGGGCACGTCGGGGATCAGCTCGGCGAAGCGCTCGATCTTGGCCCGTTCCACGCGCGCGAGGCGCTCCGGGTCGGGCCGCTCGCCGTGTCTCGCGAACGCCAGCCGGATCGAGCTCCTGTCGTCGTGCGCCAGGAGGTGGTCCCAGTACTCCTCGTGGGTGATGAGCACGCTCTCGCTCGCGAGCGCGTCGCGCAGCGAGCGGAAGTGCAGCGGCTCGCTGTCCACGATCACGCCGTCGAAATCGAAAACCGCCGCCCGGAAGGCCATCGCGCGCAGGATTCTACCAAGCCACGCTATCATCGTCGTGACGGCCCCGATGAATTGTCCCTCCTGCAGCACCCAGAACGAGAGCTCCGCCCGGGTGTGCTTCGCCTGCGGCGCCGCGCTCGACGTGGCGCTCGCCTCGCTCGTGGAAGGCGCCGTGTTCGCCTCGCGCTACGAGATCCTCGGCCCGCTCGGTCGCGGGGGCATGGGCATGGTCTACCGGGCCTTCGACCGCGAGCTCGGCGAGACCGTGGCGATCAAGGTGCTCCGGCCCGACATGGCACGCGAGTCGGGCCGCGTGGAGCAGCGCTTCCGCTCCGAGATCCGCCTGGCGCGGCGGGTCCGGCACAGGAACGTCTGCTCCGTGTACGGCGACGGCGAGGACCGCGGCCTGCTCTACATCTGCATGGAGCTCGTGGAAGGCGAGAACCTGGCGCCGCTCGCGCGCGAGTCGGGCGGGCTGTCCCACGACGAGGCCTGGAGCGTGGCGCTGCAGGTCGCCGACGGCCTCGCCGCGATCCACGAGGCGGGCGTGGTGCACCGCGATCTGAAGACCGCGAACCTGATGCGCGACCGCAGGGGCGTCGTGCGCGTGATGGACTTCGGCATCGCGAAGCAGCACGGGGCGACCGGGGGCGTCACGGTCACGGCCACCGGCAGCCTGATGGGGACGCCCGAGTACATGAGCCCGGAGCAGCTCCGCGGCGAGGACGTGGACTTCCGCGGCGACCTGTATTCGCTCGCGGTCGTGATCTTCGAGCTGTTCACCGGCGCGCTCCCGTTCCGGGGCGAGACCCCGGTCGTCACCATCGTGCGCCAGCTCCACGACCTGCCCTTCCTCGACCTGCCCCAGCTGCCGGGACCGCTGCGGCCGGTGCTGGCTCGCGCGCTCGCCAAGGCCCGGCCGACCGCTACCCGACCGCGGTCGAGATGCGTCGCGCGCTGCAGGCCGCCTGCGCCCGCTCGGCGCCCGGCGTCCTCCCCGGGCTCGCGACGCCCCTGGCCGAGAGCGGGCCCGAGGACGAGACGCGCCCGGTCGCGGCGGTCGCGGAGCGGCCCCCGATCGCCCGCATGGCGCTCGCGCAGGCGGCGCTCGCGGTGCTCGCGGTGCACCTGGTGAGCGCGGGAGGCGTCGCGGCGCCGCCCGC